>NZ_DFQB01000044.1:12913-144771 GCF_002377545.1 Thalassolituus sp. UBA3500 | reverse complement strand
AATCAGCCGGAGGCTATTCGCGATTAATAGACGTCAACACCGGGCTTTATTCCTGATTCTGCTCTTCCGGGCTTCCATATCCTGACGCGCATCTTCATTGCTGACAAACTCACTCTGACCTCGTTCCAATTTACTGAACACAGCATTCGCCAGCTCTACTAGCCACTGGTTATGAGACATATCTTTGCCTTGCTGTCCTGTCCTTACACACAATACGTTGAGGAAAGACTCAGACATAAACAACGGTGCCTCCCTTCAGCTCATCTTTATTAAGTGTTTTAACGTCAAATCCTGAAATTTCATTGCTGCGTATTTCTTGTAATAACTCAGGAGATATGAAAAATTTATCAGTTGTGAAATATACGGCACAGAGGCCAACATTTTTTAATTTTTCATAGATATTTTTATCTTCATGAAGGGCAACATAGTATCGCATTTCCAAAGGTCCCATCACGAAACCACTAGCGGTAAACCCGGGTAATTGGGACTGTTTTATACCCACACTCGGTGCGGAAAAATTCACATAGTTTCGAATGGTCATATAATAATACTGTTCACTGCCGAACTTACTCCCATCCCACGCAAGAAAGTCTATCGGTGTGAAGAAGAATGATTCAGAATCCCAATTATCCAGTAATCTTTTCAATCGCTCAGAAACTAATCCCCCATATGCCATGAGGTGATAATCAAGAGGTTTGAACCTCTTTTTTCCTATTTTAATTGATACTATATCACCCGTTCGGTTATTCTTTGGAACACGAGATAACTTATAATTTTCGCATTCCTCTACCAAATCAAAATTTTGTTCCCAAAGAGATGATATAATATCGTGGTAATTACTCGTCCCATCGCTAAACTGCACGCTAAGCTTAGTATCCAAACTGAAACGGTTTCCCGTCAGCATGGCAATTCTTTCTCTATAATCTTCGGGTGTATTCGCTGCGGCTTCTTTTTGTAGCTTGTTCATAATAGACCTAAGAATAACGTAAAAAAGTAGTTGACCATGGTAAAAAATAAACCCGGAATATTCCGGGTTTATTTGAAAAGGGATGCCAAAGTTACAAGCAATTAATCCCTAGCATTAATATACGCCTGTTCACTCACTGCATGGTACGCCTTCACCTGGTCGCGGTAGGCTTTGTAGGAGTCGTATACTTTCTGAGAAAGTGGGTCAGCGCCTGCAACCTCAGCAACGACTTCATCAGATAATGTCTGAAGTTTGTCGAGTACATCCGCCGGGAATTCACGCACATCTACGCCATGTTTTTCTTTCAGTTCGATCAATGCCGCCTGATTTCGCGTCGTATATTCCGCGAGCATGTCTTCGTTGATCGCTTTGGCGGTGATACGAACGATGGCCTGAAGGTCAGCTGGCAGTTCAGCAAAGGCGTCTTTGTTAATAGTGAATTCCATCATGGAGCCCGGCTCGTGCCAGCCCGGATAGTAGTAATGCTCTGCGACTTTATACAAACCAAACGCGAGGTCATTGTATGGGCCAACCCATTCGGTTGCGTCGATGGTGCCTGTCTGCAATGAGGTGAATATTTCGCCGCCCGGCAGAGTCACTGGCGTACCGCCAGCGCGTGCCAGCACTTCACCACCAAGACCTGGAATCCGCATTTTAAGGCCTTGCAGATCATCCACGCTGTTAATTTCTTTATTAAACCAGCCGCCCATCTGCACACCGGTATTACCGCCCGGTAAAGGCAGGAGATTAAATGGCGCATAAACTTCTTCCCACAGGGCCTGACCGCCACCGTATTGAATCCAGCCGTTCATTTCCTGTGCAGTTAAACCAAACGGAACAGAGGTGAAGAATTGCGCAGCAGAGGCTTTGCCCTTCCAGTAGTAAGCGCCGCTGTGACCCATTTCCGCCGTACCCTGCGATACGGCATCAAACACCTGCAACGCAGGCACCAGTTCGCCAGCACCATACACTTTAATGGTTAAACGGCCACCCGACAGCTGCTCGACCTGCTCGGCAAAACGTTCAGGCGCTGTCCCCAGCCCCGGAAAGTTCTTAGGCCAGGAGGTCACCAGCTTCCATTTAAACGTTTTTGCTGGCTCGGCGCCCGCGGCTCCTGCCTGAGGTTCACAATCCTTATTACATGCGCTCAGCACGAGTGCTGCCGCCACCATCACTAACAGTCGTTTCATTGGGATCTCCTGCCTTTGTTATTTTATGCGCTTAACACGCTTCTAGTTTTGCAAAACTGGCCACTAACCACTTGCTGCCAGCATCATCGAAGTTCACCTGAACCCGTAAGCCTGCCCCCTGCCCTTCAAACTGCATGACGGTGCCTTCACCAAACATTTCATGAAAGACTCGCTGGCCAAGGCTGTAAGGATACTGCTCTTGTACAAAGTCGGGCTGCCCAAAAGAAGACGGCTTAGAGGTTCGTGCTGATAGCGGTCGACTGACGCTGTTTTTCAGGCGCACTTCGGATACCAGCTCAGATGGAATCTCACGAATAAACCGGGATGGCGTACTGAAGTTTTCCTGCCCGTATAAGCGACGGCTCTCAGCGTAGGTAATAATCAATTTTTCCATGGCACGAGTAATGCCGACATAGGCAAGGCGTCGCTCTTCTTCGAGGCCTTCGGCTTCGTCCATCGACATTTTGTGCGGGAATAAGCCCTCTTCGACACCCGCAAGCACCACCTGCGGGAACTCCAGACCTTTGGCCGAGTGCAGGGTCATCAGCTGAACGGCATCGTCGTATTCGTCGGCCTGACCTTCTCCGGCCTCGAGTGCCGCACTATCAAGGAAGCGCGCCAACGCAGATTCTTCTTCCTCTTCGTCGTCAATAAAGTCGGGCTCAAACTGACGCGCTGCGGTAACAAGTTCTTCAAGGTTCTCTATACGTGCCTGACCTTTTTCGCCTTTTTCTTTGCGGTGATGGTCAATTAACCCAGACTGCTGAATCGCATTATCGACCAATTCATGAAGCGGTAAATCTTCTGCACCGACCGCGAGTTCTTCAATAAGATCAATAAACCCCTGCACCGCTCCCGCAGCGCGCTTAGGCAGGCTGTTGTGCTCCAGCGCTTTGTGCAATGCCTGCCATAAAGAACAGCCTTCATCGCGAGCAATCGCACGCAGAGATTCAACGGTTTTTTCACCAATCGAACGGGCCGGAACATTAATCACGCGCTCCACTGCGCCATCGTCGTCGCGAGTCAGTAGCAGACGCAGGTACGCCAGGGCATTCTTAATTTCGAGACGCTCATAGAAACGCTGGCCGCCGTAAATCCGGTAGGGAATACCTGAACGCAGAAACGCTTCTTCCAGCGTTCGCGACTGTGCATTCGAGCGATATAGCACGGCCATATCCGTACGCGCCCGACCAGCCTTTGCCCACTCATCAACCAGATCGGCGATATAACGCGCTTCGTCCTGCTCATTGAATGCGGCGTACAGTGAGATTGGCTCGCCGTCTTCATCATCCGTACGCAGCTCTTTGCCAAGGCGGCCGCTGTTGTTGGATATCACCGCATTCGCAGCGGCTAGAATGTTCGCCGTGGAGCGGTAGTTCTGCTCCAGCTTGATCATCTCAGCGCCGGGAAAGTCCTCCTGAAACGCCCGGATATTACCGACGTTGGCACCACGCCAACCGTAAATAGATTGATCGTCATCCCCCACCACCATCACAGAGACGGTATTGCCCGCCAACATTCGTATCCAGGCGTACTGGATGTTGTTGGTATCCTGGAACTCGTCCACCAGAATATTGCGGAAGCGACTTTGATAATGTGCCAGCAACTCAGGGTTCTGTAACCACAACTCATGCGCCCGCAGCAGAATCTCACCAAAATCGACCAGCCCGTTACGCTGACAGTGCTCCTCATAGATGTAGTAGAACTCGTGCAACTGACGGGTAAAGGGGTCGGCAGATGGGATGACATGAGCGGCACGACGACCTTCGTCTTTCTGGCCGTTGATGTACCACTGGATCTGCTTGGGTGGATAACGACTGTCGTCGATATTGTGCTCTTTCATCAAGCGCTTGATCAGACGTACCTGATCATCGCTATCCAGAATCTGGAAGTACTGAGGCAGCTTCGCTTCACGCCAATGCTGCTTCAACAACCGGTGAGCAAGCCCGTGGAAGGTACCGACCCATAAACCATTTGACGGTTCATTGAGCACCTGTTCGATACGCGTGCGCATCTCACGCGCGGCTTTATTGGTGAAGGTCACCGCCATAACAGAGAACGGTGATACGTTTTCGACCTTTAACAGCCAGGCGATGCGGTGAACCAGCACACGGGTTTTACCCGAGCCGGCACCTGCGAGTACGAGCTGATGTGGTGAGCTGGCGCACACGGCGTTGCGCTGACCATCATTCAGCTGATCTATAAGAAGCGATATATCCATGGGCACCAAGTCTACCAGAATGTTTCATTGGCCCTGAACACTTACTGCCTGCATCGGCTTACGGATAAGGCCCATAGCCAAGGGGAGTGAATTTCGTATAATCAGACTCTGACACCTGAGCTCTGGAACGCACGTGAAAAATCAGCCCATTCTGAAAGAAATCGCCAGCGCCCGGTCGTCTCTGCGCAAGTCAGAAATCAAAGTCGCAGACTTTGTTCTCTCCGAACCCGAGCAAGTGATGCATATGCGCATCGTCGATCTGGCCCAGGAAGCCCAGGTCAGCGAACCAACCATCGTACGCTTCTGCCGCGCGATCGGATGCAACGGTTTCCAGGAGTTCAAAGTGCGTATCGCCCAGGAAACGGCGGTAGCCAACAACCTTGGGCAGTTTGCCATCGCCGAAGACGACAGCATTGACGATATCTGCACCAAGATTGCCGACACCACTATTCAGAGACTCTATCAGGTTAAATCTCAGTTACTGCCCGCTCAGGTTGCGGAAGCCGCGCAGGCCATGAGCAGTGCAATGCGTGTGGAGTTTTATGGTTTCGGCGCCTCTGGAGCCGTTGCGACAGATGCCCAACATAAGTTCTTCCGTTTGCAGGTCGCGACTGCTGCATACAGTGACCCACATATGCAGTCGATGTCTGCCGTCACTCTAGGGGATAGAGACGTCGTCGTTGCTATTTCTCAAAGCGGACGTACTTTGGATCTTATGCACTCCATTAAACTCGCACAGCAGCACGGAGCAGTCGTCGTCAGCCTCGCGCCTCAGAACACGCCAGTCAGTAATGCTGCAGATTTACCGATTCATATTAATATCGAAGAAGATACCGATCAGTTTACGCCGATGACCTCCCGTATCGCTCACCTGATGGTCATTGATATGTTGGCTGTTGCCGTCACACAACGTCGCGGCCCCGATTTTGCCAATCACCTTAACGCCATTAAACAAAGTATCCGCTCATTACGATCTGAAGGCGATCATTGAGGCTGAATTTTAGTAATAAACTACTCAACAAAGGGATTAGGACAATCACGCCCAATTAGAGAGTGTGGCTGAATAAACCGGTTGGCTTATCAGTCAGTTCCTGTAATCTGTCTGTAAACAAAAATAAGGCACAATCGCAACCGGACTTGTGAATCCCAGAGGGAAAAACACTATGGAAACCGCTAAAGATTATACTTCTGAAGAAACTGTATCCTTCGACGAAAACGGCAACGTTGTTGTCAACAAAGAGGCCCACGCCTCCAAGAAATTAATCTCCCGCCGGGCCATTGAGGCACACCTTGAGCGAAAGCGTTTAGAAAAAGATCTCGAAGCCTACTACTTCGACTGATCAGTCCGCAGTACAGAAAAGCAGCCAGTTGGCTGCTTTTTTTTGCCTGAATTTTTTCATCAGAAGAACTCGGCATTTTATTAACCTGGGAGTGCACTCAGGCTGATTCACTCTCACAGATAACTCCCACAAATAATTACAGGCACAAAAAAACCGGCCAGTTGGCCGGTTCTTCTTTTTGGCATCCTTGCCAGCTGAGGTTCAACTTACTTAGAAGTGAACTCTGGGTACGCTTCCATACCACACTCAGCAATATCAACACCTTCGTATTCCTGCTCTTCGCTGACGCGCAGACCCATGATGGCCTTGAGTACGCCCCAAACGATCAGAGAAGTTACGAATACCCAGATGAAGATAGTCAGAGTACCAACCAGCTGTCCCATGAAGGTAGCATCAGCGTCAGACAGCAGTACTGCGAAGATACCCCATACACCAACAACACCGTGTACAGAGATCGCACCTACTGGATCGTCGATCTTCAGCTTGTCGAGGGTCAGGATAGACAGAACTACCAGAACACCACCCGCAGCACCGATCAGAGTTGCCAGGAAAGGTGATGGATCAGCAGGCTCAGCAGTGATCGCAACCAGACCAGCCAGAGCACCGTTCAGAGCCATAGTCAGGTCAGCCTTACGGAACAGGATGTAACCAGTAATCAGGGCAGCAATCAGACCGCCTGATGCAGCAGCGTTAGTGTTCAGGAATACGTTAGCCACTTCGTTTGCAACCGCGATACCACCCAGCTTCAGAGTAGAACCACCGTTGAAGCCGAACCAACCCATCCACAGGATGAACATACCCAGAGTCGCCAGCGGCAGGTTTGCACCAGGGATAGCGCGTACTTCACCGTTAGGGCCATACTTGCCTTTACGAGCGCCCAGCATCAGAACACCAGCCAGAGCAGCAGCAGCACCCGCCATGTGAACGATGCCTGAACCTGCATAGTCAGAGTAGTTCAGCTCGTAGAGACCGAATACACCATTCTCACCCACCGAACCCTCAACGCCGCTGCCCCAAGTCCAGCCGCCTTCCATTGGGTAGATGAAACCAGTCATTACCACAGCGAACGACAGGAAAGCCCACAGCTTCATACGCTCAGCAACCGCACCAGAAACGATAGACATTGCAGTCGCTACGAAGACAACCTGGAAGAAGAAGTCAGATGCACCGGCGTATACTGAGTCGCCATCAAAACCATTCTCAGCTGAGTCAGCCAGAACGCCAGCAATAGCAGCGTCGTCCATGCCAGCAACAGTAGTCACACCAGACAGGAAGTAACCGCCGCCGTACATCAGTTCGTAACCACAGATCAGGTACATGGTGCACGAGATCGCGAACAGGGCAACGTTTTTGGTCAGAATTTCAGTGGTATTTTTAGAGCGGACCAGACCCGCTTCCAGCATAGCGAAACCTGCCGCCATCCACATTACCAGCGCGCCACACACCAGGAAATAAAAGGTGTCCATGGCGAACTGAAGTTCAAAAATATGATTAAGATTCGATTCCATTATAAGCCCCCCGCATCAGGCTCTGTTATGTAGTGGTCGGACGTCTTACAGCGCGTCTGCGCCAGTTTCGCCAGTACGGATACGAATAACCTGCTCAAGGCTGGTGACAAAGATTTTGCCGTCGCCGATCTTGCCGGTGTTCGCTGCTTTAGTGATTGCTTCGATAACTTTTTCAGTCAGATCTTCAGCAACCGCCACTTCAATTTTTACTTTAGGCAGAAAATCCACCACGTATTCAGCACCACGGTACAGTTCAGTGTGGCCTTTCTGACGACCGAAGCCTTTCACTTCAGTCACTGTGATGCCCTGAACACCGATCTCAGACAGTGATTCACGAACATCGTCAAGCTTGAACGGCTTAACAACAGCAGTAATGAGTTTCATAGAAAACCCCTTTCGTAATTTAGATAAGGTTACAGATAGCCCGTGCGGGGGCACGGGCTATTGTATGCTTTTTACAGGTCGATAGGCAGGCTGTATGAAACAACAAATTTAGTGTCGTCTTCAGTTTCGTCCAGCTCAGCAGATACTACCTTGCTTACAGTGAAAGCCAGGCTATCGGTATACGCGTAGCTGAGGTCTACGTGAGTGTAAATATTATCTTCGTTATCTTCGTTATCGTCAGAGATACCAACGGTTGCACTGTAGGCGCCCATGCCATAACCCAGCGTCATGTAGCTGTAATCGTCGTTACCATCGCCAGCGAGCGGGTAGTAGTAGGAGAAAGATGCACCCATGTAACCCACAGAAGCGATCAGCTCAGACAGGTCGAAAGTGTTGCCGCTGGTATCTGCGTCTTCTTCGAAGTTACCCGCGCTTGGGTAAACGTAAGTCAAAACAGATACGTCGTAGGAGAAACCTTCCATTTCACCACCGTAACCTACATACAGGTCGTATTCGTTTCCAGCTGCGCTATCACCGCTAGAAGTCCACATACCAGCGTAAGCACCACCAGATGAAAGCGTAATGTCACCAGATACGGCAGCATCACCGTTACCCAGATCCAGACCACGCCACAGGTACATGCTCGCAACCGCAGCAGAAGCAGAAACATCAACTTCAGCCTGAGCCAGTTGAGCACCAGTGAGGCCAGTCGTCATAACACCAGCGAGAGCGATTGCTTTAGTCAGTTTTTTCATCGTTCTTTTTCCTATTACGGTTTTTTTAGCTGTTGATCTTTCAAATTGGTCGATAAGGGTGATTCGCACCGATATCTTTCTGTCACTCGGTTATAGCAGGGTGTGTGCCAACTTTTGATATATCTTTTAAAATCAACAACTTAGTAAAAACATGCGGATTTTTGCAGTCATTGACGCAACCAAAAGAGGGCACAGGACTAAAACCAGCACCCATTTATTGCACACCTTTGCGATCCTTTGCACTGTTTAGGTGCAGTATTTGAAATTATCCCTTTTGCCCTTTCTGGTACACTGCGCCAAAACCCTTCCGGAGGTACACAATGAAACCCGATGCGATTAAAAGCCGAATCGAAGAAATGCTGGAAAAGAGCCCGTTTGCCAGCCTCTCATCCGATCTGAAACTAGCCCTGCAGTCTCAGCTGCAGAGCCTGATCACCAATGCCAACCTGGTGACACGTGAAGAGTTCGACGTGCAGGCAGAAGTGCTGCGTCGTACCAGTGCACGACTGGCGGAGCTTGAAGAGCGTGTGGCTAAGTTAGAAGCAGAGTGATCTTCTGATGCTTTGATTAAGCGGCCTGATGGCCGCTTTTTTGTTTTTGGCCGCTGATTCTGCGGGCCGCTGTGGTAGTAGCCGCTGGCGCGGGGTAACTTCTTTAGCTGCCGCTAAGGTCTGATGGCCAGTTGAGTTGCCGCTAGCGCGGGCTGGCTTTTATGGCTGCCGCCAGGGTTCTATTGCCCTGTTTGGGGACCTTGTCCCCGGGCGGGCAGCCCCTCCCCTGCTTCGCGCTTTCTGGGCCGCGTTTCCTTCACAGAACTTGAGAACCCTCGCAACGGGCCAATGCAGCATCCCTGCTGCCAGCCCCTTGCCCGGCATCCATGCCGGGGCCATGCGGGCTTCTCATCATTCTGCTCGGCGGCCCCAGAGGCGCATTTATCAGTACGCGAAAGTATTGTTCTTAATTAGATAGGTTTAATGGTGGGCAGTGCCCACCCTACATTGCCTGAACCTGTAGGGTGCGCATTGCGCACCACACACTTTAACGTTAAGACCAATATATCTTTGGAATACGATCTTGAGGGCTAAATTCTGCGCCTCTGGGGCCGCTGAGATTTACGCCAGCTTTGAAGGCAACGTGAGGCAGGATGCCGAACGAGGCTCCATACGGGCATGGATGCCCGCCGGAGCCGTCTGCCGAAAAAGCCAGTAAATATCAGAAACACGGCCCAGAAAGCGCGAAAGCAGGGGGGCCTGGCGGCAGCTACAAATGCTAGCCCGCGCCAGCGGCTAAGGAATCAGCGGTTTCAAAGCCGCCAACAAATCAAATAGCCAGAAGCTCCTTCGCTTCCTCGGAGTGTTCAAGCTCTTCACCCGTCCCCTGACTTACCACTCTCCCCCGCTCAAGAATAATAAATTCATCCGCGAGTTCTTTAGCAAAGTCGAGGTACTGCTCGACAAGAACAATCGCCATATCACCGCGATCACGAAGCAGTTTAATGACGCGACCAATGTCTTTAATAATCGATGGCTGAATACCCTCGGTTGGTTCATCAAGAATCAACATTTTCGGGCGTAATAACAGTGCTCGAGCAATCGCTAGCTGCTGTTGCTGACCACCCGAGAGGTCACCACCACGACGTTTGAGCATCTGCTGCAACACAGGAAAAAGCGAAAAGACTTCCGGGTCGATAAAACGCTGGGAGCGCGGCACCGCTGAAAACGCGGTCTGAAGATTTTCTTCTACCGTCAGCTGCGGAAAGATGTCCCGACCCTGGGGTACAAACGCAATCCCCTGTTTCGCGCGGTCATAGGGCGCGAGTTTTATAATGCTTTTTCCGTCCCAGGTGATATCACCCGACCCCGGTGCCAGATGCCCTGCCAGCGACTTCATCAGGGTGGTTTTACCAACACCATTGCGGCCGAGAACACAGGTGACTTTACCGACATCCGCTTTCAGACTG
Source organism: Thalassolituus sp. UBA3500 (assembly GCF_002377545.1). NCBI lineage: Bacteria > Pseudomonadati > Pseudomonadota > Gammaproteobacteria > Oceanospirillales > Oceanospirillaceae > Thalassolituus > Thalassolituus sp. UBA3500. The sequence goes on along the minus strand of NZ_DFQB01000044.1, from coordinate 134,446 downwards.
ACATTGTAAAGAGCCTGACTGGCGCCGTAAGAAACATTTAAATCCGTTACATTCAACATATCAGCGCCCCAGATACACTTCGATAACCTGCTGGTTATTCTTCACATTCGCCAGACTGCCTTCCGCCAGTACCGACCCTTCGTGCAGTACCGTCACACGGCAATCCAGGGCTTCGATGAAGTCCATATCGTGCTCGACTACCATTAAAGAGTGCTTTTTAGAGAGCTCTTTAAACAGCTCAGCCGTTTTCATCGTTTCTTCGTCGGTCATTCCGGCAGCAGGTTCATCAATCAAGAGCAGTTCAGGCTCCTGACCTAACAACATGCCGATTTCAAGCCACTGTTTCTGGCCATGCGACAAGCTACCCGCGTCCTCATAGAGGCGATCTTTCAGGTCAATCATGGATAGAATTTCGTCGATTTTATCCTGCTTTGCGCCCGTCAGTTTATGGGTCAGCGCCTGCCAGACTGAGCGACCACCTTTTAACGACATTTCGAGGTTTTCGAATACTGTCAGGCTCTCAATCACGCTTGGTTTCTGAAACTTACGACCAACGCCCATATTCGCTACCTGCGCTTCGTCGTAACGCGTCAGGTCGAGCTCATCATTAAACAGAATCGTCCCTTCGTCGGGGCGGGTCTTGCCTGTGATGACATCCATCATGGTAGTTTTACCGGCACCGTTCGGGCCGATAATTGCGCGCATTTCTCCCGGTTCGATAAAAAGCGACAGAGAGTTCAACGCTTTAAAGCCATCAAAACTGACACTGACACCGTCCATGTAGAGAACAGTAGGCTGCTCAATATGTTTCGTTTTCGCAAGGCTCATACTTTGCCCTCCGCGTTATCGGTGGCAGGATTGCCTGACTGGCCACCCCCACCCGACGAGAAAAATTTATCTTTTATCTGCGCCCATAAACCAACGACACCTTTCGGCAGGTAGAGCGTAGTAAGAACAAACAGGCCGCCCAGCATAAACAGCCAGAGCTCTGCAAAGGCGCCAGTGAAGTAGGTTTTTGCATAGTTCACCAATATGGCACCGATCACAGCACCAAATAAGGTGCCACGACCACCGACGGCAACCCAGATAATCATTTCAATCGAGTTAATCGGTGCAAACTCGCCCGGATTAATAATACCAACCTGAGGCACGTACAAGGCCCCCGCAACACCCGCCAGCATCGCGGAAACGACAAATACAAAGAGCTTGTACCATTCCACGCGATACCCTAAGAACCGCGCCCGTGACTCACTGTCCCTGATGGCAACCAACACTCGTCCAAGCTTGGACGTCACAATAAAGCGACTGATTAAGTACCCAAGGATCAAAGCAATACCGGAGGCAAAAAACAGTGCTGCTCGCGTTGAGTCGGCCTGTAAATCAAAGCCCAGAATATCTTTAAAGTCGGTCAGACCATTATTACCGCCGAAGCCCATATCATTACGGAAGAACGCCAGCATCAGGGCATACGTCAGTGCCTGAGTAATAATAGAGAGGTAAACCCCGGTCACCCGCGAACGGAAGGCCAGCGCACCAAATACGAACGCCAGAATCCCCGGTACGGCCAACACCATCACCATGGCAAACCAGAACTGATCAAAGCCGAACCAATACCAGGGTAGCTCTGTCCAGTTCAGGAACACCATAAAATCTGGCAGGTCTGGATTGGCATACACACCGCGATCGCCAATCTGACGCATCAAATACATGCCCATCGCGTAACCACCCAGAGCAAAGAACGCACCGTGGCCCAGACTTAGAATTCCGCAGTAGCCCCAGATTAAATCAACGGATACCGCGAGAAGGGCGTAACAAAGATATTTACCTAACAAGGTCATTGTGTAGGTCGATACATGCAGTGCAGAACCTTCAGGGAAGACCAGATTGCAGAAAGGCACGATAATAGCGATGGCCAGGATGATCATCATCATCCGTCGCCCGGCGACGTCGTTCATAATCAACCGGGTTAAAGGGCCACCTTTAATTTCCTGTTTCATTGTGTGCTCCTTAACCCATATCCGCTGCACGACCTTTGAGGGCAAACAACCCACGAGGACGCTTCTGGATAAACAGAATAATAAATATCAGTACGAGAATTTTTGCGACAACCGCTCCGGCCCATGGCTCAAGCAGTTTATTCACAACCCCCAGCGACATAGCGCCAACTAAAGTGCCCCACAGGTTACCCACGCCACCAAATACGACGACCATAAAGGAGTCGATAATGTAGGCCTGCCCCATGTTCGGGCCAACGTTAGTAAGCTGCGACAAGGCAACGCCTGCGATGCCTGCGATACCTGAGCCGAGGCCAAATGTCAGCGCATCGACCCAACCCGTACGAATACCCATCGAACTCGCCATCGGGCGATTCATAGTTACTGCACGCATCTGCAGACCGAACAAAGTACGCTTAAGAATCAGAGCCAGAAGTGCCAGTACCAGCAAGCTGAAAATAATGATGTATAAACGGTTAAAGGTCAGTTCAAGCGCCGGATTAATCATAAAGGTTCCCGCCATCCAGTCAGGCGTAGCCACTTCACGATTCAGCGGGCTGAAGACAGAGCGCACAGCTTGCTGCAGTACCAGGCTGATACCGAAAGTGGCCAGCAGAGTTTCCAGCGGGCGCCCGTACAAGTGTCGGATCACACCACGCTCAATCAGAACACCGACAAATCCACTGACAAGAAACGCAGCCGGAACGGCAACCGCCAGAGACATACCAATATGATCCGGCATCAGCTGCTGGACGACATACGTCGTGTAGGCACCCAGCATAATCATCTCGCCGTGAGCCATGTTGATCACACCCATAACACCGAACGTAATCGCCAGGCCGATCGCGGCAAGCAGCAATACAGCACCCAGTGCCAGGCCAAAATAAAGGTTCTCAGCAACGCTGTTCAGTGACAGCAGGCTTTCGATCTTTTTGAGAGCCTCATCCGCTGCCTGAATTTCTTCGGTACGGGAATCTGCTTCAGCAGCACGGCGATAGTTAGCCAATGCGCCACGAACATCTGGGTAAAGTGATCCTGATAGATAACTTACTCCCTCTAAACGCTCTTTTTCGGTATCGGCTTCCAGTAAACGAATGCCTTTCACCAGCGACAGGACGTCCCGAACGTCAGGTTTTTCTTCGTTGCTTAATGCTTCGTCCAGTGTTGCCTGATCGAGATCCTCTGCAGACTTCAGCAGATTGACGGCTGCCTGCATACGCATTTCCGGATCATCAGAGAAGATCTGTAAACGTGCGATGCCGCCTCTGAGCAAGACACGCAATTTATTATTTACACTGATCTTTTTGATATCGCGCTTACTTTCCAGGGTGATCTCTTCACCACTGAAGAAGGTTGTTACCGCGTTATCGCCTTTAATAACGACAACGCGATCATCTTTGCGGTAGTACAGGTCACCTTCGACCATCACCTGCATAAATTCGAGAGTTTTTGGGTCATCGATGGTCGTCAGGCGTTCTGTTAATGCCTGTTTTTCTCGATACCCTGCATCGATTAATTCTTGAGCTATCGCATGCAATGCTGTGTTGGGCTTCGTAGGTGATGCTTCAGCCCCTGCCACCACAGTATACAAAACAAATGCGAACAGCACGGCCGTCCGTATCAATACAGAAAACATAGTTATCACCGGGAATTTTTGAGAGCGGCAGGGGAGAACTCCCCCCGCCTGTCCTTGTTGCGAACTACAGCGCGCTTTTATTCACGCACTGTTGCCATGGGAGTAAATTACTCGCCAGCAACCGCTGAACCACCACAGGTTTTCGTTGAGGTGTTGTAGTTTCCGCAATTAATGGGTGCCGTCCAGTCGGAGATCAGGTTGGCGCTTTCTGGCAGGTAATCCGTCCATGCGTCACCTTTCACTTCTTCGTCAGTTGCCCAAACGATTTCGAACTGGCCATCTTCCTGAATTTCACCGATCAGTACCGGCTTCGACAAGTGGTGGTTTTCGTTCATGACCGCAGTACCGCCAGTGAGGTTAGGTACTTCAATGCCGTACATGGCAGAGCGCACTTTATCAACGTCAGCAGAGCCTGCTTTTTCAACTGCTTCGGCCCACATGCTGAAACCGATATACGTCGCTTCCATCGGGTCATTGGTTACACGATCTTCATCACCGATGTAGTTATGCCATGCAGCGATAAACTCATCGTTCGCTTCGCTTTCTGCGCTCTGGAAGTAGTTCCATGCAGCAAGGTGACCGACCAGCGGTGCAGTATCAAAACCTGACAGTTCTTCTTCACCGACAGAGAAAGCAACCACTGGAATGTCTTCAGAAGCAACACCCTGGTTGGCAAGCTCTTTATAGAAAGGAACGTTTGCATCACCGTTGATGGTAGAAACTACGGCTGTTTTCTTACCCGCAGCACCAAACTTTTTGATATCAGAAACAATGGTCTGCCAATCGCTGTGACCAAATGGCGTGTAGTTCACCATGATGTCTTTCTCGGCAACGCCTTTCGACTTCAGGTATGACTCAAGAATTTTGTTGGTCGTACGTGGGTAAACATAGTCAGTACCGGCCAGTACAAAACGCTCAACACCGAGATCATTAATCAGATAATCAACCGCCGGGATTGCCTGCTGGTTAGGCGCTGCGCCCGTGTAAAATACATTGTATGAAGACTCTTCACCTTCGTACTGTACTGGGTAGAACATCAGGCCATTCAGCTCTTCTACAACAGGCAGAACGGACTTACGGGATACTGACGTCCAGCAACCGAAGATGACATCCACGTCTTCTTTTTCAAGAAGCTCACGGGTTTTTTCTGCAAATAGCGGCCAGTTCGACGCAGGGTCAACGACCACTGGCTCGAGTTTCTTGCCCAGCAGGCCGCCTTTTTTATTCTGTTCTTCAATCATCATAAGAACAGTGTCTTTCAGAGTGGTTTCTGAAATCGCCATAGTGCCCGACAGCGAGTGCAGAACACCCACTTTGATGGTGTCATCGGCAGCGTTAGCAATGCTTACACCTGCAGCCATCGCTGTCATACCAACAATTTGAGAAGCTTTCATCAGAGTTTTGAGACTTACTTTTTTCATAGTTATTTCCTTTTTATGGTCAGGATTATGTCCGGCCTCGACTCTTTTATTGGGGGTGTGTAAGAGCGGGCAACTATAAAACCGATCTAGTTAGAGCAATCGCCGTACCAGTTTTTATTTCTTATTTTTTCGGCAATTTCAGGGCATAGAGTGCCCTCCGGGGGAGCATTTCCGGTCGGAATTAATTATGACGCACCATTAGTGCTCAGGAGATTGATGGTAGTGCGTTGAAATCGTGCATATCTATTTCCTTGATAAATCGGTGGTGTACCGTTGCCGCGCTTCCTGAATTCTGTGAACAGTGATATCCCTGACTGTATTTCGGCTGACCTCAATGTGCCGTGTAAGCTCCCGTGTTGCGCGGGAGCTATCGGCGGACAAAATCGCTTCTAAAATACTACTGTGCTCTTCATAAGTAGCCTGTATCCGTCCGGGCTCATAGAAATCCAGCCGCCTTATAATCCTCAGGCGCTCACACACATCTTTGTGAATAGCTTCCATCTGTGTATTTTCACCGCACTCCAGCAAACCAAAGTGAAACTCTTCATCCAGAAAAGCAACATCAACAGGATCGACCTGTCTCTGCGAAGGTTTGCAGCACCATATTGTCACCAGCCCGGATAAACGCTCTGCCCTATCGGTTTCCATGCACAAACGCCGCACGACTTCGCACTCAAGAAGAGTGCGGACATCGTAGAGTTCTTCAAAATAGCGGAAATCAAAAGGCCTGACCTGCCAGCCATTGCGAAAGTACACTTGCACATACCCATCACGCTCAAGGCGATACAGAGCCTCTCTGACAGGCGTTCTGGAAGCCTGCATTCGCTCAGCAACTTCACTTTCACTGAAGCGGTCTCCGGGCAGCATTCTGAAATCGAAGATATCTTCTTTCAGTTGTCGATATACTTTCTCGGCGAGATTCACAGGCGCATCCTATGAATTGAGAGAAGAAATATACGCCCGCCATCCTCCGAGATGACTGATGTCGGTTGCGCTCGCAACCGCTTCGGGCTCACAGATAAAGCCTTTCACCAGACGACCGTCTTCCAACTCGAGGGTACCTATACCCAACGGCTGTGGAATTTCTTCGACGAAAGAACCAAAAGCTGCCTGATCTAAACGCCACAACTCGACGATCAACTGGTGTCCGGCTTGTGCATCGCGCTCTAGTTCACTCTCACTCAGACGAACGAGGCCAGGCTTTGGTGGTACTGTGTTGGCCAGCGCATACAACTTATATTTCTTTGCCGTAAGCGTCTGCTCCAGCAGGGTAGCGTGACGGCTGGTCAACTGATGGTTCAGAGGCATCCCCGTCAGGTGTGCACCTACCACGGCGACCACAACCGAGGCATCTTCTTTTTGGCCAAGCATGACCGGTGCTTCCGGCAGTCGCAGAGATGACTGCCACTGGCCAGCAAAGTTGGTGAGAGCCAGCTCATGCCATGCAGGTGCGATCAGAGTCACTCCAAAAGGTAAGCCATCCTCACGCATATGTGCTGGTAGTGCCAAGGCGCAAAGGTCGGCAAGGTTGACGAAATTAGTGTAAGTGCCAAGCTGACTGTTCACTTCAACCGGGGCCGACTCAACGTCCGCTGACGATGGAAAACGTGGCGTGGTCGGGACAAACAATGCATCAACGTGCTTGAAGACACCCTGAATTTTCCGCGCCAGATCTTTACGGCGATATTCGGCTTTGAAAGCATCCACGGCAGTGCCTTCGGTGCCACCAGCAATAATACTTTTTACGACAGGGTTAATGCCCGGTAAGTCTTGCTTCAGAAATTCGCCGACCGCCGCGTAACGCTCTGCAACCCATGGCCCCTGATAGAGAAGACTGGCAAGTTCAAACATCGGGGTAAAGTCGACTTCGACTAATTCGAACCCTGCATTAACTGCCTGATCGCAGGCTTTGTCATAGGCGGCTTTCTGAACTTCGTCACCAAACCATGGGGCGCCGGCAGGAATGCCAAGGGTCTGAATACGCTCATTGCGCACCATCGTACGTGAGCGGGCATAGCCATCGGCTTCATCGTACTGAGCTGCAACTTCGTAAATACGTTCTGCATCACGGGTATTCAATGCAAAGACGGACACGCAATCCAGGCTGCGACACGCGGGCACAACACCTGAGGCACTTATTGCTCCGACCGTCGCTTTTAAACCAACAATGTGATTAAAACCCGCAGGCACCCGACCAGAGCCAGCCGTATCAGTCCCCAATGAAAAAGCGACCTGGCCTTTGGCCACAGCGGTTGCAGAGCCGGAGCTCGAGCCGCCGGAAATATAGTCAGGGTTAAATGCGTTATTTACAGCACCATAGGGCGATCGTGTGCCCACCAGCCCCGTTGCGAATTGATCGAGGTTTGTTTTTCCCATCACAATCGCGCCTGCTTTGCGCAGAAGCTGAACAACAAACGCATCGTCATCCGGCTCGTAGGCATATTCAGGGCACGCCGCTGTGGTGTGAAAGTCCGCAGCATCAATATTGTCTTTCACCGCAAACGGAACACCATAAAGAGGAAGGACTGTTCCCTCCTCCTCGGCGGACGCTTTCAGACTTTCGAGATAACTGATCTGCTTAGTAAGCTGCTCCTCGCTGGCGAGTGCAATCCAAGCACTACCACGCCGGGGTAATCCATTCGCATCCAGCTCATCTGCTGCAATGGCGTTCCGGGTAGACAGAAGAAGTCCGCGCGCATCAGCGCCATTCCGGTACGCCCGGCCCCAGTCATTCAGATTCCAGCCAATTCCTGTCGTTACTTCTGTCATGCCAACCGCCATTGAATTCATACTTGTATACAAGATATATAGCGACACTTATGCCAGATTCGTCAGCTCAGGCAGGAAAATTCATAACGTTATGATTTTTATAGCATTTATTAAGAGAAGGTTACTTCGTTCGCATACAGGAAGTACGGCTGAACCCGGACGACGCTTTAGAAGAAAGCGCGAAATACCTGACTTGCACCAAAGAGCAACACGGACTCCAGAAAAGATTTTTCAAGCAGGACTGAATCGTCTGGCCGATTCATCAGAATAAAACCCATAAAAAAGGCCGGGAGAATACCCGGCCCTTTTATAGTTCAACGTATTAACGATCTTCGTAACGCTGATGCTTGAAGAACACGCCAGAGTCACCGAATACTGAAGTAGTGAACTCGGATGTCAGAACCATTTCACCGATCTTAACTGCATCGTCACGGCGTTCATCCTGCAGGCGTTGCTGACGGGAAGGCCAGATAGAAGATTTAATCTCCATATCGGTCGCATAAACATCGTACAACTTAGTGCCTTCTGGCAGGCTCAGCAGGTCATCACGGAAGTCATGTTCGCCCTCAGCAAAAAGACCACGTACTTCGGCAGTTGGTACGAAGTACACCTGAGTCGGCGACACAGGGCTGGCTTCAGCCGAACCGTCAGATTGTGTTTCTGCCATGGCGTTTGCCACAACCAGGGTTGGTTTGCTGGTCACGAATGAGAACAGCAGGCTTGAACCCAGTGTGTCATTCGCTTCAAGGCTCACGTAGTTCGACAGCTCGTTAGCGAAGAAATCGTGATTGTCGGCCTGACCTGACAGGGTATACAGCGCTGAAATATTCTCAGACGGCTGACCGTCAATCAGAGTCTTCCAGGCAAAACCAGGAGCAAACCCGCGATCCGCCGGATCACCCGTTACAGACAGACGCAGCAGGCCACATTCGTTGCCCTCGAATACGCCAGTGTATGGGTGGTTACCCGTTGAATTAAACGCCACTTTTGCCATCGCACCGTGTGGGTGAATTGGCTTAGCGTGCCCCACAGGAGCAACATCACCTACGTACTTCACTTTGTCAGAAATAACACTGCTGATCAGACCACCAATATCAACCGGTGGAATTTCAGGACGTTCATCCGCAGCATATTCAGTACGCTTCACACCGTTGGTCCACAACAGTGACTGCTTATCGCACGCCGCCCAGTTGTCGTAATCCGCAGGAATGTTCAGCCCCCAAGGCTTGAACGCGTTATCAACACCCACCAGAGACAGATCCAATGCTGGATAATGACGCTTAAGCACATCAACCATGGTGGTGTTTTCTACCCAGTCATAACCTTCCTGAGTGTACGTTTCAGGGTTGTAGTCAGCGGTATAAAAACGGTCAGCGATAATACGACGCGACGCATTCATGATGAAAATCTGGAACGCCGTTTCACCGAAGCCAAAGCCTTCAGGGCGAACGGTTTCAGCCAGCTGACCTACGAGCGCATCAATTTTCTCAACATCGTTGTCGTACAGACGACGTAGTTCAGAAACGATTTCAGCATCATCGGTCAGATCAGTGAAGTCATTGATTGGGGTCAGGCCAATCTGGCGACGGAACTCGTTGTAGCGAGGTACACCGCGCTCACGATCACGAATGATATCGATGGTTGCAAGGTCAATCACACCACGCCCCGGTACATACAGGTCACGCAGGAATTCCGGATAGTTACGCAGAGTCAGGGCACCCGGCAGAGTAACACCAAAGGAGTACCACAGACGGTCGCCGCCCTGGTCATCAAGAATATCTTCTGCATCGCCATCGCGGGTTTCAGTCAGTGGGATGCTCTCAGATACCACGTTTGAACCGATGTCATAGACATCAACGGTGTCACGCAGCAGTGGGTGCATACGGTAAACCGCGACGAACTCTTCGGTCAGTGTGAATGGCACACCGGCATTATCAGAGTTACGGGCACCGGCCAGACCAGTCACAGCCCATTCAATGGCTTTACCGTTATCCAGCGCTTCTGACATTTTAGGATCGAGGCCGAGAATACGACGAACCCAGGAATCAGACTTCGCCAGATCTTCGGCCAGCTTGTCGAATTCTGCACCGTACTTATCACGTGCCTCAGCATTACCAACCAGACCCCACCAGTTTGCGTACATCGCGCGCTCGGTTACTGGGTTAGCAATGATGGCTGGCGTCCACTCAACGGTGTGAATCTTAGCCATCAGGGCAGAGATTACCAGACGCGCTTTATCGAACAGCCACTGGTCGTCTTTTTCCGGGTAAGTCGCCGCCAGCATTTCTGCAACCGCATTGTGCTCTTTTACGAACAACTGGTGCAGCATACTCAGACCCAGCCACCAGTTATCAGTGAAACCGGTTTTCGGCACACCTGAGAAAAAGTCGCGAGGCAGTGACCCATCAGAGTTCACCAGCATACGGCCGCCCTGGAATTCGCGCAGTGTATTCAGCGTTTCCAGATTGCTGCCATAGATCTGAGAACCATCCCACCAGTGAGTATTCTCGTTCAGGTAAGCATCCGGTAAGCCAGCTTCATCTTCAGCTGCGATGCGTGTCGGATCAGGGAGGGTGCGACGGATCGACATTGTGCCAGTACCGCGACTGTCGCCAGCAGGCAGTTCAACATCGATATAGTCGGTAGTAGAACCATCACCGTGACTGAACCAGTCGTGCGTCATGAACTGAATCCATGCTGCGGCGATAAAGTTCAACGTAGGTGCAGGTTTAAATTCATCGCGAGCCATCAGTGAGTTACTGATATCGCGAGGGTTAGGGCTAAGCAACGTGTCTGTTTCGCCGTGCGCTGCGTCAAGCTCCACGTTACGGCCGAAACGACGGTTGGCTGAACCCTCAGCAGGATTTTCAAGAATGTTACAGGTACCGTCTTCCATACGGGCAGTCAGGCTGCGCTCATTACAGTCGATGTCGGCGTTGTATTCATCCCAGCGTTCGAAATCAAACAGGTTGTTTTCAAACAGTTCATTTCGTTCCACGGCGAGCGTAAGAAGGCCGGCAGTAATACCCAGCGTCCCGAATTTCACCAAGCCAGGCCAGGTTACCCAGATGCTCATATTGTCTCCTTCATTTTTGTTTTTTTAATGTGGTCTATCCAGACCGGAGAAGAAGTGAATCACAGGGATATGACATTTAGGGATGTCATTTAGAGTAATTGAAGAAAAAACGGCCCAATAAAAACCATCAGACCTAGATGTTTTGCGTCACGAAAATAAAATGACAGACCGATGGAGGTTACATGTCGCCAACGACCCGCAAGAATGTCTCTTGCAACACCTTTACATCATTGGCAGCGCGGTGGCGGTCGACATCTAACTCATTCCAGAGTGTGCATTTGGTGTCTGCCCAGCGCTCCATTTCTTCCATCGTCAGAAGTTTATTGATGGTTTCGATGCGAAAGCGTTGAACCAGCTCCGCCTCTTCAAACAGGCGACCAATCCAGGAGCTGTCAAAGCTCCATGCATCTGAATAAAGTGTTTTGTTGAAAAGATGCTCATTGAGTAGCAGGGCGACATCACGAATGCTCAGACCTTCCTGCTCAAGTTTGTCGCGGCTGATGCCGTGGATCGCTTCGGCCTCTTCTGACCAGTGCGTCCAGTGACTGACAGGCTTGATGAGATAGCTGTGCACTTCCCGGTCTTCGAGAGCAAAGCCGATTTCGATGGGGAAACTCCCCCGGCCAAATCCAGAGGCTTCGACGTCAATGATGGGTGGAAGGGAACTACTCACAAATAACTGCCATATTCTCGTTAATTTCAGGCCAGCATTCTGGACGCTCAGGCCGGATTATTCAATGCGACTATTTTACTGCCTTTACGGCTCTCAACTACTGAGACAACGCTCTGCTCGCTGGGGCGACCCGCATGACCTCTGCAATCGTTGTCATGCCTGCGGCGACTTTATGAGCACCACTCAGGCGCAGGCTGTGCATCCCTTCCTTCATCGCTGCCTGACGCAGCTTCTGGTAATCCGTTGATTCATTAATATGGGGCTCGAGAGACTCTGAAAGAGGCATCACTTCGTATATCCCCATTCGCCCGAGGTAACCTGTCCCACGACATTCCAGACATCCTTTTGCAGTATAGATGTGTTCTGGCGTTTTCATGAGCCATGGTGCGGTCAGCTGCTTCCAGACCTTCTCGTCGACAGGCTGTTTTTCTTTGCAGTGTGGGCACAAAGTACGCACCAGGCGCTGGGCCATAACACCGATCACACTGGAGCGAATCAGGTAAGCAGGCAGTCCCAGTTCCTGTAAGCGAGTAAAGGCCGAAGGCGCATCATTGGTGTGAAGTGTCGACAGAACAAGGTGTCCGGTAAGCGCAGCCTGTACGGCGATCTCGGCCGTCTCAAGGTCGCGCACCTCACCCACCATAATAATGTCCGGGTCCTGACGCAGCAGAGCGCGAACCCCTGACGCAAAGGTCAGGTCAATCGTTGGGTTGACCTGCATCTGGTTAAACGCAGGCTCAACCATTTCAATCGGGTCTTCGATAGTAGATACGTTCACTTCACTGGTGGCGAGCTGACGCAGTGTGGAATACAGGGTCGTCGTTTTACCTGACCCCGTAGGCCCAGTTACGAAGATAATGCCGTGATTGTTATCAGTCATTTCTGACCAGCGACGACGGTCTTCGCGGCCAAACCCCATTTCAGAGAAACTGCGCATCAGTACCTGAGGGTCAAAGACACGCATCACCATTTTTTCACCGAAAGCGGTTGGCAGCGTCGACAGGCGAAGTTCAACCTCATCACCTTCAGGTGTTTTAGTCTTCAGACGGCTGTCCTGAGGCTTGCGCTTTTCCGCGATGTTCATGCGCCCCAGTGATTTAACCCGTGCAATAACGGCCATACCTACCGCTGCGGGCAACTCGTAGACATTGTGCAGAACACCATCAATACGGAAACGCACATGCGTGGTCTCACGACGTGGTTCGAGGTGAATATCACTGGCACGCTGGTCAAACGCGTATTGCAATAACCAATCGACAATATTGACGATGTGCTCATCGTTGGCGTCGGGGGCCTTGGCTTTGCCCAACTCCAGCATCGACTCAAGGTTCTGCACCGAACTGATGCCAGAATGATCTTTGCGTGCTTTCGAGACGGAATTTGCCAACTGATAAAACTCAACCCGATAACGACTGATATCAGAAGGCGAAGCTAACACCCGTTTCACATTACGCCGGGTGACATGCTCCAGATCACCCACCCAACTGGATGAATCCGGATCGGTGCAGGCCACGACGACGTCATCGGTGCCGACCTTCACTGCAAGGATTTTATGACGCTCTGAGAAGGCGTAAGACATCACTTCAGTCACAGCCGAGACATTGATCTCCAGCGGGTCAATGTTAATAACATCCATCGACTCACGTTCAGCCAGCCACTCGGTCAGAGCGTGCTCGCTGAGCACCTTGCCATCGCTGCGTGCATCTTTGTAGCGCTGGCGGGCGATCAGGGTCAAAGGATGCAAAGCAGCTTCATCCGTGCCCCGGCGAATCGTCAATGCCAGCTGATGATCTTCGTCTGTCAGCAAGCCATCGCGGTGTAGATCACTCACCAGTGTCGACAGATTGATTACCCGGTCTGGCGTCGCCTGCATGCATTAATCCTTGAATAGCTGCTTCAGTGAAGTTGATAACGATGATGTATCACTGCATTCAATCACATCCCCCACCCGGCTGCGAGCCTCAAGCCAGAGGTCACGCACGCTTTCATTAACAGGTTGCGAATCAGAGCACAGTCGGGCTACTTGCTGAACCGCCTCTGTCAGCGCCCGTGCAGCTGTTTTATCGTGGACAAGATCAGCAGGCGCCTCAGTCAGTGTCTGCTCAAGCAAAAGTGTTAGCGCGTCACTGACACCGGAAAGTACCGAGAGTGGGAACCCCAGCTGCCAGATGGTCGCCAGATCACCCTCGCCCCACAAGTAATATTCAAGCGCCCGCTGCAGATCAAACGCCTGCTCGGCCAGGCCAGCTCCCCGGGCATCAACTTCGGTATTATGGAACGATTCTGATGCCACCCCGGCGAGGCGGTATCCACGCTCTGCTTTGGAAATGTCACTCAGCCACAAAGGCGATACCGAGTGCAGCACTTCCGCCAGCGGCCACATTGCAGTGTCATCGCCGGAAACTAATTCAAGCTCCAACTCACACAGCGGTTCAGACTGACCGTTGGCAAGAATGCTGCCCTGATCGATAACCACTTCAATCTCCGAGCCTTCCGCAGCGGTATACAGCCAGCTACGACGTTCAAAGTCGGTGCTGAATACGGTCTGAAGTTCATCGGTTGATGCGGAGTCAGGCCAGCAGACCTGAACTTCCGACAACGCCAGTCGTGATGAATCAAGCGCTCTCTCAGCGAGTGGCCAGTTCCATTCATGACGCACCTGTACGCCACTGCTGGACTGGCTGCGGGCCTTGAAAGTCTGTTCAAATCCCGAGTTCGTCGAGCGTATTCTTAATGCGGAATGCGCGGCGGACAGCGCCAGCTCAGGCGTATCAAAATAATCGTTGTTCAGCGTTTTCTGGCCCGTTGCTGTCGCTTTGTTATCAAGCCAACTGACCAGCGCAGGGATATGTTCAGGCAGGAGCCTGAGTTTCAGTTCAATTTCTTTTGCCATCGCGCTATTGTTTTACGTCGCTGTATTTTTGCAGTTTAAGATCATCAAGGATAAGGCCATCATGCCGCTGCCCTCCACGCTCGAAAAGCTCTCGGCTCTTATCGCTGAGAACAGTATCAGCTCTGTATTACCCGAATACGATCAAAGTAACGAAGGTGTAATCAACCTGCTGGCAGGCTGGTGCCGGGATCTCGGCTTCGAGGTTTCTATTATGCCGATTGCGGGCCATCCGGGGAAATTCAACCTGCTGGCGACCTACGGCCGCGGGCCGGGCGGCCTCGTACTCAGTGGTCACACCGACACCGTACCCTGCAATCCTGAAAAGTGGACTTCCGACCCGTTCACTCTGACAGAACGCGACGGCAAACTCTACGGACTGGGTACCTGCGACATGAAGGGCTTCTTTGCCCTGGCACTGGAAGCATTAGAACAGGTTCGCGACAAAACATTCCACCAGCCCTTGATGATCCTGGCGACGGCAGATGAAGAGTGTTCGATGAGTGGCGCCCGTGCACTCAGCCAAAGCACTGGCCCCGGCGGTCGTTATGCGGTTATCGGTGAGCCTTCCAGTCTGCGTCCTGTGCGCATGCACAAGGGCATCATCATGGACAGCATCCGCGTAACAGGTCGGGCCGGGCATTCGTCCAACCCAGCACTGGGCATCAATGCAATGGATGCCGTGCATGAGGTCATGGGTGAGCTGAAAAGTCTCCGTGCAGAGCTGGCTGAAAATTA
Source organism: Thalassolituus sp. UBA3500 (assembly GCF_002377545.1). Classification (NCBI taxonomy): domain Bacteria; kingdom Pseudomonadati; phylum Pseudomonadota; class Gammaproteobacteria; order Oceanospirillales; family Oceanospirillaceae; genus Thalassolituus; species Thalassolituus sp. UBA3500. Next base: position 119,249 of record NZ_DFQB01000044.1, on the reverse strand, counting down.
TCGCGATGCGCATTTTGCAGTGCAGACACCGACCCTGAACCTTGGCTGTATTCACGGCGGTGATAACCCCAACCGCATTTGTGGAAGCTGTGAACTGGCCTTCGATTTACGTGCACTGCCCGGTATGAGTAATGATGATTTACGCGAAGAAATTCGCCGACGTATGAACCCAATTGCCGCTCAGAACAATGTGGAAATGTCCTTTGAACAGTTATTTTCAGGTGTTGAGCCCTTTGCCGAAAGCGAAAATAGCGCACTGATCAAAGAAGCTGAGCGTCTCACCGGGTACACTAGTGTCGCCGTCAACTACGCCACTGAGGCGCCGTTTCTGCAGAACCTGGGGATGGAAACCGTAGTATTGGGCCCCGGTAGTATTGATCAGGCACACCAGGTCGATGAATTTATGGCACTGGACCAGATAGAGCCATGCGTGAATATTCTGCGCAATCTGATTGAGCGCTTTTGTCTGACCTCTGCTCATGATTAAATCAGACGAATAAGCGTGATATGGAATAACTCGTCGGGACGCCGTGAATGCATCCCTGCAGGCTCGGCCGCGCCATCCATGGCGCAGACGCCCGCCTCAACTCTTCCACATCACGGCACTGTGGAAATTGATGCTTGCTGCTCCCGCGACTTATCAGATCCAATTTCCGCCGGGATTAATCAGGAAGTTCCGTTTTGACCGACAACACCGAATACGTACAGTGGTTTCGCCAGTCCTCACCGTACATCAATGCGCACAGAGGCAAGACCTTCGTCATCATGTTTGATGGCGATGCCTTGCTGCACCCGAATTTCGACACTCTGGTTCAGGACATTGCTCTGCTGAACAGCCTGGGTGTGCGACTCGTTTTGGTACACGGTGCGCGACCACAGATCGATGCGGTTCTGGAGCGTCTGGATATTACCAGCCAGTTCCACAATGACCTGCGCATCACCGACGGTGAGGCATTGCGCGCGGTCAAAGCGGCGGTTGGCATGGTGAAAGCCGATATTGAATCCCGGCTATCAATCGGTATTCCGGGATCGCCAATGCACGGCGCCCGCATCCGTGTGGTCAGCGGTAATTTCGTCACGGCGAAGCCTCTTGGTGTCATCCATGGTGTCGATTATCAACACACGGGTGAAGTTCGTCGTATTGAAGATCAGGCCGTCAGCAACCTGTTGGATCAACAGAATGTCGTGCTCTTGTCCTGCTCGGGTTACTCCCCTTCTGGTGAGATGTTTAACCTGAGCGTTGAGGATGTTGCGCGCCATGCCGCCGTTGCCTTGCGCGCCGATAAACTGATCGCCTTTGGTGAAAACGACGGCTTAACCGACGAAGATGGCACAGCACTGGAAGACCTGACCTGCCGCGAGCTGGAAGATTTACTTGGCTCATTATCTGGCAGCCCGCGCTGGCAAGCCGATATGGCACTGCGGTGTGTACGTCAGGGCGTGCCACGGGTCCATATGTTGAGCTACCAGACTGATGGCGCCCTGCTACAAGAGCTGTTTACCCGCGAAGGCAGCGGCACCCTGATCAGTCAGGATGCGTATGACCAGCTACGCGCCGCTAACATCGACGACGTAGCGGGAATTCTTGATCTGCTGAAACCCTTAGAAGACGACGGCATTCTTGTGCGGCGTTCGCGCGAATTACTGGAAACCGAAATTCATCGTTTTTATGTTATCGAGCGAGATGGCCTTATTACCGCTTGCGCGGCACTTTATCCGTACTCAGACGACGAAGCCGAGCTGGCCTGCGTCGCTGTCCACGGAGATTATCGCGGCAGTAACCGCGGCCAAAGACTGCTTGAGCAAATTGAGCAGGAAGCGAAAAGACGTCATTACAACCGCCTTTTTGTACTGACGACGCGTACAGCACACTGGTTTATTGAGCACGGCTTTAAAGCAGGGCAGGTCACTGAATTGCCGCAGGAAAAACAGAAATTATATAACTTCCAGCGGAATTCGAAGGTCTTTTTTAAAACACTCTGACACTCGCATGTCAGAGTGTTTTTAATGAATCCGTTTTGCCGCGTTAAAAATCGTCGAAGCGGAACAGCCAGGAATACGAAAAGCCAACGTACTTGTACTTACCGACCTCTTCGCTGCCGTACTCAGGGTTCCAGGTAACCGACAATCGGTGTGTGTCATCAATCAGAATACCGCCTTCTAATGAGTAAAGCAGATCAATGGAAGTTTCCGAAATATCATCCGGCAGCTGTAAATCGATCGGATCAGCTCCAATTAGACTTAACCCAAAGTTAATCTGATCCTCAGCCCTTTGAACGTCCGCAGCAGAGTATTCCTGAAACGCTTCCGTCGAACTGACACCGACGCTATCGACTGTAAAAGTATAACTGGTACGAACAGCACCAACACCCAGACAGGTAAACAGATCAAAGTTCGCAAAAGGTTGAGACAATACAAAATTTACGGTCACCGCCTGGCGACTGACACTGTCGAGGTAAGCGCAGCCAACGGAAAAGTCATCATTGATTCGCTCAACCGCCCCCGGGTCAAGACAGCCACCTTCAAACTCTCGATCGTCTTTACCCAGAACGGCGCCTTCAACTTCAACCGAGAAGCGATCACTGAAATCCATACCGAAGCGGGTTTCAAAGTTCAGGATGGGATATTCGGCACCGGAATACTGCTCTTTGAGCACACCGTATTCTGCACCGACGCCCAGGTACTGGCTTGCCGATGCATTCAATGAGCAAAACGCTGCCGCGCCGATAAGCGCGCCAATTGCATACTGTATTTTCATTGTTTTTATTAAAATCTGATACGTGAAATGGACAAAACAATGGCGCGGAACGCCCAACAGGTCAAGCCTGGAACAGGTAAAGAGCTAGGTTTGATCTTTGACTTACCCCTGGCTGCGGCGCTTTACAAAGAAAAAATCGACGATAAAACCAGCGATGACCATCCCCAACAGATATTTACCTGAGACCTCTGCGGACGTCACCGGAGAGCCCAGTGCCGTATGGAGCATTGGCACCATCATGAAACCAATAAATATGCCCCCGATACGAAATACCGACGCCGACCCTTTGCTGTCTACCTGCCGGGCCATAATGATACCTGCATACATAATGGCAAAGCCGAGAAATGATACTGCGAAAGCTGTCAGATCCATCTTAAAACCCTGTTATCGTAAGCGAAACCGCATGGTACCGACTCTCATCGCAAGAGTCATTCCACCTTGCCATGGCCTTGCCGCTGAGTTAGCGTTCGTCGCTAAATAACAACTTATTCAGGAACTCCCATGTTCGAGATTCTTACCCAGGTTGCTCTTCCTATATCCCTGATCCTGATCATGGCAGGTGTTGGCATGGGCCTTACCCCGGCTGACTTTGGGCGCGTCATCGCACAACCCAAAGCCTTTTTAATCGGCGCCATCTGTCAGATGCTCATATTGCCTCTGATTGCCATCGGCATTATCGAACTGACCGGGCTCACCGGCCCCCTGGCAATTGGTCTGTTTATTCTCGCACTTTGCCCTGGTGGCACGACATCAAACCTCTATACGCTTCTGGCACGTGGTGACGTCGGCTTATCCGTGTCACTGACGGCGGTCATCGGTTTCATCACTCCTTTTACTATCCCGATTCTTGGCGCCTGGGCGATTCACCAGTACGGCGATGCCGACCAGGCATTTGAGCTGCCACTGGCAAAGACCTGGATTACACTCATGGTGGTGACAGTGATTCCTGTCATTATTGGTATGCTTATACGCCGCTTTGCAAACAATTTCGCCGTTAAAATGGAGCCTTGGGTGTCCCGTTTTTCAGTCGCAGTACTGGCTCTGGTCATCGTCTCTATCTGCATCAACCTGGGGCCTCAGCTTATCGACTTCGTCATTACATCTGGCCCTGCAGCCCTGTTACTGAACCTGGTGACTATGGGGCTTGGCTACCTGCTGGGCAATGCCCTGCTTCACCACGAAGATCAGGCACGGACCATCTGTCTTGAAGTCGGCCTGCAGAACGGTACTCTGGCCCTGATGGTCGTCACCGGTATTCTTGCCAGCCCGGAGATGGCGGTCGCGCCATCAGTATATAGCCTGCTGATGTTCGTCACCGCGACGCTGTTTACCTTGTGGGTACGGAACCGCCCTCTGGCTTCCGCCAGATAAACCCGGCCCTTCAGATGGCCTGCCAGCTGGCAGGCCGAACTCAAGAAAATAAGCGTCATCCTTGCCAATGCACCGGCGCTCGTCTGGTGTAATATGCCTGCTTTTCACGAATCACTCATGAGGCTGTATCTCCATGCTCGGTCAGATCATCAAGTCGATTATCAAACGCAATGAGCCTGCAATCATTCCTGCGCAGGGAACCTCAGTCGTCCGCCAGCGCGTCTGGCCACACCAGATCGACTACAACCTTCATATGAATAACGCCAAATACCTGAACGTTCTGGAAGGCGCACGCTGGACGCTCTTTCGTGACAACGGTTGGTTTAAGCATCTCTTCGAGAAGCGAATCAATCTGGTCGTGGCGTCACTGGAAATCACTTTTATCCGTGAGCTGAACCTGTTCAGTAGCTATGAGATTCATAGCAAACTCCTGACCTGGGACGAAAAGTATATTTATTTCGAACATCGCCTGATGGTGAAAGGAAAGCTGTGTGGCCATGCACTGGTAAAAATGGCCGGTGTGCGCAAAGGTAAGCGCGCTCTGACACCTGAAATCTGTGAAGCCGTCGGTGCTGACTTTAATCAGGCAGTCGCTAAAGAAGCGATCACCCACTGGAGCGACATGACGCAGGCTAAGCGCGAGCTCTGAGAACGTCATGAAGCGTCAGAGAGTCTCACTCTGCCGGGGCATGGGTAAAGGAAAGTAAGTGCTCAGTCCGTCGCAGGATGGTTCATATACACTGAGTTCTAACAACCGACTACCGAGATGGAGAACTCTGATGAAGCCACTTTTTAAAGTTGCCGCGACCCTGGTACTTGCGGGTGTCGCCGGCTACGCTGCCGCCGACATTAAACCTTTTGAGGCTGTGGAATACCGAAAGGGTATTTTTAAAGCCGTTAAATGGCATTTCGGTGCTATGGGTGACATGGTCAAAGGTAAAGCTGAATTCGACAGCGAAGACTTCGCGCGCCGCGCAGATCTGCTTGCGGCATTAAGTCAGATGCCATGGGAAGGTTTCCGCCCAGGCACCTACGCCAGTGCCACATCAGCCTTACCTGTGATTGAAGACGAATGGGAAGACTTCACCGCAGCTGGTGATGCCTTCAGCGAAAAAGCAGCCGCCTTAGCGGTCGCCGCAAAAGGCGACGATATGAAAGCAATAAAGTCAGCCTTCGTAGCCACTGCCCGCACCTGTAAAGGCTGCCACGATGACTTCAAAGACTGATTAAAAGCGCCACCGCTCCGGCGGCCAGCGCCACAGAAAAAAGCCCGGCCCACACAGGCGCCCGGGCTTTTTTATTCACCGGCCCGTCAGCATACCGGCCCGGTTTTTTATTGCCTGTCACCATCCCCTGCAGCAAGCTTTCGTTTTTCGCGAACTGATGAAACAGTACTGCCAGAATATGCAGGCCAACGATGCCCAGAAGCACATTAAAGGAAATTTCGTGGAGCTCAGTGAGCAACAGGCTGGTGTCGTAACTCACCCACGAGAACAAAGGCCCTTCAAATAAGACATCGTCGGTGGCAAACAAACCAGAAATCACCTGAAAACCAACGAGCCCCAGCAAACCGATCACCGCCAGTGCGCCCAGCGGATTATGACTGAGGTAGTGCGACTCACGTCCTCTGAGAAGATCTCTCGCATACTTCAGTGTCGCTCTCGGCGACCGGATAAAGTGACTGAACCTGACGTAAGCAGGCCCAGCAAGGCCCCACAGCACACGAAAAATAATCAGTCCGAGTGCCGCCAGGCCGAAGGTCTGATGCCAGTCCATCCAGCCCTGTTCTACACTCAGCCAGGCGCCTGCCAGAGAAACCACCAGCCCCCAGTGGAAAATGCGGGTGAATATATCCCATACATGGGTTTTATCAGACATGACTCCTGCTCCATAGAAGTGAATGAGTGAAAAATGCTGACGACTTCAAATTTTTCACGAGTATTCTACGGCAGAGCTGACAGAACTAACGTACACGACTATAAATTATTGTCAGGCCTGAGAGACGCTGCTGTCCGAGCAAGAAAGAACTGACAATCTCTGCAATTCTCAAAGTGATCCAGGTGGCTCCGATGGTCACTGTTTGTAGGTTTGTGGTCTGGTAACTTAAGGTAATAAACACGCATCAGATACCGAAGGAGAATGGTATGACATGGATGATAACAGGTGCGGGTGGCCAGGTAGGCCAGTGCTTGCAGCAACAACTCAGAGAATCGCGACGCCGTATCATAGCGCTCAGTCACAATGCATTAGACATGACCAACGACAAGCTGATGACTCGCGTCCTTAACGCCAGCAAGCCACAAGTGGTCTTTAATTGCGCAGCCTACACTCATCTGGATAAAGCCGAGCAAGAGCCTGAACGCGCGTGGAGCGTAAACGCTCATGCACCTTCAGCGCTGGCGCGCTGGTGCAACGACAATGACGCCTGGTTGATTCATTTATCGTCAGACTATGTTTTTTCAGGCTGGATGGCTGACGCTTACTCCGAGAGTGCCTTACCCTGTCCTTTGTCTGAGTATGGACGAAGTAAACTGGCCGGAGAACAGGCCGTGATGGAAACCTGCGCAAAAGCCATTGTCATACGTACTGGCTGGCTATTCAGTCAGTTTGGAAAAAACCCACTCAACGATTTGTTAACCAACGCCCGTAAATCACACAAAGTAGACGTCGCCAGTGACGCCTATGTTTCTCCAACACCCGCGGTCGCACTAGCAGAAGTCATGGTGCAGATTGCCAACCTGGCCGAGCAAGGGCGCATTCCACGAGGTAGGTACCACTTTGCAGGCACTCCGACGGCAAGCACGTATCTTTTTGCAAGTGAGGCTCTGCGGCAGGCTCATAAGTTCGGATTGATCGATGAATACTGCTGCCTGGTACCTAAACCGATTAATCAGGCAGGCTCGCGAGCAACGAGGCCGCATAACTCCGCGTTGATATCGCAAAAATTACCTGAATTGGGAATTTATCCCCCCGACTGGCGCATCGAACTTTCAGCCAGCCTGGAAGCGATGAAGGCACGACAGGGCCTGGACGATTCCGAACTCTGTCAGGCCTTCGCCTCATAGACAACAAAGCTGTAGCTATATGGGTTAGGGCCCTCGGCGGCGAAGTCTTCGCGAGCGACTTCCTGCCAACGGCTCTTGTCGTATTCAGGGAAAAAAGCATCCCCTTGAACGTCTGCATGCACTTCGGTCAGATACAATCGATCCGTATAAGGCAGTGATAGCGCATAAATTTCTGCACCGCCCATGATCATAGCTTCATCCTGACCGTCGATCAGACATACGCTCTCCGCAAGCTCTTTTGCCGCTTCGACGCTGTTTACCACTTTCACGCCTTCGGGTTGGTAGTCGGCTTGACGGGTAATCACGATATTCGTACGTCCGGGGAGCGGCTTACCAATGCTCTCGTACGTCTTGCGCCCCATAATCACCGGCTTACCCATGGTGGTCTGCTTAAAATATTTCAGGTCGTTCGGCAAGTACCAGGGCAGTGAGTTATTGCGGCCAATCACACCATTTTCGGCAACCGCCACTATCATAGAGAGCTTCACAGAATAATCTCATCACTAAAAATTCAGCGACTATGATAACGATGCCGCACCATATTGTCAGGCGCAGCGCGCTACAAAATCAGGGACTCTGTCAGCGGCGAGAGGCCTCGAAAATAAATACCCCTGACATTCATCGCAGCCCAGTCCAGCCAGGCGCGATTGCGTTGTTTCATGCTCGACACCTTCGGCAATTACTTTAAGTTTGAGACTGTGAGCAAGATGAATCATTGAGCCTGCGATCGCATCATCGTCGCTGCTGGTTCCAACAGACTTAATGAAGTCGCGATCAATTTTGAGGTAATCAATGGGGAGCGTACGTAAATTCGCAAACGATGAATAGCCGGTGCCGAAGTCATCGATGGCGATAGCGATATTCTCAAATCGTAAGCGCGCGAGTGTGTCCGCTGTACGGTCGCTTCCTTCCATGATCATGGCCTCGGTAATTTCCAGCGTGAGATGTTTACCAGCCAGCCCAATTTCATCAAGAATACCGAGTATCTGATCGGCAAGATCGGGTTGAAAGAACTGTCGGGATGTCAGGTTCACCGAGACTCTGGCATCGTCGGGCATTAACCCGCCATCAAGCCACTGCCGGAACTGCTGGCAGGCACTTTCGAGCGCCCACATGCCGAATTTTTCGATCAGGCCGGTGGTTTCCAGCACCGGAATAAACTGCTCTGGAGGCACTTCGCCAAACACAGGGTGATTCCAACGCATCAGGGCCTCCACACCATATATTCGCTGCCCATCAATACTCATTTGCGGCTGATACTCCATGGATATCTGGCGATTATCCAGTGCATGATATATCGCTTTCTCAAGCCCTCCACGAATCCGATCTTCAGCGGATCGTGCGTTATAAATAACATAGCTGTTCTGACCTATCTGCTTCGCACCCGACAATACCTGCTCGGCATGCAGAATAAGGTTACCGGCATCGTGATCGGCTTCGCCTGCAAACGCGGCACCGATGCTGCCAGAAAGTTGTATTTTCTCTCCCTGAAAGATCACAGGGGCGTCGAGTTGTGCGCTGACCTTTTCACAGACCTGAATGAGATTACGCGTCTGGCGGAGGTTTTCGGCGATCAACGCAAAAGTGTTGCCACCAATCCGGGCAAGGGTGTCTGACTTGCGGGTGACGGAGCGCAGTCGCTGAGTCAGTTCAGCCAGTACGGCATCCCCGGCTGAATGACTGAACGATTCACTCAGCCTATGAAAATGGTCCAGATCCAGAATGACCAACCCCATCGGCTGCTTGCTACGCTTGTGTGCTTCCAGTGAATGCTCCAGGCGATCCTGAAACAAATAGCGGTTAGGCAACCCGGTAAGAGGGTCGAGATAACGATTCGAACGCAAAGAGCATTCACGGGTCTTGCGTGTTGCAGCAGTACGGATGGCGGGAATCAGCTCGGCGGGATTCGTCACCACTTCCTGAGCACCCAACTCCAGCAACCGCTCCATACGCATATCCGGAAAATTCAGAATCACGACCAGCGGAGCCTCCGGCAGGGCCTGCGTAGTGTAATCGAGAATCTGAGCCAACCGCTCACTGTAGGTCGATGCATGAAGCACAATGACGCCTTCCGACTCCATCCAGCTTTCGGCGAGTGATTTTCCGTCCTCACACAGATACACCCGAACGGCGCTTGGCAGAGCCGGTTCGGCATCATCAATGGAGTGCCAGAAAACGATTGGGGTTTCGAACTTAACGGGTTTAATAAAGGCCACTACAGAATCTCCCTGTGATGTATACAGAGAGTGTAGAAGGCCTCCCGGTATTAGCCCGGGAGAAACACAAAAGTCAGGCGTCAGTTCTCAGACGAAAAACAGCGACGAAAAACAGGCGCCTTGTCGCAGCAGAATATCAGACAGCCACCGGCGCCTTGATATGAGGGTGTGACTCGTAGCCTTCGATCACAAAGTCTTCAAACTTGTAATCGAAAATGCTTTCAGGCTTACGCTCGATTACCAGCTTTGGCAGCGGCAGCGGCTCGCGGCTTAACTGCAGATCTGTTTGCTCAAGATGGTTGGAATACAAGTGTACATCCCCTCCCGTCCAGACAAAGTCTCCCACTTCCAGATCACATTGCTGAGCCATCATATGCAGCAGAAGAGCGTAGCTGGCAATATTGAATGGGACACCCAAGAAGATGTCGGCGCTGCGCTGATAAAGCTGGCAGGAAAGTTTGCCATCAGCAACATAGAACTGGAAAAAAGCGTGGCAAGGCGGTAACGCCATATTTTCAATTTCACCAACATTCCAGGCGCTGACGATCAGGCGACGCGAGTCAGGATTGTTCTTAATCTGTTCGACGATCTGAGTAATCTGATCGACATGGCGACCATCCGCTGTTGGCCAGCTACGCCACTGCGAACCGTAAACCGGCCCAAGGTTCCCCTCGTCGTCAGCCCACTCATCCCAGATAGAAACGCCGTTCTCTTTCAGGTAGCTGATATTGGTATCGCCACTCAGAAACCAGAGCAGCTCATGAATAATGGAACGCAGGTGCAGTTTCTTAGTGGTGACCAGCGGAAAGCCTTCACTGAGATCAAAGCGCATCTGATATCCGAAACAGCTGTATGTACCCGTTCCTGTGCGGTCCTCTTTAAATACACCGTGTTCGCGCACGTGACGCATCAGATCGAGGTATTGTTTCATGCTTTCTTAGCTCCGCTGTTTGTGCCGTTACGGTAGGCCCAGACCAATAAAATCAGACCAAATACGATCATTGGCAGGCTCAACATCTGCCCGCGGGTCATCCATCCGAACATATCAAAGCCGATGTGCGCATCCGGCTCCCGGAAAAATTCAGCAATGGTACGGAAAACCCCATAACCAATCAGAAACATCGCACTGACCGCTTTCTGCGGACGCGGGCGCGACGAGTAAAACCAGAGAATAACAAACAGCATTAAGCCTTCCAAACCTGCCTGATAGAGCTGCGAGGGATGACGAGCAAACTCGTCGGCACGCGGAAATACCATCGCCCAAGGCACATGTTCAGGATCAGCAACACGCCCCCATAACTCACCACCAATGAAGTTACCAATGCGACCGAACATCAGCCCGAGGGGGACAAAAGGCGCACCGAAGTCGCCGACGTCAAAGAAGCTTTTTTTATGGATTTTACAGAAGATCAGAATAGCGGTCAGGACGCCTAACAGGCCGCCATGAAACGACATGCCCCCTTCCCAGACACGGACCAGCCAAAGCGGGTCTTCAAGAAACTGCGGGAAGTTATAAAACAGCACATAACCCATGCGCCCGCCAATCACGACCCCCATGGCACCGTAGAAAATAAGGTCCGAGACCTGCTGTGTGGTCCAGCCGCTACCGGGCTGTTTAGCGCGCCATGTTGCCAGCAGGTATGCCGACGCAAATGCAGCAAGATACATCAGGCCGTACCAATGTACTTTGATAAAACCGAGTTCGAACGCGACTGGATTGATATCCGGATAAGTCAGCATGGTACTTCCCTGACAGTAAAACAGTTAAAAGAAAATAAAGCGGATTCCGACGACGCAGAGTAACACAGCGAACAGCTTTTTCAGCAGCGCCGCATCCAGCTTGTGCGCCAGACGAGCCCCAATCTGAGCACAGGGTACACTGGTCAATGCAATACCAAGAACCGCAGGCCAGTAGACAAATCCAGTGGACCACTGCGGCAAGAGATCATTCCCGTGTCCCGCAATCATATTGGTGACAGCCCCGGTCAGTGCGATTGGGATACCGCATGCTGCCGACGTCGCCACAGCCTGACGCATACTGAAGCGCATCCATGACAAATAGGGGACAGTAAAGGTACCGCCGCCGATGCCAAACCAAGAGGAGCCAAAACCTACAACGCCACCAGCACTTATAAGGCCAGCAACAGAGGGGCGCTCTCCCTTGCCCGGAGGCTCCCAGCCAGTAAACATTTTCAGTGCCAGCAACAGCGCAAAGACGCCGATAATATTCTGCAATACCGGTCCGGGGACCTCACTGATCAAAGTGACACCCGCCACTGTGCCAAGAACGATTCCTGCGGCCATGCTGCGCACCAGCGACCAATCGATCGCGCCATTGCGATGGTGCTCACGTACCGAGCTAAGCGACGTAAATACGATGGTGGCCAGAGAGGTCGCCACGGCCATATGAGTGAGCACTTCAGCAGAAACACCCTGAGCTGCGAAACTGAAAATCAACACAGGAACAATTACCATGCCCCCGCCGATTCCAAACAGTCCGGCGAGGACGCCAGCAAACGCGCCTACCAGCAAATAAAGTATAAAGGTCATACAGATCTGTTCTTCTTCGTTGTCGCGGCATTATGAAGCATTCGCGCTTGGTGTACACTGCCGCTATGTGCTTAATCGTCCTCGACTGGCAACCCGGTCAACCGCAGTGGCTGCGTCTGAGCGCCAACCGCGATGAATTCTATAAACGTCCTGCGTTGCCAATGCATTCATGGGAAAGCATCCCCGGCCTCTATGCTGGCAAAGACCTTGAGCAAGGTGGCACCTGGCTGGGTGTCAGAGATACTGGCCGCTGGGCGGCATTGACCAACGTCCGAGCACCCGGCGCTGGCCCGGATAACCCGGAATCGCGTGGCGAGCTGGTGAAAGGTTTTATTGAATCCACCCTGTCTCCTCAGGGCTGGCTCGATAGCATCGACGGCGACGCGTATGCGCCGTTCAATTTACTCGCGGGCACTGCGAGCGAACTCTGGTATCTGAGTAATTATCCGACACGTCGGCTGGAGTTACTGCAGCCCGGCCGCCACAGCCTGAGTAATGCCCACCTTAATAGCCCGTGGCCCAAGGCTGAACTGGCAAAAGACCAGCTGGATCAGGCTCATAGCGATCTGGCGAACCTGCTGAGTCGACGCGAACCCTGGCCAGATGAGGTACTCCCTGCGACAGGCGTGCCGATTACCTGGGAGCGCCTGCTGTCCGCGCAGTTTATCATCGCACCCGGGTACGGCACCCGTTGCAGTACCGGTATTCTCGCTTCTGGAAACGACATCGATTTACAGGAAATTACCTGGGATGAACGCGGCCAGAAAACTGAAGAGAAAAGCTACAGATTAGCCATTAAAGACAGGTAGTCTGTCCGCGTTTGTTACAAACAAATACGCAAGAGTGAGAGCGAGTTCGAAAAGCACGTCCATACTTAAATTATGACGTGTATAAAACGCAAAACACCTAATAGCCACACCCACCGCGTACCTTTGATTGTCGGCGGCGTATGCGTGTTGCTGCTGTTTGCGGCTCTGGCTGCCAGCCTCCATACACGCCCTTTTATGCCGCCCAATGTTGCTCAAGAGCACATGGAGCACTGGCTGATCGAAGGCGCCCGTAAGGTCGCTGGTGAAGTCAGGCTCCGGCACATCCGCAACATGGAGCCCTTCTATCTCAAGCGCAAATACCAGCCCATCTGGCTGGACAGCTATCAACTGCGCCCGGAAGCACTGGAACTCATCGAATTACTCCGCGAAACCTCGGTCGACGACTGGCGCAACTATGGCTATTCGCTCGAAACCCTTGAGCGCGAGATGCGCAAGCTTACCAATCTGCCCGAGCAGGCGACTGCGATGGAAGTCTTACTCACAGACGCGTTCGTGACCTACGCAGAACAGGCTCTTAACAACGAGCTGATCCCTAACGCCGACGAAAACGATCACCCAACGATGCGCAGGGTCGTACTGTCGGGCGAAGACCGCATTACCGAAGAGCAGATCATCACTCTGCTGCATGAGTCTGTGCGCCAGAATAAACTGGATGAGCTACTGGCCGGTATGGCACCTCAGCACGACGGATACCGACGCCTGCGCGCCGAACTGAAACGCTATCGCGACATTGACCGCAGCGGCGGCTGGCGCCCGATTTCACACGAGCTGACGTTAAGTGCCGGCGAACGCCATCCTGATGTTCCTTACCTACGCTGGCTACTGGATCAATACGGCGATCTGCCTAAAGGGACTCTGGCCTGGTTCCTGGGGGATAAGAGCGAGAATACATTACGCGCCCCTGCACGGGAGAAAAGCCCCGACCTGAGCAAGCCGGAGTACCTGTTCGATGGACCAATCCGCACTGCCATCAGTAATTTTCAGGAACGCCACAAAATTGAAAGCACGGGTGAGCTGAATAAAGAAACCATCGACCGTCTGAATATTCCGCCCTATCAGACGGCCCAGCGCATCGCCCTGAACATGAAACGCTGGCGCCAGTTACCCAGCGATCTTGGCCATCGCCACATCATGGTCAACATGGCCGATTACTCGATGCGTCTGATGAATGGCGGCTCTCCTGAGCTTGAGATGAAAGTGATTATCGGCCGTCTTGATCGCCGTACGCCGGTCATGACTGACCTTATGCGTATTATTGAGATCGCCCCGACCTGGACCGTGCCTCCCCGCATTGCCAGCTCGTATCTGCTGCCCAAACTTAAGCGCAACCCTGACTATCTCAAGCAGAAAGGTTTCGATGTATTGCAGTGGCGCAACGGTTCAGCCGTACACGTAGCCGCTGACGAGATTAACTGGAAAAACTACAGTGGCCGCAACCTGCCTTACACCTTTGTGCAACGTCCGGGGAAACTGAATGCGCTCGGCAGAGTGAAATTCCTGTTCCCGAATGACCAGAGTATCTACCTGCACGATACATCCAGCCCTGAACTGTTCGCGAAAGATCAGCGAGCACTCAGCTCAGGTTGTGTCCGGGTAGAGAAGCCTCGCCTTCTGGCTGAGAAACTACTTCAGTCACAGGACGGCTGGCACCGCGGACGCATCGACGAAGCGATCGACCACAACCGCACCAGCCGTATCCGTATCAAAGACCCTGTCCCCGTGCACCTGATGTACTGGACGACCTGGGTCGACGACAACGGTAGCCTGCAAATCCGTGATGATGTTTATCAGCGCGACCTCATTGGTGGCACTGCTACCCACGCCAGCCTGTAACAACTACTTACACACTGGCGCGTATTTACGAAATACAGACGTGACACTCCTGTCGTGACGAACTTACTGATGAACTGGTTCAGATTTTTTCCGTTGGACTTTTGGCATACTGACCTTTCACTGTAATCCCAATGTAACAGGAGTCAGAACATGCTGGACCGTCGCCGTTTTCTGCAACAGTTTGCCGCTGTTTCTGCTGCAGGTATGACAGGCCTCAGTACTAATGCTTACGCCGCTTCAGAATCTGTTATTGATTCAAGCCCTGATCGTACTTTGAACCTGTACAACATTCACACAGGTGAAACGGTCAAAAGCACCTTCTGGTCTCAAGGACAGTTCATCGACAGCGAAATTGAAATGATCGACATGCTGGTTCGCGATTTCCGCGCGAATGACGTGATATCCATGGATCGCAAGCTGTATCAGGATCTGTACGAACTACAAACCCGCCTCTCACCCAACAAGCCGATGTATATCATCTCTGGCTACCGCTCGCCTAAAACCAATGCAGCTTTGCGCAATGGTTCTTCTGGTGTTGCGAAGAAGAGTCTGCACATGCAAGGTCGCGCCATTGATTTACGTATACCAGGCGTGTCCCACAAAGAACTGCATCGTGCAGCGTTAGAATTGAGAAGTGGCGGTGTTGGTTATTATCCAGAAAGCGGTTTTGTTCATTTGGATACCGGGCGGGTTCGTCGCTGGCAGGGGTAACCCTTGCCGAAAGAATCTTAGTTCAGGCCGACATTCGGGCCGATAATGCGTCCGAAACCGGCCTTCTCAAGCATCAACTGCAAGGTTGATGCGATGACTTCACCACTCTCCATAGTAATAACTTCTTCGAGTAGCTTTTCTGCCCATTCCCGGCTGATACCACGCAGTACCGACTTCACTTTCGGCAAGTTCGTCGCGTTCATAGACAGGCAGTCATAGCCCATTGCCATCAGCAGAACAGCGCCCATAGGGTTACCCGCCAACTCACCACAGACACTGACCGGTTTACCTTCCGCTTTGGCATCATCGACAATACGCTTCAGCGCCTGAAGCACACCGGGGTGAAACGCCTGATAGAGATCAGCAACACGAGGATTGTTGCGATCAACCGCAAGCAGGTACTGCGTCAGGTCGTTACTGCCGACCGACAGGAAATCGACCCGCTGAGCCAGATCCTTGATCTGATACACCGCCGCCGGGACTTCTACCATCACGCCGACTTCTGGCATCTCGACCTTAAACCCTTCTTCAAGGGTTTCGACATGCGCACGGTAAATCAGATGCAGCGCGGTATCCACCTCAGCCACATTACTGATCATAGGTAGCATAATGCGCAGATTGTTCAGGCCTTCACTGGCCTTCATCATGGCGCGTACCTGCACCAGGAAAATCTCAGGATGATCGAGGGTGACGCGAATGCCACGCCAGCCCAGAAACGGATTCGCTTCGTTAATCGGGAAATACGTAAGCGCCTTATCCCCGCCAATATCCAGCGTACGCATGGTCACCGGGTCGGGGCTGAAGGTCTCCAGCTGCTCGCGATAGATTTCCTGCTGCTCGCTTTCTGAAGGAAAACGATCCTTCATCATAAACGGGACTTCGGTGCGGTAAAGGCCCACACCTTCGGCGCCCCGGTCACGGCTGCGTAAAGCATCCGTAATCAGGCCGGTGTTTACCCACAGCGGAATCCGGTGGCCGTCGAGTGTTTCAGCAGGTTGATGCAAAAGCCCTTCAAGATCTTCGGCAAGGGCCTGCTCTTCTTCATAAATCGCATAGTACTGCTCACGCAGCTCATCACTCGGATTCGAGAACAAGAGGCCGCGATACCCATCAACAATCAGGTCTTTGCCGTCCAGCTGAGCGTGCGGTAAATCCACCGCGCCCATGACGGTTGGAATGCCCATGGCGCGCGCCAGAATGGCCACATGAGAGTTGGAAGAGCCTTTCACCGACACCATGGCGCGCAGCTTGTCAGTCGGCACTTCACCCAACATAGCTGGCGTCAGTTCTTCACTGACCAGAATGGTATCGTCGGGGTAATCATCAGGGCGGGAGGTCGCTTCGTTACCCTGCAAGTGCGCAAGGATGCGCGTGCCCAGATCAAGAATGTCTGTGGCGCGCTCACGCAGGTAGGCGTCTTCCATCATCTGGAAGTGCCCCACATATTCCATCACAACCTGACGCAAAGCACCCTGCGCCCAGTTACCTTTGTTGATCGCAATTTTAACTTCAGCACCAAGCGCATTGTCGTCCAACATGTTCAGGTACACATCGAACAGTGCCATCTCTTCAGGGCGTAATTCGCCTTTGAGCTTGCCGCCCAGTGAACGTATCTCTTCCCGCGCGGCTTCTAATGCCAGATCAAAGCGCTCAAGTTCGGTATCGAGCGACTCAGGCTCACGGTCAACAACGCCTGAAAGGTCGGCTGCAGGAGAAATAACCACACCTGTACCGAGACCAACGCCCGGAGCACCCGGAGCACCAGTAAAGCGCGTACTCTTTTTGGGTTCAGTGGCTGTCTGAGGAATATGCAGAATATTGCCGGTCGCTTCGGCATGCGCAATAACGCCGGCCAACTGCGCCGACATAGTGACCAGAAAGGCTTCTTCACCCGCATCAAACTGGCGGCTGTCGCGCTGCTGCACCACCATCACACCCAACAGGCGTTTATGGTGAATGATCGGTACACCCAGGAAAGACAAAAAAGGATCTTCCCCAGTTTCTGATAAGTACTGAAAGCGGGGGTGCTCGGGAGCATTATCGATATTCAGAGGTTCTTCGCGGGTGCCGACCAGGCCGACAAGGCCCTGTGAGCCAGCAAGACTGACCTTACCCACAGCATCCTGACGCAGACCTTCGGTCGCCATCAGGACATAGCGTTTTTCGTCTGGTTCATACAGATATACTGAGCATACCTCGGTCTGCATCGCCTCGCGAATCCGGGCAACCACTACCTTGAGCGCCTCACTCAGTTCAGTAACTGAGCTGACCTCCTGTACGATACGTCTCAGTATATCGAGCATGCTTTCTTTTCTGGCCTCGCTATTAGGCTCAGTTTATCTCATTCGTTGTTATTATCTTCCGGACTCAACCGGACTTACGTTGCAACCTTGCAATACGCGGTGCCAGCTCCGCCAGTGCGCGCCGGTATACATCGCGCTTAAAGGCCACGACTTCACCCAGAGGGAACCAATAACTTACCCAGTTCCACCCATCAAATTCTGGGTTGCCCGTCGCTGAGAGGTTAATCTCTGATTCTTCTGCCAGCAACTTCAGCAAGTACCACTTCTGTTTCTGCCCAACACACACAGGGCGCTTGTCGCGTCTTACCATCCGCTTTGGCAGGCGGTAGCGCAGCCAACCGCGGGTCGAACCGATGATCTGTACGTGCTCGGGTAAAAGACCGACTTCTTCCTGAAGTTCACGATACAGTGCTTTCTCCGGTGACTCTCCGCGCTTTATTCCCCCCTGTGGGAATTGCCAGGCATTCTGACCAATCCGACGGGCCCACAGCACCTGCCCCATTGCATTGCAGATGATGATGCCGACGTTCGGACGATACCCATGCTCGTCTATCACAATGCCATCCAACTCTATCTATTCACTCAACCTTGCCGATTTTATCGCAAAGATCAAGGGTGCACGTCGGTGCGTAAAACATAATAAGGAAAGTATGGCTTGTTCCCGCTAGAATAGCGATCTGTTTCTGATTCATCTGCCAATACAGGGCCGGTTACCGTGGCATTAGCAATTTTCGATCTCGACCATACGCTTCTTTCAGGCGACAGCGACCACGCCTGGGGCCAGTTTCTCGTTGACCGCGGTCTGGTTGACCCCGAAGTCCACCAGCGCCGCAATGATCATTTTTACGAACAGTACAAAGCGGGCAGTCTGGATATTCATGAGTATCTCGAATTTGCGATGCGTCCTCTGACTGAATATGACGCCGATCACATGCACGCAGAACGGGATATATTCCTCAACGACCGTATTGAGCCACTGGTCAGCCAGAAAGCCAGAAACCTGATCCGCCACCACGAAGAGCGCGGAGATACCCTGCTGATCATCACAGCCACTAACGGCTTTGTGACGTACCCGATCGCTGAGCGCCTGGGCATTGCACACATTATTGCCCCGCATCCGGAGGTCATTGATGGACGCTATACCGGTAAAACCGTCGGTATACCTAGCTTTCAGGATGGCAAAGTAACCCGCCTGAAAAGTTGGATGGAAGAGCACCAGCACGATATGCAAGGCAGCTACTTCTACAGTGACTCACACAACGACCTGCCACTTCTGCGCCTGGTCGATCATCCGGTGGCTGTCGACCCTGATCCAACACTTCAGGCGGAAGCGGAAGCCAACGGCTGGCCAGTGATCAGCCTGCGAATAGACTGAGATCACCATAAGAAGACTGAATCAATGAAGCGCATTGCCTCCGTTCTGCTTGGATCACTGATGCTCCTTTCTGCTTGCTCTGACAGCGAGCACAGCAAGCCTATGAGCAGAGAAGTTTCAAGCCTGCCAGAACCAGAGAGCCTCGCGGTTGATGAAGCCTATCCCGAACGCCTGATTAACATCGCCTATGCTCAACTCTCAAAATCGGTAGAAGCCGCACAGGCATTGCAGTCCAGCGCAGCAGCACTGCGTAAGAACGCAACGCCTGAGCGTCTCGAAGAGGCCAGGGGCCACTGGCGCGCCAGTTACTCTGCTTATCTTTCATCGCTCGCGGCCTCAGATATTCCTGTGCGCGAGCCCAGCGAATGGTTTGCTGCGAAGCTGACACGAAGACACCTGGCTCAACAGATCAACAGCTGGCCTATTGAACCGGGTTACATTGATTACCTTGAGGGCTATCCCTTTACCGGGATCGTTAATGACACGACTCTGGTCATCGACAGAGATTCATTGCTGGCGCAGCACCAGTTTTCCGATGCGACGTACGTCAGTGTGGGATACCACGCGATTGAGTTCATTCTCTGGGGAGAACATGGCCAGCGACCTGCGTCTGATTTCGACAGCACTGCTGCAAAACCTGAAGAGGACGATAGCAGCCCAGTGGCTCATCAGCAGCGTCGCGGAGATTATCTGGCGACACTCACCGATATACTGATTGCTGACCTTCAGCGGCTACAAATGCGCTGGGCGCCATCACCGGAGGCCCAGGGTTATTATGCTCAACTGCTGTCTGCCGCGACCCCGACAGAAACACTGCAAGCCAGCCTACTGACAGTCAACCGCATCATCGAACAGGACCTGCTTCCGAATTACCTGACGGACACTGGCAGCAGTCCTTTCAGTGGTGGTACACCTGTCGACGTAGAAGCCATTATGCGCGGTATTCGTCAGGTATTAATCTCTGAAGACGGGGCGAGTGGGCTTCAACCTTTACTGACAGCGCGCAAGCAGGAAAAAGATCTTACTCTACTGGCCGAAGTTATCACTCTGACCAGCGCCGATACAGCCTGCATTGCGGGTTGGCAAACGGCTGTGTCTTACCTCGAAGGTCAATCTGCGTGCCGCCAGCAGATGCTGGATTTACTGATCACACTGAAACAGATCAACGATCAGCTCGGGTTGCAGATTCCCGCGAGTAGCTGACAGCTCTCAGCGCGTTGGCAATACGCGAGCAAACACCGCTTTCAGATAACGGGTCTCCGGAATAGCAGGCAGCACCGGATGATCTGCCCCTTGAGAGCCCACGTGCTGAATCAGCACTTCACGATCCAGCTCTCGCCCAAGAACCCGCAGAATATCGGGCAAGCGATCATCCGCCAGATGCATAGAGCATGAACCCGCGACGATCATGCCATCTCTATTTAACAACCTCATCGCGATCTGATTAATACGCTTGTAAGCCTGCTCCCCGGCTTTTACATCTTTGCGACGAGGAATAAACGCTGGAGGATCGACCACGACGATATCAAACCGCTCACCGCTATCACGCAGCTGTTTGAGAGCGGCAAAGGCATCCCCTTCCCAGCAATGCATCTTGTCTTCTACGCCGTTCAGTGCGGCATTCTCTTCGACCCAATCCAGCGCCTGCGCTGAAGCGTCAACGCAATGCACTTCGCTGGCGCCATGATTGGCAGCCTGCACGCCCCAACCTCCGACATAACTGAATACGTCAAGCACACGCTTACCTTTAACCAGGCGATTAAGTTGCGCGCGATTTTCACGGTGATCATAAAACCAACCGGTTTTCTGACCATGAATGACTGGCGCCATAAAGCGGGTCTCGTTTTCAATCAGCGGGGCACAGTCGTCTTCGAGCTGACCATGAACAATATCGACGTACTCGTCGAGACCTTCAACCGCGCGCAGCTTACCGTCATTCTTCAGTACGATGGTCGCCGGCGACGCCACTTTATGAACCGCATCGATAATGTCATCGCGCAGCATCTCCATTGCAACGCTGGAGATCTGAATCACGGCGACATCACCAAAGCGATCAATAACAAGGCCCGGCAGACCGTCACTGTCACCATACACCCAGCGATAACACTGATGAGGGTACCAAAGCTCGCGACTGCTCATAGCCACCTGAAGTCGGTGAACAATCAGCGAAGCATCCAGTAACTGAGACGGGCTGCGACTGATAAGACGACCGCAAATTAATTGATCGGGATTCATCACGGCAACGCCGAGTGGCTTACCACTTGCCGCCTCGATCACCACCTGTTCGCCTGCCGCTATATTTTTCAGCGGTGTCTGTACGGTATCCACTTCATTGCTGTACACCCAAAGGTGACCAGACTTCAGACGACGTTCCGTCTTTGGCTTCAGGCGCAGAGAAGTAAGCATGAAACAGGCTCCGGTATAAGTAGAGAGGTAAAAGGAATGATCAACAGAGCGCGGCAGTATACGCGAAAAGCCCCGGCGCATCATACGATTCACCGGGGCTTAAGAGGTGCTGCTCTTCGCAGTTACAGCTGACTATGCAGCGTAAAACTCAGTAGGTCATTACAA
Organism: Thalassolituus sp. UBA3500; assembly: GCF_002377545.1. Taxonomy (NCBI): domain Bacteria; kingdom Pseudomonadati; phylum Pseudomonadota; class Gammaproteobacteria; order Oceanospirillales; family Oceanospirillaceae; genus Thalassolituus; species Thalassolituus sp. UBA3500. Next base: position 97,666 of record NZ_DFQB01000044.1, on the reverse strand, counting down.
CCTTCACCGCATCCGTTACCGCTGATGAGTCCACAAAACCAATCGCTTTCGGATCAGCTGCAACGGCATCAATCACGGCAGCATCACTATCAAGAGATTTAGGCGGTACGCCTTTGCCTGTGAAGATCAGACGCGACCAATGCGACTTCATCTGAGGCTCGGACTTACCGACCGCAGCGCCCAGAAATTGCTGACGAACGTCCGACCCTTCTTTCTGGTCCAGAGGTTCTGCCTGCATATCGTTTGGAAACTTCGAGCTTTTGCCGAGATAAATTTTCTTAATATCAGCGTCTGAAATTCCAGCTTCATTTGATGGATGAACAATCACTGAAATTTCTGCGATGCTGGCGACAGAAAACAATGAGAGCAACACTGTGCTGAATACAACGCGTACACTTTTTACGATATTCATTAAATTGCTCCTCTATTAAAACATCAGGTCGACGCCGACACGTACGAGTGCTGGTGAAAACTCACGCTCGCCGGTGCCATCTTCAGGCTTTTGAGTGACATCATCCTGGGTATATTCGAACTTCAAGGCCGCCGCTGGGTGGTAGTCATACCGCAAGCTCACTGTCACCGCCGAAGACTCTTCGCCGGCACGGTAAATATCGGGAATCGCTCCAACCAATTGCTCGATGCCAGCCGCAGAGACATCATTAGTGGCGCCAGCAGCCGCAGCATTCATTGTGGCCTCGATGTTTTTGTCAGTCAGTACATCAATGGTGTCGTCATTGTTCAATGAGCTGTAATTTGCATACGTCAGACCCAATGTATAGGCATCCCAGCGGTAGCCGGTAAACACGTACCAGGCCTGTCGGTCACTCGAGGTCGGTGAGTCATCAATCATGATGCTGGCATACTCTGCCGCGGCGACCCAGGTTCCCCAGTCCCCCGACAGTCCGGCGCCCAGATAAGTCACTTCGTCTTCATCGACCGTCAACAGATCCAGTTCATCATCAGTCAGCGCCAGAGCAGGATTGATGGCTGCAAGCGTCTGGCCTATGCCATTACCGACGTCGTTGTAAGCAGAAATAGTCAGCTCTGATACGGTGTAAGTCAGGTGGAAAGTCAGCGCATCGTAGGTGAGATCCCAGAACAGACCGACTTGATTTTCATTGTCGATATCCAGATCTGTTTCACCAAAGTTCGTGGTCTGGCTTGTTGTACCAAATAAGAAATTCAAGCGTGAGGTAAAGTCGCCCAGATCCGTCAGGTGCTCGAACATCACACCATCAGTGTTCTCCAGGCCACCGAGGTTATACACCTCAGGAGGAGGCGTTACCCAGGAATAGGCATAGCCTACTTTCTGAAAATCAGAATACAGGAAGAATGGCACGCGCTGGCGGCCCATTTTGACACTCCACTCATCACTGATCTGATACTTAAGAAATGCCCAGCTCAGTTCTGCATCATAATCACTGCGCCCTTCTGCTGTGAGCTGAGCGGTCGCAGTCAGACCATCGCCAAGATCTGATGCGAACTGCAGACCAAACTGAGTGTCGTACTGGAAGTTACCGGTCTCACCGTACCCCCGGTAAAGCTCACCCGGAATTTCTTTGTTATCCAGAACGTTGCCATAGTAAAAAGATGCAAAACCGTTAATTCTCAGGTCACTGGCTGAGGCCGTGCTTGCAACCGCGGCAGCCAGAACTGTCAGGCCGCTTTTGCTCAGAGTGTGTAATTTCATTGGGTTACTCCGTATTCATCGTCCTCTAACCTTAGACCCTAAAACATGTCCCGCCAGGAATGATTCCTTCAACAACCTGACTTATATGACACCATTCAATAAATCGCACTAACGCCGGATAAGGCCTCTCAATTTTCTCGCCTGTCGCTGGCTGATCGGTATTTTCGTGTCTATTGTTTATTGACAGATTTAAACAAAGGTAAGCAGTCATGACCTGGTTCAGCCGACTTAGCGTGTTCCACAAAATTATGCTCATACTTGGGGTTTACGCGGTTTCCAGTGCAATCAACTTTACGATTGGCATCAAGGGCGTTAACGACACCAAGAGTTACATCGTTAACCTTGAAGAACGTATTTACGAATCCGTACAGCTGGCCACCCAAAACAGCTTTCTGTTGCAGCGTGCTGATGAAATGTTCACACAGTCGGTCACCGCCGGTGATCCTGAGATGCAAACATTAGGCGAGGAAACGGTTGGGAATCTTCTCAGCAATATCGACCGCTTACTCACCATCGACGCAGCCAATAAAGACATACTCAGCCAGATTAAAGTCAGTGCTGCAGAGTATCTCAGCGTATCCAGCAAACTGCTGAATAACCTGCTCAGCGATAACCCGGATTTCTCACAACTGCAAAGTTTCGGCTCGCAAAAATCCGATCTTCTGAGCGAGACCAATGCGCTGTTGAAGCAACACAAAGCAAACGTTGATATACAGTTCTCATCTGCAATAGATGGCGCGCTGTCGAGCAGCTCCCATACTCTGAACATGGTGACAGTGACCAATGTCGCATTTCTGATTTTGCTCAGCGTGTTGATTTTCTACATAGGTCGCCTGTTCAGTAATACGGTTAATTCAATGAAGAATTCTCTGGCCGGGCTGGCCGACGGCAGTGGTGACCTGAATACACGCCTGAAGGTTCAGACCGAAGACGAGCTGGGTGTCATGACCCGTAATTTCAATGCTTTCATGGATCGGCTGAATGACATCATACGCAAGGTCAAAGAGGTGGCTCCCGAGGTTGGCGATGCTGCCAATGCCATGAGTGGCAGCACAAACCACGTGCGCTCTGTCACCGAAAATATGAGCCATAAGGCTTCCGAGGCGACCTATGCTATGAATGAAATGGCGAAATCGATTGAGGAGGTCAGTCAGTCTGCCAGCGAAGCCAGTGGCGTGATGCAGGAGACCCGGGACGAGTCTGCCGAAAGCCTTAAGATCGTCGAGTCAACCATCAACAATTCACGCGAACTTAACTCGCAGATACTGGAAGCTTCTGAGAGAGTGGAACGACTGGTACGCGACACCGGCGATGTATCGACGATTCTTGATGTAATCTCTGCCATTGCCGAGCAAACAAACCTGCTGGCACTTAATGCTGCGATCGAAGCCGCACGTGCAGGCGAACAAGGGCGTGGCTTTGCAGTGGTAGCTGACGAGGTACGGGCACTCGCCTCAAGAACAGCCTCTGCGACGACGGAGATCCGTGATGTACTCGATCGTCTTGAATCTGCCGCCAATGAAACCGTTCAGTCAATGACCCTGGCGAAGACACAATCAGAACAGAATGAACAGAACGCCGAACAGACGGGCAAGCACATTTCGCAGATTAAGAGCCGGGTAGAAAGCGTGAGTTCGATGGGGCTGACGATCGCCGCAGCGACCGAAGAACAAACGGCTGTCGTAAGAGACACTCATACAAGTATCAGTGCCATGAACGACACCGTGAGCGAGATTCAGCGGTCATTCACTGAGCTTGCCCGCCTTGCGGAAAACCTTCAGGGCGCCGCCGGACACTTACAGGACTCGACGTCCAAGTTCCGCATCTGATCTGAAGTCGGTGGTGAAGATACGATCAAACGCACATTGATTACAAAATAATAAACACCTGTGCCGAGTAGTGACTAAACTTATGTCACTACTCGACGGTTCCGATTTCGGCAGGCAGCCATGGCTCACCCCCTAACAGATCAACAGATAAGCGACATTATGCAGGGCATCCGCGTGCCACCGCAGCCGCAGGTGTTGGTTGACCTACAGATGGAACAGATGTGCCCTGACCCGGACCCACTCAGCATCGCTAAACTGATCAGTCAGGATGTCGGCCTCACAGGTGCCATTCTTAAGGTCGTTAACTCAGCGGCTTATAGCCTGAGTTCACCAAGCACCTCCGTCGAGCACGCTGTGAACCTGATCGGCATCGACAGCGTCATCAACGTGATCAACGGTCTCGCTATCCGCAGCGAACTCAGTGATGCCAATATATTGCAGCTTAACCGCTTCTGGGATACCGCCACTGACATTGCAAACATCTCTGTTGATATCGCCCGCACCATCAATTTTGAACCTACTGACTGGGCCTATATGCTAGGGCTGTTCCACAACTGTGGCATTCCACTCATGATGATGAGGTTTGATAACTACTTTGACGTTATGGAAGAGTCATACGCGCACCCCGACAGACGTGTCGTTGATACCGAGAATGCCATCCTCAACACTAATCACGCAGTGATAGGGTATTACACGGCCAAATCATGGCGAGTGCCTAAACCCATCTGCGACGTCATTGCCGAGCACCATAACGCAACTCATTACTTCCGCCCGGAGAACACCAGCGACGATGAGCGCAAAACCCTATTAGGGATTCTGAAGCTGGCCGAACACATCTGCGGCAACTACCGCATTCTTGGGCAACAGGAAGAAGACCTGGAGTGGCAGGCATCAGGAAGCGAAATTCTTGCTCACCTCGGCCTTGGAGATTACGACGTCGAACAGCTGTCGCTCGCTTATGATGAAAGCGGTGTAGGCGCCCAGAACTATTGAAACGCCCAGAACTACTGAGGCAGCACGAGCAGCTTACTGTAACCCCATGGCTTTCATAACGACGTGCTGCTTCACTGGCATCACTTTATCGAACAGGCGCATTCCCTCGTTGCGCAACAAGCGGACCAGCGGCTGGTCAGACGCAAACAGACGCTTAAAGCCTTCCATTGCTGCCATGGTCGCCAGATTATCGGCCTGGCGGCGACGTTGATACCGGGCCAGTACCGCATCAGTGCCCGGAGACAGCCCTTTATCAAACGCTCTAAGAATCTCTTCAGATAAGACCTGAGCGTCTTTAAAGCCAAGATTCACGCCCTGACCAGCTAACGGGTGAATCGTATGTGCTGCATCACCCGCGACAACCACGCCGGCTTCGTAATACTGGGATGCGTGACGCTGACGCAATGGGAAGCGCTGTCGGCGTGATACTTCTGTGACTTGCCCCAACTTACCTTCAAAGGCATCTGTAAGCGCAGCGCAGAAGTCTTTATCGGACATCGCCAGCACCCTGTCTGCTTCTTCTGGCAATGTCGACCAGACGATAGAGGCAAGATGATCATCTGAATGCAACGGCAGAAACGCGAGCGGTCCTTCCGGACGGAAGCGTTGCCAGGCGGTCTGAGCAACGCTCTGCTCTGTACGCACAGTCGCGACGATCGCATGGTGACCATAATCCCATTCGCGGGTACTCATTCCAGCCATCTGACGCACGTTAGATAACGCACCATCCGCACCAACGAGTAGCCGTGTTGTAAGGATATTGCCATTCGCCAGAGTCACCGGAACCCAACCACCTTCATCTGGATTGTCGAAACTCTGTACTGCGGTCTGAAGACGTTCAATTGAGCGGGCAGACTCCGTGACTTGATTCAATGCTGCCAGCGTCTGGCGATTTTCAACAATATGTCCCAGCGCCGGAACGTGCAGGTCGGTCGCATTAAAGGTGACAGAGCCCGTCCCCTCTGCGTCCCAGACGTGCATGCGGGTATAACCGCTCAACACGTGATGCGGAATGCACTCCCAGGCACCAACATCTGTCAGGAACGCCTGCGACTGAGCGGTCAGTGCACTGACTCTCAGATCATAATCATGAACACCACTGCATTCACCAGCGGTTACTGGCTCAGATGGGTCTATCAAAGCAATACGGATATCATCAGCGCCCTTACTCAGAGCCGCGGCAATGGCTTGTCCAACCAGCCCCGCACCTACAATGGCAACATCAAACTGCATAGCAACTTACCCCAGTTTCGCGGCTGTATGACCCAGCCCCATAGCATGACGAGCAAATAAACGGCGGGCGACCGGTACAGCCGCCATCGTCAACAGACCGGCATCGCGAAGAAAAGCGATACCTGGTGCTTTACTGCCAAATATTCGCGGCAGAAGGTCGCTGGCGGTAATGGTGTTGCGCTGATCCGCCGACTGCTGTTGCAGGTAAGCCTCTAACACCTCGAGGCTACCAACATCCTGCCCCTTAAGAGCGGCCCGGTTCAGGTGTTCTGCGAGCACGGCGGCATCCCGTAACGTCAGGTTGAAACCCTGACCGGCGACCGGATGAAGACTGTGTGCAGCGTTACCCAGTAAGACCAGTGAGCGCCTGACCTGCTCGGAGGATTGCACCAGCGCCAGAGGGTAAGTCAGCCGTTCACCAATGGCGGATATCTTACCAACACGGTAACCGATACGGGCCTGCAACCGCTCAATCAGAACGTCGTCAGTCTGCGCCAGAACCTCATCAATTTCATCATCGTTAAGTGTCCAGACCACGGCATATTCGTCTTTGTTTAATGGCAAAAACGCAATAGGCCCATCACTGCTGAAGCGTTCATACGCCCAATGCTCATGCGGTTTGTCACATTTCACTTGAGTAACCAGTGCCTGTGCGCCGTACTCTTTACGACTTTGTTCAATACCCAGCTGACGCGGCAGAGGGGAGCGCCCACCATCGGCCATAATCAGAAGCTTTGTAGTCAACGTGTGCCCATCATCCAGCTTCAGTTCGGCACCTTCTGCCGTCATACGGACATGTTCCGCACTGTTCGGAGCCATCACTTTCAGGCTTTCTGAGGCACTCAGCCCAGACAACAGACCTTGCCCAAGACGATGGTTCTCAATGATATAACCGAGCGCTTCGGTGTTCTGTTCATCCGCATGCAATTGCGCCTGACCAAAGCGACCCTCATCACTGACCTGAATATGATCAATAGGACAGGCGTAGGGGGCGATGCTACTCCAGATATCTAACTCTTCGAGTATCTGCCGTGTTCCCCACGAGAGTGCCGTTGCCCGGCCATCGAATGATGGGGGCCGGTCACTGTGGTCGTTATCCCAGCTAAGCGGCTGACGATCTATCAGCGCGATACTCAGACCGGCGGCGCGCGCAGGCGCGAGCAGGTGAACCAGACTGGCTCCCGCCATACCAGCACCAAGAATCGTAATATCTGCGTTCAGTTTTTCTGCGGTCATGGCCTCAGGCACTCATCAAGGCTTCAATATCTGCGATCTCTTTAACGACATCTTTGGTCAGAACATCGCAACCGTCTTTGGTCACCACGACATCATCTTCGATACGGATGCCGATACCCCGCCACTTCTCATCAACAGACTCATCGTCCGGCGCGACATAAATACCTGGTTCAATGGTCAGTACCATGCCCGGGGCCAACGTTCGCCATTCGCCATCAACGCGATATTCGCCAACGTCGTGCACATCCATGCCAAGCCAGTGCCCGGTCTTATGCATGTAGAACTGGCGGTACGCGAGGGATTCAATCAACTCATCGACCTCACCACTCAACAGTCCAAGCTCTACCAGCCCCGCCGTCAGAACCTTAACTGCAGCCTCATGAGGTTGGTTCCAGTGGTTACCGGGCTTCGTCGCCTCAATCGCTGCGTACTGTGCATCAAGCACCAGTTGATACAGCGCCCGCTGTGGCTCACTGAAACGGCCGTTGGATGGAAAAGTACGGGTGATATCAGAGGCGTAATAGTCCAGCTCACAACCGGCATCAATAAGTACCAGTTCACCGTCCTCAATGACGTCGTCATTGCGCGTGTAATGGAGAATACAGCCGTTATCGCCAGAACCCACAATCGAGGGATAGGCAGGCCAGCGACTGCCTGCCGCCATAAAGATCTGCATCATCTCAGCTTCAAGTTGGTATTCACGCATCCCCGGGCGCACGGTCTGCATCGCGCGGGTATGTGCTTCGGCACTGATTTCAGCCGCATGACGCATAACAGCGACCTCGGCGTCCGATTTAATCACACGCTGCTCATGCAGCAGATGATCCAGCGCACTGAATTCGTGAGGAGGCGTTGCACCGCTTCGCACCTGCGCACGAATATGATTGACCCATTGCATCAGCTGCCGGTCGAACTCAGGGCTCGTCCCCAGGTTCGCATAAATACGATCACAGCCTTCGATCAGCCCCGGAAGAATGTCGTCAATATCCGTCACCGGGAATGCATCGTCACAGCCTAGAACCTCAGGCGCCGCTTCCGGGCCAACACGACGTCCGGTCCAGATTTCCTGCTCTTTGATTTTTTCCTGACAGAACATCACGTATTCGCCATGTTCACGCCCTGGAATAAGCACCAGCACCGAATGCTCTTCATCAAAGCCACTCAGATAATAGAAATCGCTGTCCTGGCGGAAAGGATGTTCAACATCACGGTTGCGCACGGTGACGGGCGCAGAAGCCAGAATCGCGATGCTGTTCGGGCTCATTTTCTCCATTAACGCCTTACGACGTTTTGCATACTCGGCAGAATCCAGCTTGATCATAGTGATCTCTCTCAGCATCTTGTGTGCGTTGCTATCGTGAATATCCAGATTGATTTTCTGTCTCGCAAATCAGTGCAGTGTTTTCTGGGTGGCACCTGCAGGCGGCTGCTGGGGTTGGTTGTACGCATAAAACACTGTCAAAGCTGCAACACGGGCGTGTTCTGCCAGTTCATTCAGCAGCTGTACGTTTTCAGGGTCGTTAACGTCGTCAACCTGCGCCTGTGAGAAGGCGTCCAGGTCCTGCAGTACTTCCATCACATCTTTATCAGGGCGCCCGGTAATTTTGCCAGAAGCCCCCAGGCCATCAAGGAAACCCTTGCTCCACTGTGCCAGGCATTCAACCTGCTCATCGACGTCCGCTTCTTCATCGTCGGGCAGCAGAACCTGATACGCCATATCTTCAGCGCCAAGGGTGTCGACAACGTCTGCGTAGAACCCAACAAGTAGGGGGCGCAGCCCTTCCGAAACCTCTTCAATCTCAAGGTAATCGGCAGCTTCCTGAAGCCAGTTGTCAGTCGTAAGGCGAGCACCTGCAGAGAGAAAACCCGTTAACCAGCCATGCAATGCCGACGGCGATTGAAAGCATTTATCGTCTTCCCACTGGTCGGCGAGTTCGGGATAATTCAGTGCCATAAGAACCTCAGAAACAGTTTATGGTCAGATTGTACCACTTGGGGCGACCTGAGTAAGAAGATGCGTCCCAAAACCGGGGCCGCACGTTGACCATTTGCCCGACTGCCTCTTATAGTACCCACTATCTGGCAGCCCTGTGCCCGACAATAAATAAGGTGACGGACCGCGATGCAAGAGGCCGAGATTCAAGCACTACTACAGAAGATCGAGAAACTGCTCGATATTCATGAAGATCTGCGCGAGCAGAATAAGGGCATGCGCAATGCCGAAGCCGCCTGGCAGGCAGAGCGTGCGAAGCTGATTCAACAGAATGAAATCGCGCGCCGCAAAGTCTCTGAAATGATCACCCGCCTGCAGACTCTGGAGCGTAACAGTGGCTAAGACCCCAAATACCGTATCCCTGACTATCATGGAGCGCGAATATCGCATCAACTGCCCAGAAGGTGCTGAGAGCGAACTGCGCGAGGCTGCGAATTATCTGAACGACAAGATGCACGAAATTCGTGAGGCCAGTTCGAAAGCCGGCAAGGTATTAGGCGCTGACCGCATCGCTGTCATTGCAGCCTTAAACATCACTCACCAGCTGCGCGAAGCAGAGAACGGCCAGGTGCAGGTTAACAGCGACATCGAGCGACTGAACAAGCGTGTCGACGCCCTTCTCGAAGAAGACTCGCAACTCGAGCTGTAACCCTTTCGCTGCAGAAAAATAGTGTTTTTCTGCAGCACTTCACAAATTCTCACCTGGTTTTCCGTGACATCCGCCCCCTGCTCTTTGCTATACTTCAAATGCTCCCTGGAGTGCCTGGTCGGTAAAGACCTCGAGCCGATGCTTATTACCCAGGAGGGTTTCTCTCGTTGTTGTGAGCATGTCCGGCATGACCGGAAAGCCTGATTCGATGACCGAACCCCCCACCTTGAACCATAGGGTTCAAGGGCTTTATCCGACATAAGGGCGCACCAGGGAGCTTTTCTTTTCTGGAAGCCTCTCCGTGAACAAGCAAGAACTCCGTAAACTGATCCGCAAAAAGCGCCGTGCCCTGACACCTGCGCAACGTCATAAAGCTGGCCGTGGCCTGACACGAAGCCTACACCACAGTACTCAGTACCTGAGCGCTAACCGGGTGGCTCTTTACCTGAGCAATGATGGTGAAATTGATCCGCACTGGGCCATCGAAGATTTGTGGAAACGGGGAAAAGAAGTTTACCTGCCAGTACTGCACCCTCTGCGCAAAGGCTGTCTGACATTTATACGGTACCAACCTGAGACGCCCATGCGTCGTAACCGGTTTGGCATATCAGAACCAGACTTCCGCCGGGGTACTCATGTACCAGCGCGCTTTCTCAGCATGATTGGTCTGCCGCTGGTTGCATTTGATGAGCGCGGCAATCGTCTGGGGATGGGCGGCGGCTTTTACGACCGCACGCTGGCATTCAGCCGCCGACCAGGCCAGAAACCCGCCCTGATTGGTTGTGCGTACGCTTTTCAGGAGATCAGAATGCTGCCTGCCGAGTCATGGGACATCCCACTGCAGTTTATAGCAACAGAGAAAGGGATAACGTCCCTTTCGAATTAACCGATACCCACAGATACCAGCCGCCGTTATTCAGCGGATACTCGCTTCTGAGGCTAGCACCGTTGGATCGCGGCGCTCTTCAGCGGCGATACTGGTGACGGCAGAACCAATAATGGCGAGGAGTGAGAGAAATATAAGTACATCTGGCTTTCTCATTACTCAGTGTTCCCAATTTTAAGCTGTTATTCTTACTTGAGGAGTCATCGGTTATGACCCGTGCTCCCCATTATTTTTTATCATTGCGGCCGAAATTAGACGTTCATCGTCTATAGCAACCAAAGGCGCATTTAGCCCTAAGCAATCAGCGAGCCAAGATAAGGCGCTATTATGAAATTCTGGTTACTCAAATCCGAGCCGGACGCATTCTCCTACAACGACCTGGAGAACGCCCTAAACAAGGGCACAGTATGGGATGGTGTGCGTAATTATCAAGCCCGTAACATCCTCAGAGACGACATAAACGTGGGTGATAAAGCATTTTTTTACCATTCCAGCTGCAAAGAGCCCGGAATCGTCGGAATCTGCGCGATCACTGAGACGGGTATCGTTGACCCGAGTTCCCTCGATCCAGCATCAAAGTATTATGATCCGAAGTCGTCACCGGACAATCCACGCTGGATAACAATTAATGTCGTGGCTGATCGTGCCCTGAAGCGGGTCATCACGTTGAAAGAGCTGCGCCAGCATGAAGCACTGAGTGAAATGGTGTTACTGAATCGCGGACGGCTATCCGTGCAGCCCGTATCAGAAAGTGAGTGGGAATATATTCTGGGGTTGGAGTAACCGTTCGGGCTTACAACAACCTGGCTGAGAGTATTTTCTGGCCGTGTGCAGCATGGATGCTGCACCCGAGCCTACAGGGATGTATTTACGGCGAGGCAGAAAATACTCTCAGCCAGGTTGCTGTAACTGCGTCAGCGCCCCCTCGATACTAAGCCGCAGAAACCGGTGTATTCAGGGTCTGTTTTAAGCGCTCAGTTATCCGCTGATACATATCCGCCCGCTTATCCCGTGACTCGTTCACCAAGTGATGGCGGCCGTCTTCAAGAATAAACAACTCGCGAGCAGTAAACTTAGCTTCCAGCACCTTCATATTGTGGCGCCAGTCGACGGTGCCGTCGTTATCCCCTTGCACAACAAACAAATTCACATCGGTTGCAGGCTGAGCCTCGATAAAGCGCATCCAACGGATCAATGCACCTACCCACTGCACACTCAGATAGAGCGACTGGAGCGGATCTTGTGAGCGGACGAAATCGAGAAACTCTTCATCAGACGATGAATCGCCATGCTTACGCTTCATCTGTTTCATAAACAGACTTACTACAGGGTGAAAGATAATACCCTTGCGCCAGCCGACAGGACGCACCAGAGGTGCAAGCAGAATCACATCCTTGAACGGACAGTCGTTGACTGTGAAACCGCGTTTAAGCAGATAATTAATCAGGATGGCTCCGCCGGTGCTCTGGCCAAATGCCACCAGATTAGAAGCTGGCCCTTCATCCATGTTCTCAGTGACCTGATCCATCAACCCACTGAATACCGCATCGTATTCCTGAAAATCCCGAATCGTCGCCTGCTCACCGCTCGACAGTCCGTGCCCCGGCAAATCAAAGGCAATCACGTTTAACTGCTGACGCAGACAGTAATCAATCAGCGAACCGTACAGCCCAAGATGGTCATAGTAACCATGAATGATTACCGCCGTGCCACGTGCATTCGGGCACATCCAGCGTTGAACAACAATCTGAAATTCCGCGATATTGAGGTAACCCGCCTGATGAGAAAGGGCCTCGGCCGAATCTTCAAAATTTAGGTGGTAATGTGCGCTGTAGGCACTCAGCTCCGGGCCGGGATCGGCATCAGGCAGTAACCAGTCAAATTCTTTCAGCTCAGCGACAACTGATTCACGGCTCCAGCTCATAAGTGGCCTGATGATCCTGTTGAGTAGTTTAACTTTGAGATCAAGTATAGAGGGGGATTGCGGGGTTTAAAACGATGTTTTCATACCCCGCAGGTCGCGTGTTCTCAGCCCGTATGTACCGCACCACGTGCGGCGTGCAGTTTCCTGTAGCTTTCGACTAAGCGCAGGTGCTTATCCAGACCATCGAGGCGATTATTGGTTGGCGTCAGGCCATAGAAGCGAACAGTACCTGCGATAGAGCCCAACACTGCATCCATGCGCGCATTGCCAAACATGCGACGGAAGTTGTGTTCGTATTCACTGATGTCCATATCGTCAGCGAGTGTCACCTCAAGGGCGACATCCATTGCCTGATAGAAAAGGCCTCGCTCGACGGTATTGTCGTTATATTGGAGGAATGTTTCCGTAAACTCTTTCGCTTCTTCTAAACGTCCAAGTGCAAGACACAGCAGAAGCTTTAACTCCAGAATCGTCAGTTGGCCCCACACCGTATTTTCATCAAACTCAACGCCAATCAGGGTAATAATATCGGTGTAATTATCCAGCTCACTTTCTTCGAGACGTTCGAGTAAGGCATCAAGTTCGTCGTCAGAGCGCGAATGGATATTCAGAATATCGTCTCTGAAAAATAATGATTTATTGGTGTTATCCCAGATTAAATCTTCAACTGGATAGACCTCAGAAAAGTCGGGCACCAGAATACGAACAGCGGGCACGCCCAGTTCGGTATAGGTTGCCATATACGCCTCTTTTCCAAGATCTTTAAGCAGATCAAACAGTGCGCTCGACTCTTCTTTAGTTGAGAGAGTGCCGCCCGCGGTGAAATCCCAATCTACAAAATCAAAGTCAGCCTTATTGCTGAAAAAGCGCCAGGAAACGACACCCGTCGAATCAATAAAATGTTCGACGAAGTTATTTGGTTCGGTTACTGCCAGAGACTCGAATGTCGGCTTAGGTACATCGTTCATGCCTTCAAAGCTGCGGCCCTGCATCAGCTCAGTCACACAACGCTCCAGTGCCACTTCAAAATCCGGGTGAGCACCAAACGAGGCGAAGACACCGCCGGTTCTCGGGTTCATCAGGGTCACACACATCACCGGAAACTGACCACCCAGCGAAGCGTCTTTCACCAGAATAGGAAAGCCCTGCTCTTCGAGGCCCTTAACACCTTCTACGATATTCGGATAACGACTCAGAACCTCTTCAGGCACATCAGGCAGGGCCAGTTCGCCCTCCAGGATTTCGCGTTTTACAGCGCGCTCAAATATTTCAGACAAGCACTGAACCTGCGCCTCTTCGATGGTATTGCCTGCGCTCATACCATTACTGAGAAACAGGTTCTCAATCAGGTTAGATGGGAAATACACCGTCTCACCATCAGACTGACGAACATAGGGCAAAGAACACACTCCCCGTTCGATGTTGCCCGAGTTCGTATCGATTAAGTGAGAGCCACAAAGCTCACCATCCGGGTTATAAATTTCGAGACAGTATTCATCAAGAATACCTTCGGGCAACTCATCTGCCGGGCCGGGCTGGAACCATTTTTCGTTCGGATAATGCACGAACTCTGCATTAGCAATCTCCTCACCGAAGTACTGATCGTTGTAAAAGAAATTGCAGTTAAGACGCTCCATAAACTCGCCCAATGCGGATGCCAGCGCTGCATCTTTGGTCGCACCTTTACCATTGGTAAAGCACATCTGAGAATCCGCATCACGGATATTCAGCGACCACACATTCGGCACGATATTGCGCCATGATGTGACCTCAATTCGCATACCAAGATCCGCCAGCAGGCCCGTCATCTTCGCAATAGTCTGCTCCAGCGGGAGGTCCTTACCGGTAATGTGGGTACCTTCACCCGCCAGTTCAGGGACATCAAGCAGCGCCTGCGCATCATCATCGAGGTTCTCAACCACATTGATCTGGAAGTCCGGCCCGGTCTGAACGACCTTTTTCACCGTACAGCGATCAATCGAGCGGATAATCCCGGTGCGATCTTTTTCTGAGATATCTTCCGGCAGCTCAACATCAATCTTAAAAATCTGGTTATAACGGTTTTCCGGGTCAACGATGTTGTTCTGGGAAAGGCGGATATTTTCGGTAGGGATATCTCGGGCGTTGCAGTAGACCTTCACGAAGTAGGCCGCACAGAGCGCCGACGATGCCAGAAAATAATCAAACGGCCCAGGCGCCGAGCCATCGCCCTTGTAACGAATCGGCTGATCAGCGATTACGCTGAAGTCATCGAACTTGGCTTCGAGGCGGAGGTTATCGAGAAAGTTGACCTTGATCTGCATGGTAGCGCACCGGGAAAGAGTATCTGTGCGCCATTATCCAGTTTTGAGGGGGTGTGTCGCGGTTGGTTGAATTACAGACACAAAAAAGGGCCGCTAAAGCGACCCTTTCTCAACTCAACTAATCCGCAGATTAGCAAGAGTAGACCATGTCGAACTCTACTGGGTCGGGTTAAGAGTTGTGTTCATGAACACACCGAACCCGCTATTGCAGCAGTTTCAAGCAGACACAAAAAAGGGCCGCTAGAGCGACCCTTTTCAACTCGACTAATCCGAAGATTAGCAAGAGTAGTACATGTCGAACTCTACTGGGTGAGTAGTGTGTTCTACACGGTACACTTCTTCCATCTTCAGCTCGATGTAAGCTTCGATCATGTCTTCGGTGAACACGCCACCAGCAGTCAGGAAGTCTTTATCAGCTTCGAGGCTTTCCAGCGCTTCACGCAGTGAACCACAAACCTGTGGAATCTTAGCAGCTTCTTCAGCTGGCAGATCGTACAGGTCTTTGTCAGCTGCATCGCCAGGGTGGATCTTGTTCTTAACACCGTCAAGGCCAGCCATCAGCATAGCTGCGAACGCCAGGTATGGGTTAGCAGTTGGATCTGGGAAGCGGGCTTCAATACGCTTGCCTTTAGGGCTTGCAACGTATGGGATACGGATAGAAGCAGAACGGTTACGGGCAGAATATGCCAGCATTACTGGAGCTTCGAAGCCTGGGATCAGACGCTTGTACGAGTTAGTAGACGGGTTGGTGAACGCGTTCAGTGCTTTAGCGTGCTTGATGATACCGCCGATGTAGAACAGAGCAGTCTCAGACAGGCCAGCATAGCCGTCGCCAGCGAACATGTTTTCGCCATCTTTCCAGAAAGACTGGTGAACGTGCATACCAGAACCGTTGTCACCAACGATTGGCTTAGGCATGAAGGTAGCCGTTTTGCCGTATGCAGCAGCAACGTTGTGGATTACGTATTTCAGAGTCTGAACTTCGTCCGCTTTCTTAACCAGAGTGTTGAACTTAACACCGATCTCGTTCTGACCCGCGTTCGCCACTTCGTGGTGGTGAACTTCTACGTCCTGGCCAGTAGCCATCAGGGTGTTACACATAGCGGCACGGATGTCGTGCAGGCTATCAACAGGTGGTACAGGAAAGTAACCGCCTTTAACACGTGGACGGTGACCCAGGTTGCCGCCTTCTACTTTAGAAGCAGTGGCCCATGCGCCTTCGTCAGAGTTGATTTTGTAGAAGTTGCCCTGCATATCAGAGCCCCAGGTTACGTCATCAAAGATGAAGAATTCTGGCTCTGGACCGAAGAAAGCAGTGTCACCCAGACCAGTAGACTGCAGGTAAGCTTCAGCACGCTTAGCAACAGAACGTGGATCACGCTCGTAACCTTGCATAGTTGAAGGCTCGATGATGTCACAACGCAGGATCAGAGTAGCGTCTTCTGTGAACGGGTCCATGTAGCAGGTTTCGTCATCTGGCATCAGGATCATGTCAGATTCGTTAATACCCTTCCAACCAGAAATAGAAGAACCATCGAACATCTGGCCAGTTTCGAAGAATTCTTCGTCAACGTAAGAAGCCGGAATAGTAACGTGCTGTTCTTTACCCTTGGTGTCAGTGAAACGCAGGTCTACCCACGTCACTTCATTCTCTTTGATCAGGTTCAGAGTGTTCTCTGACATTGTCTTTCTCCAGATGCTGGTTCTATTAAGTTCGGGGCAAGCCCCGGATTCCATGCTCACTGTTAGAGCAAGTAGTGTGCCATTTTGGACATCACTGCGAACCCGCTATTTACGGGCTAAACCGGAATGTCGCACACTGCAAATGCACCTCTATGAATCACACATCTGGCAATGTGCACTATTTTGATGCAATTATATCCATCCATCGGGTGTGCGATTTCAGGCCCGCACAGTATATGTTCACCGGCCCCCTGCCGTATATGCTCTTTGGTGCAATTCCATGCCTTTTTTATCCCGCCTTCTGGCGCACCGAAACCTCTTGTGTATTCCTGCGACACAGAATGAAAGAAATATCCCAGCTGTAATGTCTTTCAGGTATACTCCGCGCTCAAATTTTAACCTGCTCCTGACTCTGCCTGCGCAGTGCCATCAGGGCTAACCATTCTGAAGGCTACTGTTGTGATTGAGAATCTCAGAAACATCGCCATCATCGCTCACGTTGACCACGGCAAAACCACTCTGGTCGACAAGCTGCTAGAGCAGTCCGGTACTCTGGACCGCAACCAGGGCGGCGAGCGCGTGATGGACTCCAACGATCAGGAGAAAGAACGCGGTATTACCATTCTGGCGAAAAACACCGCTATTAAATGGAACGACTACCGTATTAACATCGTCGACACCCCTGGACACGCTGACTTCGGTGGCGAAGTTGAGCGCGTAATGTCGATGGTCGACTCAGTATGTCTGCTGGTAGACGCGGTTGATGGCCCTATGCCTCAGACCCGCTTCGTAACGCAGAAAGCATTCGAGCGCGGCCTGCGTCCGATTGTTGTAATCAACAAGATCGACCGTCCGGGCGCACGTCCTGACTGGGTTATGGATGAAATCTTCGACCTGTTCGACCGCCTCGGCGCGACCGAAGAACAGCTCGACTTCCCGGTGATTTACGCATCCGCCCTGAACGGCATCGCGGGTGATGATCCTGACAACATGGCTGACGATATGACGCCACTGTTCCAGATGATCGTTGATCACGTTGAAGCACCTAACGTTGAACTGGACGGCCCGTTCCAGATGCAGGTTTCTGCACTCGACTACGACAGTTTTGTTGGCGTCATCGGTGTTGGCCGTATTAAGCGCGGCAAGCTGAAGCCTGGTACAGACGTTCAACTGATTACAGCTGAAGGCAACACCCGCAAGGGCCGCATTCAGCAGGTAAAAGGTTTTCACGGCCTGAACCGTGTCGACGTTGAAGAAGCCAATGCAGGTGACATCGTCTGTATCTCTGGTATCGACGGCCTGAACATTTCTGACACTCTGTGTGCTGTTGGCAATGTAGAAGCTATGCCTGCACTGACGGTGGACGAGCCAACGGTAAGCATGACTTTCCAGGTGAACGATTCACCGTTCGCTGGTAAAGAAGGTAAATACGTTACCTCCCGTAATATCAAAGACCGTCTGGAACAGGAATTGATCCACAACGTTGCTCTTCGTGTTGAAGAAGGCGACAGCCCGGAGAAGTTTAAAGTTTCTGGTCGTGGTGAGCTGCACCTCTCTGTACTGATCGAAACCATGCGTCGCGAAGGCTTCGAAATGGCGATCGGTAAGCCGGAAGTTGTTCAGAAAGAAGTCGACGGTGAACTGCAGGAGCCATACGAGCAGGTTGTTATCGACATCGAAGACGAGCACCAGGGTTCCATCATGGAAGAGATGGGCAACCGCCGCGCTGAAATGACCAACATGGTTCCGGATGGCAAAGGCCGTACTCGTCTTGAGTTCATCATGCCAGCACGTGGCCTGATTGGTTTCCGTAACCAGTTCCTGACCATGACCTCTGGTTCAGGCATCCTGACCAACGTCTTCGACCACTATGGTCCGGTTCAGACAGGTCTGGGGTCTACCCGCCACAACGGTGTACTGGTTTCTATGGTTCCGGGTAAAGTCCTGGGTTATGCACTCTTTACTCTGCAGGAGCGTGGTCGTCTGTTCGTATCACCAGCGACTGAAGTGTACGAAGGCATGATTGTGGGTCTGCACAGCCGTGATAATGACCTGGTGGTTAACCCAACCAAAGCCAAGCAGCTGACTAACGTCCGTGCATCCGGCACCGATGAAGCCATCAACCTGACCCCGCCAGTGAAACACACTCTGGAGCAGGCACTGGAATTCATCGAAGACGACGAACTGGTGGAAGTTACTCCTACCAGCATCCGTCTGCGTAAGAAACTGCTGACCGAAAACGAACGTAAGCGCGCTAAGCCTAAAAAAGGCTAACTCGCGAAGCGTTTGATTAAAAAGCCCGGCCGAGAAATCTGCCGGGCTTTTTTGTGGCTACAAGAAACATAATCAGACTCAATACATGCACATACCAGCGTCACCGAACTGTCACCCTAACGCCCTAGACTCCGCGTTTCTTAATTTGACTGAAACAACGGAAGTACTATGGAATTCAAAAAATCATTACTCACGACCCTCATTCTGTCATTCGCATTGACCGGTTGCGGCGGTGACGACAATAGCAGTAACAACGACAACAGCAGCGATGTGGTCGATGACGTGACCGATACGTCAGACGCACCTACAGCACCAGAAGAAACTCTTGAGTTCTATGAATCGCTGGCGGCAGAAGGCGTCTACCTGCCTTACAGCGTATTGCGCTCCGATCTGATCGACAACAAAACATCTTTGCCATTTGAAGTACGCAATGGTGGCTTCGGCTCGGCGATGTTCAAAGATCCGCAAAGCGATAATCGTTTTTACGCCCTCACTGACCGCGGGCCAAATGCAACCTTTACCGGCGAATACGGCAAAGGTAAAAAATTCCCTACCCCTAATTACACACCGCGTATTGGTCTTTTCGAAGTCAGTGCAGAAGGTGACATCAGCCTGATTAAAACAACGTTGATGAAGCGCCCGAATGGCTCTCTGATCACAGGCCTGCCAAACACATCAGACCTGGGTGGTACAGGTGAAACCCCGTATAACGCGGATGGCTCGCCGGTACTCGTTAATCCAACAATGCCTTACGATGAAGAGACCAATCCGCTGAAACTCGATGATTACGGCCTTGACCCTGAAGGCCTGGTAGTACTGAGTGATGGCAGCTTCTGGGTGTCTGATGAGTACGGTCCCCACATGGTGCATTTTAATGCCGACGGTGTAGAAATTGGTCGCATCAACGCTTTCGCTGGTGACGAGCGTAACACTCATACGCTCCCCGCTGAGTTTGGCTACCGTCGGGCCAATCGTGGCATGGAAGGCCTAGCCATTACTCCAGATGAAAAGACATTGGTCGGCATTATGCAGTCCACTATGTACCTGCCAGATAGCTCTGTGAAAAATCTTGATATCACTCGTATCGTCACCGTTGATACCGACACAGGCGACGTGCATCAGTATCTTTATAAGCAGGAAAAAGCGCAGAACTCCAACTCAGAAATCATGGCACTCAGCGCTAACGAATTTATTCTGATTGAGCGCGACGGCAGCTTCCTGTACGGCGGGCCTAACGGCGCAGAAGCCGCTAAACCAGATGCCATGAAACGTGTTTATCGCATTGATCTGAGCACAGGTACAGATCTCGAATCGGTGGCACCAAGCGTTGTGGCCGCGGCAGAAGCGATCGCTGTTCCAACTCTGTCCCAAGACCCTGATCTTGGCCTGCTTATTAATGGTAATACCCTGGAGCAACAGGTTCTGGAAGATGGTGACTGGTCAACCTTGGCAGAACACAACATCGTGCCCGTTGAAAAAACGCTGGTGGTAGATATGGTCGCTGAGGTCGATTATCCGCACGATAAAATGGAAGGACTGTGGATTATTAATGACGAGTACCTCGGCGTACTTAACGACGATGATTTCGCTACCTGGTCAACCGGCGGAGAGCTGGAGCAGAAAATGCTCGATACCAACACCATCGATGGTAACCGCTTATATATCGTGCCTGCTGATCTCTCGGTGACACAGTAAGTAAAAGAAAGCAGGCGTAGAAATACGCCGGCTTTTTAAACGTACAAAAAAGGCCGCTAAATAGCGGCCTTTTTATTACTCACTGAGATTCAGATCAGATGTCTGAAATAGACTTCAGTGGGTAGTTTGCTGGCAGTGGGCCATCAGCCGCGCCAGTATCGATTGCAGCTTGAGCTACCGCAGTAGAAACGGCACCCAGCAGACGACTATCAACCGCTTTCGGGATGATATAGTCAGGGCCGAATTCCAGCTTGTCCAGACCGTAGGCATCCAGAACTTCCTGAGTCACTGGCTCTTTCGCCAGATCAGCCAGTGCTTTTGCTGCAGCCAGTTTCATTTCTTCGTTGATGCGACGGGCACGTACGTCCAGAGCACCACGGAAGATGAACGGGAAGCCAAGTACGTTGTTTACCTGGTTCGGGAAGTCAGAACGACCGGTCGCCATGATGGCGTCGTCACGTGCTGCTGCCACTTCTTCAGGCATAATTTCTGGTACTGGGTTCGCGCAAGCGAAGATGATTGGGTTAGCCGCCATCGTCTTGATCTGCTCGCCAGTCACCATGTTAGGACCAGACAGACCCAGGAAGATGTCAGCACCGTTCAGTGCGTCGTCAACAGTGCGCTTATCAGTGTCGATCGCGAAGCCAGCTTTGTACTGGTTCAGGTCGTCACGGCCAGAGTGAATCACGCCTTTACGGTCACACATAAAGATGTTTTCTGGCTTCATACCCGCCAGGATCAGCAGCTTGGAGCAAGAGATTGCTGCCGCGCCTGCACCCAGTACCGTCATTTTAACATCAGCGATATCTTTACCAACGATTTCCAGTGCATTCAGTACACCGGCAACCGTTACGATTGCAGTACCGTGCTGGTCATCGTGGAATACAGGGATTTCACACTGTTCAATCAGGGTGCGCTCGATCTCAAAGCACTCAGGCGCTTTGATGTCTTCGAGGTTGATACCACCGAAGGTGTTAGCAATACGACGAACGGTGTCGATAAAGGCTTGTGGGCTTTCAGACTCGACTTCAATATCGATTGAATCCACACCAGCGAAACGCTTGAACAGCAGGCTCTTACCTTCCATCACAGGCTTAGAAGCCAGTGGGCCAAGGTTACCCAGACCAAGAATAGCAGTACCGTCAGTGATCACAGCAACCAGGTTGCCTTTGGCGGTGTAGCGATATGCGTTCTCAGGGTCAGCAGCGATTTCTTTCACAGGCTCAGCCACACCCGGGCTGTATGCCAATGACAGGTCGCGTGAGGTTTGTGCTGGCGTGGTCAGCTCAACGCTGATCTTACCCGGCTTTGGAAACTCGTGATAATCCAATGCCGCTTGTTTGAAATCTTCTGACATAGTCGGTGTCCAGTTTCGTCGCTGTTTGTGTAATTTTGCCTCTTACACCGCTTCTTCTGGGGGTGCTGGGGCAAAAGGGCCGTATTTAATACCAAAAACGGTAGGGAAACTCCAGAAGAAAAGGGGAAATCTGGATGATTTATGAACATTTAATGATGTCAGGAGGATTTTTTATCCGATACGGGCATGGAAAGCGTCACCTGTAGGCCCGGCGACTGATTCTGAGCAACCACTTTACCGTTGTGCAATTCGGTAATACGGCTGACAAGAGCGAGGCCAATACCGTAACCTCCTGAAGCGTGATCACGGGCCGAATCCACCTGAGCAAATGCATCAAAGATTCGCGATAGCTCCTCTTCCGGAACGCCCGGCCCGAAGTCGCGCACAGATAAAGCCACTACACCGTTGCGTTCATGACAACGGACAACAAGCTCTGCACCTTCAGGCGAAAAACGGATCGCATTGCGCAGAATATTATCGAAAGCGCGTTCAACCAGAAGCCAGTCCCAGTTGGCTTTAACAGGTGCGGAATCAATGTCGCAGCGAATGCTCAGCTTGTGATCGTTGCTCTCGATTTCTGCATCATCAAGCCATTCCTGCAGGCGTTCCTGCACTATGTCTTCTTCGCGCAGCAGCTCGGCCTGATCTTGTTGTTGCAGTCGCGCCAGATCCAGCATTTGTCCGATCAGGTTATCCACCTGCCCAACGGCACGTTCGATCCGGTCATGCTCACTGCCCAGAACGCCGTTTTCGTCCTTTTTGCGGGCAATGGCCAGAGCGATCTGTAAGCGGGTCAGCGGCGAGCGCAGTTCGTGCGAAACATCTCGCAGCAGCTGTTGATGGCTATGCAGCAGACGCTGTAACGCATCCGCCATATCAATCACTTCCTGCGTCAGTGCGCCGATTTCATCATGGCGACGATACGTTTTACTGAGCGCCGACATGTCAAAGTCACCTTGTGCGAGGCGCTTCACCGCGCCTTGCAGACGTCGTACCGGACGCGTCATTGACCAGGCAAGTAGCGAGCACATTAGCGTCACCACCAGCACGACCGTTACCGGGATCAACCAGCGATTTTCGTCTTCAAGGACGCCTTGCCAGCCGCTGCGAGCAACAGCCACGTAGAGATAGTTTCCGCGACTCACCGGACCGATCATCTGCCAGCCGTCGTCTTGCCCCCAGAGGATCTGTGAGCGCTCAGCGGCTTCGTCAGCGAACTCTTCAATATCATGCGGAAGCTGACTGATGTTATCGAGCGGCGTAATCACGAGATTCCAGCCGGGCCGCAGACGGCGCCAGAAGCGGCGCTCTTCAGCAAGAATCGGACGTTGGGTTTCAACAATGGTGCGCAGCAGGCGGATTTCCTGCGTATTGGCTTCGCGATAATAGTCATCTTCCAACCAGACGATGACACCAATCGCCACCGTCATGGAAAAAAACACCATCAACCAGAACCAGAGGAAGATGCGTAGAAACAGAGAGCGGTACCAGCGCACCATCAGCGGCTTACCGCTACCCAGAGAGTCATAGAACTAGTTAACAAAACAGACCTTACACCCGCACCAGCATGTAGCCGCGGCTACGAACGGTCTTGATCCAGTCAGAATCGTCGTCGCGCTTACCAAGTTTTTTACGCAGGTTACTGACGTGCATATCAATCGAGCGGTCATAAGCCATTAGCTGGCGGCCCAGTGCAGCCATCGACAGACTGTCTTTATCCACAAGGTCACCGACGTTCTCCATCAGGCATTGCAGCACACCAAATTCAGCGCCTGTCAGAGGCAGCTCTTCGCCACTGCGCGTGGCCGTGCGGGTAGCGGGGTTCAGTTCCAGCTCACCGACTTTCAATTCAGTCGATGTCGACTCGGGCTCTTCCGCTGACATTTCAATACGACGAAACAGCGCTTTGATCCGCGCCATCAGCTCATGGTGGTGGTAAGGCTTAGGAATATAGTCATCAGCACCGTGCTCAAGACCCAGAACGCGGTCCACGCTTTCGCCACGGGCGGTCAACATAATGACGGGAATCGAAGACTTCTGACGAAGCTCACGCAGCACTTCGAAGCCATTTTTCTTTGGCAACATGACGTCGAGCAACACCAGACTGTAATCACCCGACAGCGCCTGCTGTAAGCCAGACTCACCATCGTGTACTGCAGTCAGTTCGAACCCTTCCATAGAAAGGTACTCTTTGAGCAGTTCGCCGAGCTCAACGTCATCATCAATCAACAGTACAGATTTCATAGCTTACCCTTAATCTTTACATTCAGAGTAACCCCGCGCTGTCACTGCGCCCACACGGTTTTACCCTTATTTACGCTTACCGATTTACGCTGACCGACGTGTCCTCTGACCAACAGGTCACTGGTCGAGCAAAGTCGCTACCCAGCGCGTGCGCTCGTTCACCTCAAAGGCGATCTTCACAACCATGGTCAGCGGAATAGACAGCAGCATACCTACCGGGCCTAACACCCATCCCCAGAACACCAATGACAGGAACACAACCAGCGTAGACAAGCCCAGTGTCCGCCCCATCATTTTGGGCTCTACGATGTTGCCGTAAAAGGTATTCGCGATAACGTAAACGAGTGCTGTCAAAGCCGCTTCGCCGACACTTAACTGAATCAATGCCACCAGCACCGCAGGTACGGCCGCAATAATAGAGCCGATATTTGGAATGTAGTTCAGAAGAAACGCAACCAACGCCCACATCGCCGCGTAATCAACACCGATAATCCAAAGCGCAATACCAATGCTGACCCCCGTCATTAAGCTCACCAGCGTTTTGATCACCAGATACTTCTGCACCAACTGAGAGAAGCGGGCAAAGTGCTGAACTGCCTGAGTGTGATCGCCCAGTGCTTTTCTCAGTTTTGCCGGGAAGCCAGCGGCCTCCAGCAGGATAAAAATCACAGTAAAGAGAATCAGAAAGGTGTTCGCCAACACGCCGCCAAGGCCATTAAATACGTTGGCGACCATTTTCATAACCGCGCCCGGATTAACATATTCACGCAGAACGTTATCCGATACATCCACGCCATTGGCCTGCAGCCAGGCCACCGACTGATCAACCAGGGCCTGCAACTTACTCTCGTACAGTGGCATGTCCTGATAAAACGCATTAATAGTCCGACCCACAAACGTTGCCAGAATGGTACCGAACAACAGGAAGCCGACCAGAATCAGCAACACCGCAACAATCTCTGGCACCCGGTGACGGGTTAACCATCGCATCACCGGCGCACTCAGAATGGCGATGAAGATCGACAACAGAAACGGAATCAGAATACTGGCAGCACTTTTAACCCCAGCAATGACAATCACAAAGGCAGCGGCGGCCAGGAGGATGTTGGTATTCAGGCGAGCATCACTGGGGTTCATAGAGAACTTCCTGTTGTCAGATGTCCGTACGATACCGCAGACACCAGAACGCGCCAAGATAGGCTTGCAATAACCGCAATAATCAGTAGAATCGCCACCTCTTCTTTGCGGAAGTGGTGAAATTGGTAGACACGCCAGATTTAGGTTCTGGTGCCGTAAGGTGTGAGAGTTCGAGTCTCTCCTTCCGCACCACTTACTCTCTCTGAGTAGGTGATTTTCAATAGTAACTCCACGCAGTACCCGTCTCGCTTTCCTTAGCTGGCCTATTCACGCCAATCGACAGACATCAGCAGCACAAGCCATTCGTTACGGTAGCAAGCCTCTTTAAACCGCAGTATTGTTAAAGAAAAAATCTCTCACCGATTCCAAAGCGCATGCAGTGCCTGGCAAGACGATCAGGGGTGCACGTCACCAAAAGGAGTTTGATCATGCAAACCGACAGCAAATACCTCAAGCTGAACAAATCTGAATTTCTCTATCTGGTCGTCGAGGACCTTGCACCCTCCGTCTCACAGATGATTACGCTGAGGCTTGCGACGGTGCACTCTGAGGAGGAAATCCGATCCGCCTTCAGGCACATAATGGATCTCTATCCGAAACTCAGAACAATTGTAGAACCGACACTTTTCTCGCAGCGTCTGAAGGTTATCTCTGATGAAATTCATATCAACGCTTTATTCGATGACGCCTTCAAGATAAAGAGAGACCTTCCTTTTGATTCACAGGCTTTCAAGGATTACCAGAATGAGTTTCTCAACGAGTCATTCACTCTTCAGCAGGCTCTACCGATTAAAATCCGCTTTCTGCCCGAAGAAAACATCCTGCTGATATCAGTTCACCATATGACCTGTGACGGTGTAGGCTGGATTAATATGGTCTCGTCATTGATGGCGCACCTGAATGGCAAAGAAACCGTAGCGCAATCCCTTGAAGACCCCTCAATGGTGCCAGGTGTATTCCAGAAACCCTACATCACCGCACCGATCCAGGTATTTAAGTCCTGGAAATTACTCTCAGCCGAAAATAAAAAAACGGCTCAGGACAAAATCATCAGCCCGGCAGAGACAAAAACAGACTTTATCGGCTCTGTTTCTATGAAGCACCGGTACCTCCAGAATGAACTGGCCGACCTGAAGCCGAAAGCCAAATCAATGGGCTACAGCCTGAATATTTACTTCCTCACTGCGCTTGCCCGGAGTTTCTTTGACAGATATGGCGAAGAGCACGGCGATACTGTATCCATCCGCCTCTCATACGATCTGCGCACTTATTTCGAAAAAGATGCGCCTGTGTTTGGTAATTACGTTACTACTTCCATACTCAGGGCGTACCGTAAAGATATGGAATCCCCGCAGCGCATGATGGAAAACCTGCAAAGCCAGCTCACTACCGCAATCGACAGACTGAAGCACAAAAAGCTTTCTTACCCCTGGCTTCTTGATAAAGCATTCACTCTCGTCGGTAAGAAGCTTTACTCTCTGGGGATATTGGCAGGCAAAAGAAAAGGAACGATCCCAGTACCGACCATTCATTTCTCTACGGTTGGTAGTCTCGACTTTCTGAACAAAGCCGGCGAAGCAGCGAAGGTAAAAGATGTTATCGCTACAGTACCGACCTTCGGGATGTTTATGACGCTCTGCAACATTGATGGCGTGTTCAATGTGAATTTGTCATACCCCTCGGCTGAATTTTCCGATGACAAAATGGAAAGCTTTATTGGCGAATTCGACCAGGAGCTGGGAAGTCTTGCGTCCCTGAAATCTGAGACAGTAACTGAAACTACTGAGCGGGAAGCAACGACCGCCTGAACGGTGAAGTAACGCTTACTATTTGCAAGCACTCACTAACCTCCTGCATTGCAATCACCGCTGTGCAGGAGAATATTCCCAAACAGTCATATCATTCCTGACAAGTGTCCCAAGATGCCATCTGAAATTTGTCTCTATCTGTCTCATAATGTCGTCATAGAACAAAGATAAGCAGGGGATCATGATGATACGCAAAGGCACGCCAGCCGGCCGCATTGGCCTTGGAATAGCAACCACAGTTCTTGGGGCAGCACTGCCTCTCAGTAGTCACGCTCTCGATAAACAGTTTGTCGCCTACAAACAAACCCAGGTCACACCGTTTGGCGACGAGGACTCAGTCGTCTTCCCTGGCGACAGTGTTACCTTCGACTCAACCACCTTTACCGAGCTGACCTACTCCAGTCCAACCAGTAAAAAGTTCTCCGTCGAGGTATCAGCCCTGCTTGATGCCGACAAGGAGATCGATCAGTTGAAAGCGATATTCAACTGGGGCGGGATCATGCTGGTGACTAGCCAGGGCTCGATCAAAGGGCGCTTTTCAGAAACTGATGAAGCAAGATTTCCCGGTAATCAGGACCCTGATGAATTGTTTCAGACACTCCTCCCGGAAGATCCCGAATTCGACGGTAAGTCTCAGTTTCTTGCCGTGGGTGTCCAGCGCTACGGCGACCGCTACGTCGGTATTGGTTACGAGAAAAGCGTATTTCCTGTCCTACTCGATGTAGACACAAATCAGAATCCCGAATTTGGCTTTAACTCCCGTACCGGCGAATTTGAAAGATACAACGAAGAAGGTAACTATCCGTATCAGGCGATTGAT
Source organism: Thalassolituus sp. UBA3500 (assembly GCF_002377545.1). Classification (NCBI taxonomy): domain Bacteria; kingdom Pseudomonadati; phylum Pseudomonadota; class Gammaproteobacteria; order Oceanospirillales; family Oceanospirillaceae; genus Thalassolituus; species Thalassolituus sp. UBA3500. The sequence goes on along the minus strand of NZ_DFQB01000044.1, from coordinate 69,912 downwards.
GCTGAGGGCACCATTGAAACGCTCGGTCTGTGGCTTCGGGTTGATTCACTCAAAAACAGTTTCGACAAAGTAGCAAGCACGGGAAAGCGGGATATCGGTCTCTTCCTCGATCTTGATATGCTTCTGGGGTTCTCGACCTACACACCTGGCGACCAGGTTGAAATAGACTATGAAAATGCGACGGAACAAGTTGCCGCAGACACGGGCAATCCCGGTGAGGGCACTGCACTGAACGTTTCCGGAGCCTCTTCACTGTTCTCAATCAGCAGTACTTATGGGGTGGGTTTTCAGGCCGTCGCCCCCGTTGCCGACTACATCATTGGTGCTAGCCTGGGGGTGGAAGGTACTCTCAACACCTACGCCTTTGAGTCCGACTACGACACGGGTCCGGGTGTTGAAGCGGAATACGGGTCAGAAAGTTTTTACGCCACCTACGGCATATTCTTCCGTGTAGCTGGCGCATTCTGACTTTACTCTGAAACAGAGTTCGCTTTACTGTGGGGTTAACCATTTTTAAAGGATTAACCCCATGGCCTTCCCTACCGCAGTTAATGATCAAATCACTGATTCCATAACCCAAAGCAATGTAAAAGTACTGGCCGACGCCCCTGCAATGGCCATGGGGAATTTGTATCAGGCGACCGCTCAGGCGCTTTCAAACGCGGCGCATAATGCCACTAGCGCTCAGCAGAATGCCGCAATCATCGCACAGGCTGCTCTGACCCAGGGCATATCAACGCTGTATAGCATCGATACGGCAAGTACCGCGGCTCAATTCGAAAAGACCAGCTCTGCAGAAGCGAAAGCAACATCGTCTGTTGATGCCAGCAACGCGGCTAAAGAAGCACCACTGGCGCAGAGGAGCACGGATAAGAATACCCCCAGCGACAGCACTCAGAGCGCTGAGATAGAAAACGTAGCAGAGCAGCAAGTCGAAGCACTCAAGGCGCAGTCAGAAGAAGCGCAGCAAAACATCAAAGAAAACCTGAATAAAACGATCGAAGAAGCCGTGAAATTCGCACTCGAATGTAATTTGGGCTCAGCCGACCGTTTTAATCATGCCGTACGTGAAGTCATGGATGCCTTCATAAGCTCACTGCAGGCAATCGCCGAAAGTGAGCACAAAAGCGCGATGAATACGGTAAAAATGGCAGCAACAATTCAGACCCTGCAAGCGATGCTGGTGTTTCCTGATAAGCATGAGCAGTACGCAAAAATACTGGAGACGGTGCAGGGCTTATAGACCAAACCAGCGAATTGACCTAATTACCCAAGCGCACATACCTATGGCTGGAAAATCCACGCTAGGGCACAGCTGGGGGCACTTAGATAAGTCTGACGGACTACTTGGATTTAGTTGATTCATTCGTCTCATCCATGATACTCACCCTTCGTGCAGCCTAACGGCTGTGCAAGGTGTTCCATACACTTTGTGGGCTGGCCGACAGATCCGTAAAAATAAACGTGGCTCAATCTCTGAAGCTGAACCTGCCATCATGGATCGCCTGGGAATCGATTCCGAACACTGGCTCTGCATCACTCAGAACTTCGAATCCGAATTTAAAGGCATTGTGGGCGCGGCTCACGAAGTGAAGTCAAAAATCAGCCGGTTCTGGGATGACCAACGAGAACGAAGGAGAACTGTGGGTCTGGCAGCCTGTAAATTGCGCCTTTCTTAACAGGCTTCTATTTGGTAAAAATTCATATTTCCCGAGGCGCTTTTCCGCTCTTGAGACAGCGGCGGAAAAGTGAATATAATATATAGAATTTACTTTTTTATGATGACTGTCTTTCTAACCGTGCTCTTACATCTTCTTACGATGACTGTCTTTGTAGTCCGTAGGAGCGTCTATATTTTCTCCGACAGTCCCAATCCCGACTATGACCGCTCATTCAGCTCTCTATCCAATTGCACTCTTCTAAAAAGTTCATTTAGTTCATCAGAGCCATAAAAAGGGCTTAATTTTATGAAGTATGTAACATACCCACCATTTAGAAGGATACACTCTGAAATATCCTTTAAATTGTAATTATCTTGCCAATCTTCCAGCTCCATATGATTAAAAACTACCCCACTGGTTCTCAACTTAGAGGCTAACAAGCTATTTTTATTGGCATAAGCCGATGACGCATCGTCATTAATTGGCTCCCGATATGCCAAATAATAATAGTTATAAATTACGATACTATAGCCAAAGCTAAGCAATGAGACATCAGCACCATCTCTTGCTACCTGAAAGAGACAAGTCACACCAAGACTATAAAAATAATCATAACCCTCATCTTCTGAACCATGCCAATCCGGAAGCATGCGTTTTATCTTATTAATAAGGACATGAGTTCTGTAAAAAATAAGATAAAGGAAGACGCTTAAATAAAACACTAACCCAGCGAACAAAAATAAAAACGCTAAATTTAAACTCATCTTCTAACATCCCGAATCTTTTTTGACAATACTCATTATTAACTTAGCAACAACAGAGAAACAGTGCATGAGCATGTAAGGAGAGAGCATCCCTTTCTCTTCGCCAGCACCTACATGGACTGGCCAACTGTATGAACCGAGCTCCTGAAAAGAATGCCTGATTCTCCCTTCGGGTCAATAACAACCGGACCACTTCCCACAAGACCCCTCTGTAACACACACTCCTTGCGACTTAAGTATCTTCCGCCTTCCCTTCTGCTATCTGGTCTGCGCCGCTACAATAGCCGCAGATACATGACACACAGGCTGCCCATGACTGGCCTTCTGATACTTCTGCTCTTTCTGGTCGCAGGCAACCTGCTCCAGTCCCAACTGGATTCGCCCGTGCCGGGCTCCATCATCGGTATGCTGCTGTTGCTGGTGTTTCTTATGATTCGTGGGCGTGCGCCTGAGTCGCTGTCGCAGATCAGTAAGACGCTGTCGCCACTCCTGCCTCTGTTTATCATCCCGGTGAGTGTGGGCATCGTGACTCAGAAGGAGCTGCTGGCGGAGAACGGCATTGCCTTGCTGGTGATTATGGCGGTGAGTATTGTGCCCGGCGCAATTGTATGTGCGGCCATTATGAAGTTTAGGAGGAAGCGCGATGCTGAATGAGCTTCTGCATATGCCGCTGTTCTGGGCGATGCTGACCATTGCGGCATTTACTGTGGGTCAGCATATCTATCGACTGTTAGGTAATACGGCGTTTCTGCCACCGATTCTGACAGGGATCATTCTGGTCTCCGTGGTGCTTGAGGTCACTGGCATCAGTTTCGATACCTACATGGATGGCGGGCAGTATCTGCATCTTATGCTGGGGCCGGTGGTGGTGATGCTGGCTGTCCCTCTGTATCAGTTTATTCATGTGATGAAGAAAGAGTGGCTACGCATCTCTCTGGCTATCAGCCTGGGCAGCGGCACCACGGTGGCCGTCGCGGTGGCAATGGCGCATTTCTGGATTGGCAATGACCCGATCACAGTTACGATGTCTACCAAGTCGGTGACGACGCCGGTAGCAGTCACGGTCAGCGAGCAACTGGGGGGTGTCGGTGCACTAGCATCGGCGTTTGTCATCATTACCGGCGTGTTCGGCGCATTAATGATTCCGCCTTTGCTTAAATCCGTTAAACTCGATGATCCAAAAGCCATGGGGCTTACGCTAGGCGTCTGTGCTCATGCCATTGGTACCAGCCGTGCGATTGAGCTGGGAAATCAGCAAGCGGCTTATTCCGCGATGGCGATGACTCTGACCGCGACCTTACACGCGGTTCTGTTACCGCTGGTGATGTAAAAAGCCTCAATAAAAAAGTATTTGCTATGAAAAACGCTTTAAGAAAACTCTTTGCTCCGATCCTGAATATCTTTGAAAACAGCAAAGATGAATACGTTTATAAAGAATCTCACCGAACCATTCTGATTGCCGTAGGAAGTTTGTTTCTCGTACTGTCGGGTGCTGGTGGTTGGGTTGCCGTTCAGGCGGGTCAGGCGGGCGGCGCATTCCCGGCTATTATTTTCGGGCTGATCGGTCTGGTATGTTTAATTGTTGGCTTTCTGGGCAACGATAAGGCGGTCGCCAACATCTGGAAAAATCGCTGAAGGTGGCTAACGCCCGCCAGCGTCTCGACCGTTTTATCAGTGCGTCGTCGCAGATTCCGCGCGGGGATGTTCGCAAGCTTGTTGCCGCTCGCCGTATCACGGTTGACGGCGACTTCGCTTGCGATGCTGGATTGCTGGTCGATTATTTTTCGCACATCACCCTGGACAGCAAAACACTGCAGCGCAACACGCGACGCTATTATCTGTTGCATAAACCCGCCGGTGTCGTCAGTGCGACGACCGATGAAATACACCCGACCGTAATAGATCTTCTCCGCACTTCAGGCGTTTCCGACTGCGCCCTTAAAGATCTGCATATTGCCGGCCGGTTAGATCGCAGCTCAACCGGGCTGCTCTTGCTGACTAACGATGGCGAATGGTCAAAAAAAATGACCGCTCCGGATAAAAATATTTCAAAGGTTTATCAGGTGACGGTTGAGAAGCCCATAAATCATGACTATATCGAGGCGTTCCGTGACGGTATGTTCTTCCCCTATGAGGGCATTACGACCAAGCCAGCTCAGTTAGAGATTATTGATACGTACTCGGCCAGAGTGACCCTGATGGAAGGAAAGTACCATCAGATCAAGCGTATGTTCGGACGCTTTCGGAACCCGGTTTTAAAATTACACCGGATTGGTATCGGTACTATTGAACTTGATAGTACGTTGGAAAGCGGGCAATTTCGCGAGCTGACTCAGAACGAAGTCCGATTAACTAACAGTTGTTAGATACTATTTTCGTAACCAACGATCATCCAGTAACGCACGACCAAGGATGATAGCCACTAAGCCACCAACCAGGTTTGCAATAAGCTCCGCGGCGTAAATCGAGCGCGACTCAAGCACCAGACTCAAGCCAATCGCCACAGGCACCATAATCAGAGCAACACGAACGACCGATTGCCCCAGCGCCCAGTATGCACGATCAATTGCGTTAAACGCACCATTCACAACGATCAGCGCACCAAACCCGGCGTATCCCCAGACAGAGATCATCAGATACGTTGAAATAGCATCAATCACTGCTGGGCTGTCAGTAAACACAGACGCCAGAGACTCACGCCAGGTCACTAACAAAGCGCCTGCAGTCAGGCTGTACACCACACAGAAACCAATCGCCATCCACAACGCCCGGCGAGCCCGGTCGCCATAGCCCGCCCCCCAGTTTTGGCCAACGATTCCGCCAATCGAACTCGAGAGCGCCAACAAAGGCACGACGGCAAGCGCCTGCAAGCGCCCACCTGCACCGAAACCGGCAACGGCGGCATCCCCGTATTTCGCCAGTAATGCCGTCATAATGGATAACCCAACAGGGTTCACTGAATTAGATACCGCCGCAGGGGCGCCCACTCTCAGCAGAGCACGAATATCCTCTCCCGGGTGCGCCTCTTTAAGGCGTGAGAAGTTCAGGCCGACAGGGCTTCGCGCAATCAGCACCAGTGCCAGAATGGACGCCAGTGTCCAACCTGCTACGGTGGCGTAAGCCGCACCCTTAATACCGAAACCTTCGAAGCTACCAATACCGGCAATCAGAATAGGGTCGAGTATCAGGTTGACCAGGGCCATCATCATAAGAATCAGAGACGCCTTACCCGCCATACCCTGAGCACGCAGAGCTCCATTGCCCCCCATGTTGACCAATAACATAGGAAAGCCGAACGCAAAGGGGGTCATGTAGGAGTCGATCAATGGCAACAGATCTCGGGAAGCATTCATCACTTCAAACAAGGGGCGCTTGAAGAGCAACAGGAGCACCGTGATGACAATGCCAAAAATACCCGCTGCCACAATCCCCAGTGCTACCAGACTCTGCGCCTTGTGCTTCTGCCCCGAACCTAACGCCCGCGAAACAACAGAAGCAATGGCAGCGATCACCCCGACACCAAGCGAGGACAGAGCAAACACCACCGGGAAGATAAAACTAACGGCCGTCAGAGGGTCCTTGCCTAAATTACCAATAAAATAGGCATCCAGAAGCCCGACCGACATCAGTGCCAGAATGCCTATCACCATAGGCAATGTCTGGTGATACAGGTGACGCCCCACAGAGCCACTGGTAAGTACTGCGCCTTCGACGCTCATAAAACCCCAGATTTAATAAAAGATGACCGGCTGCACGGTAGCACAGACCTAACGGGCGCCGCGCGGGATAGTCTGTTCAGGCCAGTTGCAGAATACAGGGTATGTCTAGAGCGGCGTGCCCTCAAAGCGACCATTCAGATATTCAACAGCAACCGCTAAGGCACCTATTGCGCGCCCTTCGTTAAAGTCATCGCGGCCGTAAAGCTCGGTCAGGTCCTTGAGCTTCCACTCAACCAACTCCAGCGGCTCCGGCTCATCGCCTTCCAGCTTTGACGGATACAGGTCACGGGCCAGCACCACATCAATGCCTCCACGCATGTAGCTTGGCGACAGACTCATTTTCTTCAGGTAAATGAACTCGCGTGCGGCGAAGCCGATTTCTTCCTGCAGTTCGCGGTTGCAGGCGTCACGCATCGATTCGCCCAGGTCCACCGCACCTTTTGGCAGGGTGAGGGTGTAATCTTCAACACCGCCCCCATATTCACGTATCAGGGCAATCGTTTCATCATCCAGCAGAGCGACCATCATGACGGCACCGCTGCCACCTGGCACCAGTCGTTCGTAAGTTCGTTCAACGCCGTTACTGAACCTGAGGTCAATGGATTCCACCCGGAACAGGCGACTTTCTGCGACCATGTGGCGATTCAGGATTTCGGGTTTTTTATGCATGACAGCCCTGTTTAAATAGTCGGTGAACACTTTTCGTAAGGTATTAGCGCATGACGATGCCAGACTGGCAAGAGATAGACACGGTTCTGTTAGATATGGACGGCACCCTGCTCGATCTGCATTTCGACAATTACTTCTGGCTGGAGCACGTGCCGAGTAAATACGCCGAGCATCACGGCCTCTCAGAAGAAGAAGCTCTCGCAGAGCTGAACAAAAGTTTTGTCGGCCTGCGTGGCACGCTCAACTGGTATTGTCTGGATCACTGGAGTGACCTTACCGGGCTGCCCATCGCTGAGCTGAAACGCGATGTGCAGGACAAAATTGGTTTTCGCCCGCATGTGGAAGACTTCCTCGATACCATGAAGAAGCTAGGCAAGCGCACCGTGATCGTCACCAACGCACACCGCGACAGCGTGAACCTGAAAATGGAACGCACCGGGCTCGATAAACTCGTCGATCACGTCATCAGCTCCCATGATTATAAAGAACCGAAAGAAAGCCAGGCGTTCTGGGACCACCTGCAACGCGAAGAACCCTTTGATAAAGAGCGTTCCCTACTGATTGACGACAGCCAGGCTGTGTTAGAATCGGCAGAGAAATGGGGTATCCGTTGGCTGCTGACGATCTTTCACCCAGACAGCCAGAAAGCGCCAAATACCGACAGTCGCTTTCCGGGCATTCACCACTTCGACGAATTCAAATTTTAGTGAGTCAGGTTGTCTGCGAAAGCGGGCATCTGCGCCAGGGATGGCGCAGCTTGAGCTTACATGGACGTACTTGCAGCGACCCGCGATGTAGAAACCTGATGAATAAAGGGCTTGGCGGAAAAGCCGAGACAGATACAGCGTACTCCTGATCAGGAATTATGAGCGAACAGACACACAAAGTCCGACTCGATAAATGGCTCTGGGCCGCGCGTTTTTTCAAGACACGTGCGCTGGCAAAAGGCGCAATTGAAGGCGGCAAGGTGCATTACGAGGGTCAGCGCTGCAAAGTTAGTAAAACCGTCGACGTGGGCGCCAAACTGACGATCCGGCAGGGCTTCGACGAGAAAATCGTCGTCATTAAAGCGCTCTCTGAGCAACGCCGCGGCGCCCCAGAAGCACGCCTGCTCTATGAGGAAACTCCCGAGAGCATTAAAGCGCGTATGGATAAAGCGGAGTACCGCAAGGTCGTCAAAGCCTCACAAGCAGCACCCGACCATAAACCAAACAAAAAAGAGCGCCGCGACATGCGCCGCTTTGAGCACAATCAGGACTATTAAGAAATGTCTGACACAACTAACAGCGCTGATAGCCTGCAACGCTTCAGCTTCGACAACACCAATATCCGCGGCGAGCTGGCGCACGTCAATGCGAGCTATCGCGAAGTACTGAAGCGCCACCAGTACCCCACACTGATTGCCAAAGCCGTTGGCGAACTGATGTCAGCCACCGCGCTGCTGAGCGCTAATCTCAAGTTCACCGGGCGCCTGACGTTACAGATTCGCCTGCCCGGCAACATCAGTCTGCTGCAGGCCGAAACCAGCGACAAGGGTCAGCTGCGCGCCATTGCCCGTTATGAAGAAGGTACTGAAGAAAGCGAACTGAGTTTCGCTGACGGCCAGATGATCATCACCATTGAGCCTGAAGTCGGTCAGCGCTATCAGGGCATTACCCTGATCAAGGGCGGTAACGTCGCTGGTGCACTGGAAGACTATTTCGAACAGTCCGAACAGCTCAGCTCCCGTTTCTGGCTGGCTTGCGATGGCCAGAATGCCGCAGGCTTTATGTTGCAGCAAATGCCGTCAGAGCAGGGCGATGATCCAGACGCCTGGGATCGCCTCAGCCATCTGGCAAGCACGATCAAAGATGAAGAGCTGATCAACCTGAACAACGAGGTCCTGCTGCACCGTCTGTACCACGAAGAACAGGTGCGGACTTATCCAGCAAGCGAGCTGAGCTTTTTCTGCACATGTTCAAAAGACCGGATCGGTAATGCGCTGCACCAGCTTGGCAAAGACGAACTGATGCAAATTATTGAAGAACAAGGAAAAATCAGCATCAACTGCGACTTCTGTAAGCAAGCCTACAGTTTCGACAAAGAGCAGGTTAATGAGCTCTTCCCGGAGCAGAACCTTCAGTAAAAGCTGAGAAAACAACGACTTAGCTCTACTGCGAACAATTATCGGTCAAAAAGCGACCAGCGGGGCTTAGCGCGCAATGAATTTTCTGGCATAATTGCGCGCCTTAAACTTTTGGGCTCGCCCGGGCACCCTTCAGGGCGGATTATTGAGATACAAAGTATGGCCACAAGCCGTACTGAATTTACGAGGACCCTGCGGGGCATCGATATGACTGTTTACACCGATTTATCTACTCCTTTCCTGGTAGAACAAGCCATCGCCCGCGGCGAAGGTGAACTGCAGGATAACGGCGCTCTGGTTATCAAAACTGGCAAGCGCACAGGTCGCTCTCCGATGGACAAATACATCGTTGAAGAGCCAAGCAGCAAAGACGCGATCGACTGGGGCAACATCAACCGCCCGTTCGACGCTGACAAGTTTGATGCCCTGTGGGAGCGTGTAGAAGAATATCTGGCCCAGCACGACAGCTTCGTATCTCAGGTGCATGTCGGCTCTGACCCGCAGCACTATCTGCCAGTAAAAATGACCACTCAGACTGCCTGGCAGAACCTGTTTGGCCGTAACCTCTTCATCCTGCCAGAAAGCTACAACCCGTCTGACAAAGAAGAGTGGCAGATCCTGAACGTTGCTGGTTTCGAATGTGTTCCAGAGCGTGACGGCACCAACTCTGACGGCGCAGTGATCGTTAACTTCGCCCAGCGCAAAGTACTGCTGGCGGGTATGCGCTACGCTGGCGAAATGAAGAAAGCGATGTTCGGTGTACAGAACTTCCTGCTGCCAGAAAAAGACGTACTGCCAATGCACTGCTCGGCAAACGTTGGCGAAGACGGCGACACCTGCCTGTTCTTCGGTCTGTCTGGCACGGGTAAGACCACGCTGTCTGCTGACCCTGCCCGTTACCTGATCGGTGATGACGAGCACGGTTGGGGCAAAGGCACTGTCTTCAACATTGAAGGCGGCTGCTACGCAAAAACCATCGATCTGTCTCAGAAAAACGAGCCGATCATCTGGGATGCGATCAAGTTCGGTGCCATCGTTGAGAACGTGACCATCGACGAGAACACCCGTGTTGCCGACTACAGCAACACTGAACTGACTGAAAACGGCCGCTGTGCTTACCCGCTGACTCACGTTGAGAAGCGCGTAGAAGAGAACATGGCGGGCGAACCTAAAGCCGTTATCTTCCTGACCTGTGACATGACCGGCGTTCTGCCTCCTGTGTCTGTACTGAGCAAAGAGCAGGCGGCATACCACTTCCTGTCTGGCTACACCGCTCTGGTAGGTTCTACCGAGATGGGTGGCTCTAAAGGTCTGAAGTCGACTTTCTCTACCTGCTTTGGTGCGCCGTTCTTCCCACGTCCAGCGGGCGAATACGCTGAACTGCTGATGAAGCGTGTGACTGAATTCGGTTCTCAGGTTTACCTGGTCAACACTGGCTGGACTGGCGGCCCTAACGGTGGCGGCGGTGAGCGTTTCAGCATCCCGACGACCCGAGCCGTGATTGCAGCAATTCAGACCGGTGCCCTGCGTGATGCTGACACGGAAGAACTGCCAATCTTCGGCCTGCAGGTTCCTAAGTCTCTGGAAGGTGTTGATGCAACCCTGCTGAACCCAACCAAAGCCTGGGCGAACGTTTCAGACTGGGAAGGCGCTGCGAAGAATCTGGCGGCTCAGTTCGTTGAAAACTTCAAGAAGTATGACGTCTCAGACGCGATCGTAAACGCGGGCCCCCAGCTGTAAGCTGAACCTGTTTTACGAGCATAGAAAAGGGCGCTACGGCGCCCTTTTTTGTGTCCATGCCGCTGACCCCACTCCTGCGACAATCCACCACATCCATCGATAGCTATCATGCCATAAAATATAACTAACAACGCATGAGGTTATATTATGAAAACAAGAACTATTCTGGTCACTCTCGCGACATTAAGCCTGATCAGCTGTGGCGGTGAAGCCTCTTCAGACAAAGGCCAAGCTCAAGGAAGTAATAGCGCCAAGGTTAAGGAAAAGAACTCTCTCGTTGATAAAGAGCCGGCCGGTCCCGGCTCTGAAAATACAGATAATCACAACTCATCAGAGGGCGGGGCGAACATAAAATACCTGCGCGAGAACCATGACCATTACAGTCATCATGGTGATATCGAAAGCTACCCGGTCGAACTTCATATAAACGGAGATCAGGTCTACTGGGATATTGAAGCGGATACAGAACAGGATGCGGAAATCCTCGCAGGCCACATTGAATTTATGATGCATGTGCATGAAATGGGCAGTATCCCCCGGGCATGGGACAAGCTGTTTGTCCTTGAGGCCTTCCTGCACGACCAGATCCACACTGAAGTCGAGCAAAAAGACACTCGTATCACCGTTTATAAAACCGGCGATACAGAGTGCGCTTATGAACTGGTTAAGGTTCACGCTTCAGCGGTCAGTAACGAGTTCTTCGCCACTGGCGATATATCCGCCGATCATTCCTATGCCGCAGAGCAGATATTGGCAATGGACATCTGTGCCGCTCAGCGAGAAGAAGCAGAAGCCTTTATCGCTGAGCACTGGGAACCACGCTGAGTAATATTCACAGGGTCATAGCATAGGTATACTCACGTCATCGTGAATAATGTACTTGTGAGTTATGACCCTGCCTTCGATTACCCAACGTCTCGCTACTGAACTCAATATCCGTCCACAACAGGTCGATGCCACCATCGGCCTCCTTGATGAAGGTGCCACCGTGCCCTTTATCGCTCGCTACCGGAAAGAAGTGACCGGTGCACTCGATGACAGCCAGCTACGTAACCTTGAAGAACGCCTGACCTATCTACGCGATATGGAAGATCGCCGGGCTTCCGTCATTAAAAGTATCGAAGAGCAAGGCAAACTCACCGACGAACTGAAGCAAGCGCTACTGACCGCGGATACCAAAACCCGCATCGAAGACTTGTACCTCCCTTACAAGAAAAAGCGCCGCACCAAAGGTCAGATGGCGATCGAAGCCGGTCTTGAACCACTGGCCGACGCCCTGTTCAACGACCCGAACCTGACGCCCGAACAAGAAGCTGAAAAGTACCTGAACGCAGAACACAGCATCGGTGATACCAAAGCTGCCTTAGATGGCGCTAAATACATTCTGATGGAGCGCTTTGCCGAGAACGCTGACCTGCTCGCTGCACTGCGTCGTTTCCTGAAACAGGAAGCGACTCTCTCAGTGCGGGTTGTGCCGGGCAAAGAACGTGAAGGCGAAAAATTTGCCGACTACTTCGAACATGACGAACCGCTGAAGTCGGTGCCTGGCCACCGCGCACTGGCAATTCTCCGTGGGCGTAATGAAGGCGTATTGTCATTCGCGCTGGTCACCGGCGACCCTAACGACAAGCTCAGCGCCAGCCCTTGCGAAGCCATTATTGCCGAACACTCCGGCATTAAAAACGAAGGCCGCGCCGCCGACCGCTGGCTCGCCGAGGTGGTGAAGTGGACCTGGCGTATCAAGCTGCTGACCAGTCTTGAAACCGAGCTGGTCGGCCAACTGCGCGAGCAAGCCGAAGAAAGTGCCATTAAAGTCTTCGCGGATAACCTGAAAGACCTGCTGCTCGCCGCCCCTGCTGGGCCGAAAGCCACCATAGGCCTCGACCCGGGCCTGCGCACCGGGGTAAAAGTCGCCGTGGTGGATAAGACTGGCAAGGTCGTTGATCACTGTGCAATCTTCCCGACGCCTCCGCAGAATCGTATTGCGGAATCCGAGGCCGTTCTGCTGGCGCTGATCCAGAAGCACGATGCCGAGCTGATCGCGATTGGTAACGGTACGGCCTCACGCGAAACCGATAAGTTCGTCGGCGATCTGCTGAAAAAACACAAAGACCTGAAAACGCAGAAAATCATGGTCAACGAAGCCGGCGCTTCGGTGTATTCGGCGTCCGAACTGGCGGCGAAAGAATTTCCGGATCTCGATGTGACCATCAGAGGCGCGGTCTCTATTGCCCGTCGCCTGCAGGACCCTCTGGCCGAGCTGGTGAAAATCGAACCGAAATCCATTGGCGTGGGTCAGTACCAGCACGATGTGAACCAGAGCCAACTGGCCCGCACGCTGGATGCGGTGGTGGAAGACTGTGTGAACTCGGTCGGCGTTGACCTGAATACGGCGTCTGCACCACTCCTGACCCGAGTCTCAGGCCTGAACGCCACACTGGCCAATAACATCGTTGCTTTCCGCGATGTGAACGGTGCCTTCACTTCCCGCAAAGACCTCGCCAAAGTGCCGCGCCTTGGAGACAAAACCTTCGAACAGGCAGCAGGCTTCCTGCGCATTATGGACGGTACAAACCCGCTGGATGCCTCCGGCGTTCACCCTGAGTCTTACCCGGTAGTGGAGCGTATCGCTCATGAATTCTCACGCGATGTGAGCAGCCTGATTGGTGACAGTGCCTTCCTGAAATCTGTCAACGCGGGCCAGTTTACTGACGAGAGTACTGGTGAGCTAACATTGAAGGATATCCTTTCAGAGTTAGAGAAACCCGGCCGCGACCCTCGCCCTGAATTCCGCTTCGCGGAGTACAAAGAGGGCGTCGAAGATATCAAAGACCTGAAGCCAGGAATGATTCTCGAAGGCGCCATCACGAATGTAGCGGCCTTTGGGGCATTTGTAGATATCGGCGTGCATCAGGATGGTCTGGTGCATATTTCAGCACTCGCCGATCATTTTGTGAAAGATCCACGCGACGTCGTTAAAGCGGGTGATATCGTTAAAGTGAAGGTGATGGAAGTCGATGTGTCGCGTAAGCGCATTGGCTTATCCATGCGACTCGGGGATGATATCCCGGTTGCAGGTGAGTCATCGCAACGCGGTGGTAAAGACAGGTCCCAGCGCCAACCTCGTGGATCGAAGCCTGCGCAGCAACCGGCAGGCAATGGTGCGATGGCGGGAGCCATGGCAGCGGCTTTTGCCAACGCTCGTAAGAAGTAAAACAGATATTGAGAAGTTATCGTGCTAAAACAAGGATCGTTATTCATCATACTGTCGTGCGCTGCGAGCCTTTACCAGCCACTGCACGCAACGGCAGATGAAAGCACTGATGATCTCTCGTCTCTCGCCTGGGACTCCGCCTCCTGGGATAGCACTGCCGCCGATATTCCCCATGTTCTGACGCCTGCCAGGTTGCATCAGGCAACCGCAGAAGTACCGGGCAGTGTTACTGTGCTGGATGCTGACTTTATCCGGCGAACCGGCATTAAACGCATCTCGCAACTGCTGCGCTATGTCCCCGGAATGCTGGTTGCCTACGACATTCGTGATAACAGTGATGCCGTCGTCTATCACGGTGGCCCCTCCATTCTGCCGAAAAGCTTTCAGGTACTTATTGATGGGCGGGCACAATACCTTGCCGGATTAGCCGCCGTATCATGGGAGGACCTGCCAGTCGCGGTAGAGGACATTAAGCGCATCGAAGTCGTTCGTGGCCCCGCTGCTACAAGCTTTGGCACTAACGCCTATAAGGCTGTGATCAATATCATCACGCACTATCCACAGGATGCATTCGATGATCAGATCAGCGCGCAGCAAGGCAATAACAGAGATACCTACCTATACGCACGGACGACCGGCGACAAAGAGATTCATCACTGGCGCCTGTCCGCTAAGGCCTACTCTACAGAACACCTGCGCGACAGTGAGGACGCCAGCATAGGCTGTATAAACCCCTGCGACGACAACCGCGATTTCGCTGCAGTTATGCTGAATACCAGCCACCAACTGAGTGATGCGCAGAGACTGAATACGGCTTTTACGATCACCAACTCCTACCGCGACGTGCCTGATTACGAATTTTCAAGCAACCATGTTGAGGCCAATCAATTTGAAGCCAGCGTGATCTATGAGCATGACCTGTCAGCGTCGCATGAGATTAAGCTCTCAGCCCATGCAACACGGTTCGAACGTCGCCAGCATGGTGTGCTGGAAAGTGGACCTTCCGGTTTATTTGATCCGCTGCTGAGACAACTGGATGAAATTAACCCAGAGGCAGCAGATCAGTTTGTTCAGGGAGAATCCCTGACGACACTGGATACCAGCAACCCGGAAGAGTTGGCGCTGGCTCAACAACTACTGGCTCGATACGGCAGTGATCCCGCTGCTTTCTTTATCCCAATCAGCGGTAATGTCCTCGCCGATACCAATGAACGGCGTATCGACCTCGAAATACAAGATACGGTCGCCTTCACAGATAACCTGATCATGATCAGCGGCATCGGTTATCGTAGAGAGCAGATTTACTCAAAGCCGTTTTACGACGGCTACATAGACTCAGACCAGTTTCGCGGCTTCGGCAATATCAACTGGAGAGTCAGTAATCGCTGGGCTCTGCATTCAGGCGTCATGTATGAATATGAAGAAGGGGGCACTGATGTCTGGTCAGGAAAGCTGGCAGCCAACTACCTGATCAGCCCGCTTGAATCTGTAAGGCTCGTCTTCAGCCGCGCGGGCCGCACACCAGACATGCTAGAGCAGAGAGCAGACTGGATTTTAGTCGTCGACAATGCAGAGACGCAGTCGCCATACGCCGGTGTCGAATACTACGATGGATTCAAAGGCCCAGGTAATCTTCAGCCTCAGATTATTCATTCACTCGAACTGGGCTATTTTGCCAGCAAATCATTCTTTGGCGGGAATATAGAGTGGGACGTTAAATTATTCAGAGAAGAACTCACCAACGTCATCTATCACTATCCATCGATCCGGCTGGATACCGTCAATGATGGTAACGAAATCACTTATACCGGCGCCGAAGGCCAGCTGGCTTTCACGACTCAAGAAACTGCAGAGTTCCGCCTGACCAGCGCTTGGTTACGGACAGAAGTAGACCCAACAGACGATCTCAACGACAGTGATCTGGTGGCTCTGTATGCGCCGCGCTCTCACTCAGCTTCATGGTTTCAGCCCTGGCCGGCGCAGATTTTTACCCAGCTCAGCGCCTTTGTCATTGAAGACGGCCGCCGGGTAAATCGTGGCGACAATGCTGCCGACCTGCATACGCTGGAGCTGAACCTGTACCGCGATTTTACGTCAGCAGAAACAACCACCCGGTTAAGTTTCAGAGCTCAGCGAGACTTTACCACCGACACCTTCAAGCCAGATTCAGAACCTTACGCACAGGCAGTGCGTTTTCAGATCAGCGCCAGTGTTTCTTTCTGATCGCTGACCAAGCGAACAATGAGTAGAGGTATACACAACACTGTTCAGGCTGGAAGAACAATCTGAGACCAATTTCTGATACAAGCATGTATAAGATCTTATCGATTCCTCCTATAATCCGCTGACTTACAACCTGATGCAGAGGTGCTCTTGGCTTCCTACGATTCACTGCTGGCGCTACTGGCCGACTCCCGGCACCTACCCATGCTTTCCCGGCTGCAACGGGGAATTGAAAAGGAAGGTCTGCGCTGCAGCAATGACGGACTGATCGCTCA
Organism: Thalassolituus sp. UBA3500; assembly: GCF_002377545.1. Taxonomy (NCBI): domain Bacteria; kingdom Pseudomonadati; phylum Pseudomonadota; class Gammaproteobacteria; order Oceanospirillales; family Oceanospirillaceae; genus Thalassolituus; species Thalassolituus sp. UBA3500. Next base: position 53,522 of record NZ_DFQB01000044.1, on the reverse strand, counting down.
GACGCCTCACCCGAAGGGCATGGGCTCTGCGCTGACGCACCCGGCCATTACAACGGATTACTCGGAAGCTTTACTGGAGTTTATTACGCCAGTATTCAACAGCGCCCATGAGGCGTCTGCGTACCTCGAAACAGCTCATCGCTTTGCCTACCAGCAAATGGAAGGTGAACTGATCTGGCCAGCGTCCATGCCGTGCATCCTGAAAGGCGAAATGAGCATTCCTATCGCCGAATATGGCAGTTCAAACATCGGGCGCCTGAAACATGCGTACCGCCACGGCCTCTGGCATCGCTACGGCCGTGTTATGCAGGCAATCTCAGGTATCCATTACAACTTCTCACTGCCAGACGACCTGCTGAAGCTGCTGGCAGAGCAGGAAGGCAAGCAAGCCGACAAAGACTTCGTGTCGCGCCGCTATCTCGGCATGATCCGCAATTTCCGTCGCTATGGTTGGTTACTGATGTATCTTTTCGGTGCCTCGCCAGCGGTATGCCGCACCTTTCTTGATGGTCGCGCGCATTCATTGCAAAAGCTTCATAAACACACGCTGTATGCTCCATACGCCACGTCGCTGCGAATGAGCGACCTTGGGTATCAGAACAACGCCCAGTCAGGTCTCGTCATCTGCCACAACTCTCTGGAGTCTTACATCGACACATTGAGTAAGGCGTTGACGATTCCAGTACCTGAGTACGAGGCCATTGGCATGCAGGAAGAGGGCGGACAGTATAAACAGCTGAATACCAACCTTCTTCAGATTGAAAATGAGTACTACAGCAACATCCGTCCGAAACGCGTTGGCGAATCGGGGGAGAAGCCACTGGAGTCTCTTGCGCGCGCAGGCATTCAATACATTGAAGTTCGTAGCACCGACGTGAATCCATTCCTGCCACTGGGTATTGATGTTCCTCAGATGCACTTTATGGACATCTTCCTGACATGGTGTGGTCTGCAGGAGAGCGGAGAGATTGATGATGCCGAGTACGAGCGCATTAATCGTAACTTCAGCAAGGTAGTCTACGAGGGACGCCGACCAGGGTTAACGCTCGAAAGTGCCAGCGGAGAAACAACCCTGACTGAGTGGGCGACCGACCTTCTCAATAGCATGCAGCCCGTAGCATCCTTGCTGGACGATGCAAATCATCACAGCTTCCACCTCGATACGCTGGGCCAGCAGCGGCTTAAAGTTGCGGACAGCAGTCATACGCCATCAGCGAAAGTACTGAGAATTCTGGAAGACGAAAATATTGAGTTTGCAGAACTGACGCTGCGACAAGCTCAGGCTCATCGCAAATTCCTGAGCGAACCCTTGTCTGCTGAAGTACGCGACCAGTGGAAAGCAACGGCTGAAGAAAGCCTCAAAGCGCAGGCTGAACTCGAAGCAAACGACACTCAGCCCTTTGATGAATTCTTGCGCGAGTACATGACCCGCTGACGGACGGCTCCGTCAGCTCTGGGCTGTCAGTGGTGAGCCGTCAATTCTGAACAACGAAATTATTGAAGTACAGATCATCCACTGACGGGGCACCTTCCAGTTGAGTCATGACCGCGCGGACTTCTTCCAGAGCGATCTGACGAAGCTCTTCACGCCCCTTCGTCGAATTCATAATCTCTGCCTCCTGGGCACTGAACAGCATCACCAGACTGTTGCGCAGATAGGGCTTGTGATGCGCGACAGCAGCGCCTGCCTCGGTCGTACTCACCTTCAGAGCGACATCCGTGCGCAAATACTTAATCCTGCCCGTACTGCCGTAGTTCACAACAAACGCAGGTTCGAAGTAGATGTACTGAACCTGAGGGCCTGCAGGGGCCGCTTCATCTTCTGCAACAACCATCACTGGTAGCACTACCAGTAGCGTGAAAATAAGGCGCTTCAACATGCCGCGTCTCCGTCATAATGTAGATTATGGTCAAGCTTAGCAGCTGACGCGGATTCCGCTGGGAGTGCGTGATAGACTCCGAACAACTAATTCACGAGTTCATAGAACGACTTATGATGCTGCAACGTTTATTTCCCGCGCCATTGGTTGCCGGTGGCTATCTGGCCGGCTTTCTTATCTGTGTCCTTCTGTTGGCATCGGCCTATTACTTTGAATACCAGATGTTTCTTGATCCTTGCCCACTCTGTATTGTTCAGCGCATCGCAACGCTGGGGATTGGCATAGGCTGTCTGCTGGCATTCATTGCGCGACATACTCTCTGGCCGCACCGTATTGCTCTGATATTCACCCTCGCCTCATCCGTATTTGGCGTCTGGGTCGCTAACCGACATGTCTGGCTTCAGGGCTTGCCGGCAGACGAAGTACCGGAATGCGGCCCCAGCGTTGAATACATGGCCGAGGTTCTGCCTTTCACCGAACTGGTTAGCTTCATGCTTCAGGCCAGTGGCAGCTGCGCGGATATTTCGTGGGACTTCATGAACATGAGTATGCCCGAATGGACTCGTGTCATATTTGTTGTGTTTACGCTTGTTAGCCTTTTGGGGCTTGTCCGCGCCTGGGCCGCAGACAAGCAGGGCTGATGCACATAACCGCGGTATTGCAAGAAAAAAAACTGAAAAAAGTTGCTTGAAATGCCGCTTTCCACGCGCCTATATTGGTGACACTAAGGCATAAGCAGCACCGTTTTCACAGAGGAATTTTGACATGCTGGAAAAATGTAAAAATGCACAGGAACGCTGGGGCGGTGTTCACCAACTGATCGACAAATGGCTGAATGAGCGCCAGAGCCTGATCGTTCTGTTCTGCAATCTGAGCGCCAGCAAACCGCTGTCTGAAGAAGAGCCACTGGCAGAGAACCTACAGCGCTTCTGTGAGGTGATGATGGACTACTGCTCAGCTGGCCACTTCGAAATCTACGAGCAGCTGATGAACGAAGCTCGCGAGTTTGACGACGGCACCATTGATCTGGCAAACGAACAGATGCCACGTCTCGAAGCTCTGACCGGCGAATGTGTCGATTTCAATGACACGTACGACAAGCACTGCACTCTGGACCAACTGGCGAAGCTGCCGGCCGACCTGTCAGCGATCGGTGAAGTTCTCGAAGAACGCTTCCAGATTGAAGATAACCTGATCGAGAAGATGCACAACGTTCACCGTGAAGCGGTTGCCAGCTAAGACAGAATTTCTGTTCTACACTGACAACAGGGCGCGCACTTCGCGCGTCCACTGACCGCTCACGGAACAGGTTGTCATGATCCCGCGTTTTATTCTTTTTCTGCTTTCCCTGACTCTGCTCACCGCCTGCGATAACGCCGCTGAACCTGAGCGCTTCTCTGAAGTTGCTACTCAGGGCGTGTATAGCATGCGTATCAACCATTCCGGCAATGCCGCCTTTATCGGCAGTCTGCATCATGGTGGCAGCTACTGGACACTGGACCCGGCCGAGCGTCATTTCGACTGGAATCACAAAGCCGACGGCTACAGTAACCTGACCAGTGGGGCTTTCTCACCGGACGACGCTTACGTTGCCAGCGCGGATAACCGCACCATCGTGCTTTGGGAAGTCGCCACAGGTAAAGCCGTCTGGTTCTGGAATACGCCTGGCGACATCGAAGACATTGCTCTCACCGAAAACGGCAATCTTGCACTCCTTGGTATGCAAGACTACACCGCCACACTGTTCGATATCCGCAATGGCGGTATCCGACAACGACTTGCCCACGACGGCATTGTTTACGACGTCAGCCTGAGCGCCGATGGCTTACTTGGCGCCTCTGCCAGTGATGACCTGACAGCCATTGTCTGGAATCTCAATGACGGTACAGCGATTGCGACTCTGAAGCACGACAACCAGGTCAAAACCGCCGAACTGTCGCCCAGTGGTCGCCTGATATTCACGTCAGCCTTGCGCGAGGCAGGGCGCATCTGGGATGCCGCCAGTGGCCAGTTGCTGCTCGAATTACCCGGTGGTCGCGGACACTTCAGTACAGCAAGGTTCGACGAGTCGGAACAACGGCTGCTGACAGGCAATACATCGGGGCAGATACAACTCTGGGACGTTCAGACGGGCGCTGAACTTAAACGCTGGCGCGCAACGCCCGGAGATCATTGGGTAGGAAATAACGTTGCCCTCGAAGACGTCGCCTTCACCGACACAGGCGTCGTTGCGGCGGCTGCGAACGGACGCGTCTATCACATGTCGCTGTGATACAGGTCGCTCTGATACAGCTCACCCCGAGAACATGCAGAGTGCTCACATATGAAGACGACGTCTACTTCTGTTCTTCAGTTGAGTACCGTGACTCCAACATAGTCTTCACCTGCTTTGCCTGATCAATCAGCTCCAGCGCCTGACCCGGCATAACGATCGGCGAATCAGGTATCTGAGGCTCGGGAGTAATCAGTTCGGCGTCTGGTGTTTCTTCTTTCTTCGTTGCGACCGGTGCCAGAATATTTGCTGCGGTATCGATGTGAACCTCTTTGACTGTCACACCTTCCGGCGCTTCGTTGCCGAAATGCCATTGGCCAGTGTCGTCCTGCCACTTGTAAAACGTCTGGCGCGTCTGCTCTGTGGAGGCAGGCGGCGTATAGGCCGAAAGCCCTGATGATGAACCACTGTTCACTTTTTTCATAATGTAGGGCGTGCCGATCGCCACACCCAGGACACTGAGAAGAAACAGGATCGCGGTGAATTTCATAGCAACTCCTTTTGTCGACTGTATTCCGGCAAAATCCGGATTTTTGCAGTATGCTAAAGACTGTCCGATAGAGAAATCTATCTTAACACCCATCGCTGAAGGGAAACGATGTCATCTATGACTGCAGGGGTTATCAGTCAAAAGCCCAGAGTGGTTACCTACGCAAAAGCGATGCGGGTTCTGGTCGCGAACGCGAAGGGCGGCTGTGGTAAAACCACACTGGCCACGAACCTGGCCTGCCAGTTTGCCCGCGAGGGTAAGATAACGACTCTCATTGATCACGACCCTCAGGCATCCGCCACCGACTGGCTGAAGCTACGTAGCGCTAAGCTTCCGATTATTAATGGTATTGAAGCGGTCAGAGAACGTCACCGCACTGGCTCAACACTCAGCTGGCGTATGCGAATTCATCCCGCAACAGAGCGTGTGGTGATCGACACGCCAGCGGGCCTTTATGGCAATGCACTGTCTGACCTGGTTGCGCAATCGGATATCGTCATCATTCCAGTCATTCCATCGGCCATCGATATGCGCGCCGCCACAGAATTTATTGAAGAATTAAGAAAGACACAGGCCTACCGCCAACGAGCCTGCGCCATTGCAGTAGTCGCTAACCGCGTTAAACGGAACACGCTGAGTTTCAACTCGCTGAAGTCTTTCCTCGACGATCTGCATATCCCATTTGTAACCGCATTTCGCGATACACAATTCTATGTTAAGGCCGGAGAGCACGGCTTTGGTGTTGTCGATTTTGACCGACAACACCCGAAAGAACAGGAAGAGTGGCAACCACTTATGATCTGGTTGAATAAAACGATGCAGGAAATCCAACGTAACCGAATCTGAGTTCAGGCCTCTTCTTCATAGCCGTACAGATGACGAACTTCGGCCCTGACTGCCGCTTTTGCTCACATTCTCAGAACCTGGCCATGAGCACCGACCAGGGCATCGAAGTCGAGTTGAATCAGGCGTTCAAAATCCCGCTGTAAAGAACCACCTTTGGGCGTTACGCGCTTCAACCATGGCCCACCGATATTCATGCCCCGGTGAAAACCAAGCAGCTTGAATACAAACCGGGTAAAGCCTGAAAAGTAATCCCAGTCGCGGTAATACTGAAGACTATCGGTGGTAATCAGCAGCCTGTGCTTATTTATAAGAAGCGCGGCTTCAGGGTACAGTGCATTGCGATAAACAAAGAAGAGACTATCTCTTATGGGGCCTGGCGAAGCTTCGTCCACCAGCACATCAATCTCTGGTGAGCTGTATGTACTCTGCCCGGCCTGGGCCCAGAACAGGCATTGGTAGCGGTCAACGTAGTATTGGTCATCCAGTCCGTGAAAGTCACCAAGCCTCACCACCCGGGCGACCTGTCCCAAGGCATCAAGCTCGCGCAGAGCGTCTTCCTGAAGGCGCACAGGATTGATCAGGGTGAGTTCATTCCCTTCACGCAGAATAATCATATTGCGGTTGAGGCGCATTCCTGGCCCGACACGGATGCTACCGTGTACCCAGAACACATCAGGGAACAATTGCTCGATGGGGTCGTGCGGATAGGCGGCTGAGTACATGTTTCCTCCTGAAACTGCGTGTACAGATATCCGGTGTCAGCCCTGAGAGAGTTCAGCCAAGGCTGTGCATTCCTTTTCACTACTGCAGACTAGCATAAGGTCAGAGACTGTGCAGCGGCCCTTATCCGCCCGATTATCTTTATTTCTGGCCCATAAGATCCCAAGACCATAACGCTCTGCTTCAAGCTCCGATTTTTTCAACAGCTCGTAGAGATCACCATGCTCAAGGCGGTCCGCCTGACGTCGTTGCTGGCGCAGAGGCTCGATCATATCCTGCTTCCAGTTCAGGTATTCACTGTTGACCAGAGCCGCCTCGTTTACTTCAAGCCCCTGTTCAGATAACCAGAGCACCGTCAGCAATTGCAGGATATCGGCACCGTGCTCATCCTGCATACGAAGCAGCTGAGCTTCTACTCCCGAGCGTGAATACACGCGTAATGCATAGCGCCATAAGGCGTTATCCATTGGTCCGTCACCCGCTTCTGTGGCAAACTGCGCCGCCATTACCAGCCCCTTTTCTGTGTGTTTTCTATGATCGAGTTTAATCAGGTTTCGTTACAGCGCGGTACTAATTTTCTGTTAGAAAAAGCCAGCCTGCGCATTCATGACGGCCAGAAGCTGGCGCTTATCGGCCCTAACGGGGCCGGCAAGTCGAGCCTGTTTGCTCTTCTTAACGGAGAACTGACCGTCGATGGCGGTGATCTGAATATGCCAGCCAAGTGGCGCATCGCTCATATGAAGCAGGAAGTCGAAGCCAGTGAACGCTGTGCTCTCGATTATGCCATCGATGGGGACGCGCGCTACCGCGAAATCGAAGCCGGTATGGCCAACGCCAGCGATGATAACGCACTGACTCGCTGGATGGATGCCATGGACGAGCACCAGGGTTATCAGATTCCAGTGAAAGCCGAACAACTGCTGCATGGCCTTGGTTTCTCGCAAGCCGACCTGAAACGCTCGGTAAAAGACTTCTCCGGTGGCTGGCGTATCCGCCTGAATCTGGCTCAGGCGCTGATGATGCCCTCTGACCTTCTGCTCCTCGACGAACCCACCAACCACTTAGATCTTGAGGCTACTTTGTGGTTAGAAGGCTGGCTGAAAAAATATCCCGGTACTCTGCTGTTTATCTCCCATGACCGTGATTTTATTGATTCAGTTGCAGACCATATCGTTCACCTTCATAACCGCGAGCTGGTGGTGTACCCGGGTAACTACAGCGCCTATGAGCGCATCCGCGCCGAAAAGCTGGCTCAACAACAGACGGTCTACGAAAAGCAGCAGGAGCGTGTTGCTGAAATCGAGAAGTTTGTCGCCCGCTTTCGCGCCAAAGCAAGTAAAGCCAAGCAGGCTCAGAGCCGCTTAAAAGAGCTGCAACGCATGGAGCTGATTGCTCCAGCGCACGTCGACTCGCCATTCCGCTTTGAATTTCCCTGCTACGAAAAAATGTCGACGCCGTTATTGGCTATTGATAACGCCGACCTGGGCTATGCCGATAAAACTATCCTGCCACAGGTAAAAATATCCATCGTACCGGGCCACCGAATTGGTTTACTCGGTCCGAACGGTGCCGGTAAATCTACGCTGTTAAAAACGCTGTGCGAAGAGGTTCCTTTACTCGCAGGCGAGCGCAGCACCGGTGAACATTGCCATATCGGTTATTTTGCACAGCACCAGCTGGAATCACTGGATGTAAAAGCGAGCGGGTCGCTGATTCTGCAGCGTTTACGTCCACAGGCGAGCGAGCAGGAAATCCGTAACTTTCTCGGTGGCTTTGGTTTCCATGGCGATAAAGCATTAGAAGTGATTGAGCCGTTTTCTGGGGGTGAAAAAGCCCGCATGGCCCTGGCATGTGTCGCCTGGATGAAGCCAAACCTGCTGATTCTTGATGAGCCAACGAACCATCTGGATATTGAAATGCGCGAAGCACTGGCACTCGCGCTGCAGAATTTCGAAGGCGCTATTTTAATTGTCAGCCACGACCGCCACCTGCTGAAGTCCACCGTCGATGAATATTGGCTGGTCGACCACGGCAAGGTGCAGAGTTTCGACGGCGACCTTGATGATTACCACGATTATCTGAATAAGCGTGAAGCCAACACACCGACTGCCGGAGAAACAGCGCCAGCAACCTCAGGCGAGAAGCAGCCGGTAGTTGACCGCAAAGAACAAAAACGCATCGAAGCCGAAAAACGCCAGCGCCTGGCTCCCATCCGCAAGCAACAACAAGCGGCGGAAAAAAAGATGGAAAAACTACAGGCAGAGCTGGCAACCATTGAAGAAAACATGGGTGACGCCACTCTGTACGATGCATCACGTAAGGACGAGCTCAACACTCTGATTCAGCAGCAAGGCAAACTGAAAGGCGAGCTGGATGACATTGAAATGGAGTGGATGGAACTGACCGAACAACTGGAAGCCGCAGAGTAACGCGGTTTCTAAGCTCTCTGAACGGCAAGTAGCTGGCGTATTGCATTGCGCATAAATCCGGGCCGCACTGGCTTGTGCAATACAGTAATCCCCTCCTCGGCCAATGCTTTAATACGCTCAGGAGCCGTGTCTCCCGTGATCATGAGTACCGGCAAGTCGGGCAGAAGCTCTGATTTAATGCGCGAGACTAACTCCTGCCCGGTCATGCTCCCGGGCAGGCGATAATCGCTGATCAGAATATCTGCCCAATCAGGCTCTGCTTCGACGATCGCCCATCCCTCGACAGCATCAACACAGGCACGCACATGACACCCCCACCCTGCCAGTAGCTGAGCTGTGCTCTCGCGCACCATGGCATCGTCTTCAACGAACAGCACATTCACGCCACTGAAAACGCCAGCGGATGCAGGTATCACACCTTCGGTCAGCGATACCACGGCTCCGTCTTCTTCCGTCCATTCGGCACCAGCAAGAGTCACACTGAATACCGACCCTTTACCGGGTTCAGAATCCACTTCAAGTTCGTGCCCTAATAGTCCGGCAAGACGACGACATACCGACAAACCGAGTCCTAACCCTTTCTGACGATCCCGCTCAGGGTTATTCAACTGCACAAACTCCTGAAAGATCTGATCCTGCTGATCCGCCGGAATCCCCATCCCGGTGTCACTGACTTGCACAGACACGTTGTCACCCGCCACCACGTCAACACGCACTTGCCCGGTTTCGGTATATTTAATGGCGTTTGTAATCAGGTTGCGAAGGATGTTGCCAAGCAATACCGGATCACTGTGCACCGCGCACTGACAAGGCATAGCCACCAACTCAAGTCCCTTAGCTTCTGCGACCGGGCGCGCTTCAATAACAAGACTCTGAATAAGAGGATCGAGTCTGAAATCAGAGGGCTCGGCACGAACGTCTCCGGCATCCAGCCGCGAAATATCCAGCAGCTTTCCCAACAGGTCATCAATCGAAGTAACAGCCGAACGAATGTGTGAAACCAACTGCTGACCGCGCTCAGTACTGACTTCCTGTCGCAGCCCTTCCGAAAGCAGAGAGAGTGAATGAACCGGCTGGCGCAGGTCATGACTGGCTGATGCGAGAAACTGAGTTTTTGCGCGACTGGCTGCATCGGTAATTTCATATTGCTCGCGCAGGGTCTCAGCCAGACGAATATTTTTTAGTGTCAGTGCCATCATATCTTTGTAGGTAATGCTGCCCGAACGGGCAACGGAATAGGCGACACCGATGTAGGCGAGAAATGCCAGCCCCATTCCCTTGTACTGTGGGTCGGGCTGAATCAGACACATGACAATCATCGGCATCGTGCTGACCACCAGATAAATCGCATGGGTAAGCAACCAGATGGCGTTGGTGCTGACCGATGATACGGTGACACCAATAATGAGCACAAAAAGCAGGGTCTGTTCTGCAAACTCACTGACGTTAAAGAACAGCACTCCCGCACTGCCCCATAAGGTAGCGAGCACGATCACACCCGCCATGTACATACCGCGCCAGAAGGTCAGTGAACGCCGCTCGTAGTAATTCCGGTAACACCACAACAGGCCTGTGCCAAACACCTCAAGCCCGATACAGGCGGCATACCAGAGATAACCGTATACCGCGCCTGCCGGGGGACTCTGATTAACAATCAATACCGTCGTTAATATGAGGGTGCCAATCGTTATCGTGCTGATGCGGTCGTACAGATCATCCGTTGCCCGGCGACGGCGGAACGCATTAATCTCATCATCGCTCAGCTCGATATCGTCTGTTGCGACGGTCATTCAGGCAGAAGTCCCAAACGGCGTACGGCATTCAGGCAAGCGGTGCGATTGGTGACCCTGAATAACCGGAAAACATCCCGCAGATGACCTTTGATGGTGTTCTCAGAGATATCGAGTTCGCTGGCGATAACTTTATTGGACATGCCCTGCGCGAGCAGATGAAGAATTTCCTGCTGACGCGGTGTAAGACGTATCTCGGGAAGCTCCTGTTTCTGACTCTGAATCAGTTCAAGCCAACCCTCAGGTAAATAGGTCTCACCGTTAAGTACATCCTGAATTGCGTTGATCAATACTTCCGGCGGAGATGACTTAGGCAAGTAGCCCAGTGCTCCATGATCCAATGCTTTTCCAGCGTCTGACAGTGACTCAGAAGCAGAGATCATCATCACCGGTGACCAGACTGACATTTGCTGCAGGCGCCGGATGAGGGTCAGGCCGCTGATACCCGGAAGATTCAGATCCATCAGAATCAGGTCGGGTTGTTCATCCATGTCATTCAATACTTGCTCTGCCTCTTCCGCGGTACGGACCTGTGTCGTATCACAGGGCGCCAAAGACTGCTCAAGAAGCCCGGCTAAACCACCGGCGAAGAGCAAATGATCATCAATGATTAAGTAGTGCATCCATTCTCCTGTTACATCCGGGGCGAAGGCTTTCTGCATTGACAGGACTGTCAGCTAGCGACACCCCACACTAAAGTATTGGGCTAATGTAACCCAAAATGCGCTAGGTGTTCAGAGGGAAGTAATCTAATTTCCGATGAGCATCTGAGACTGTCCAAGCGAATTAAACAGACCAAGAAAAAAGTGGACAAGGGCGGGTTATGAGTCAGCCTGCCGGAATCACCGCCATCGTCAAACGCGAAATGCAGCTGAGCTTTTCTTCGTCGTTGTAAATCCGTATTTCCCAGACTTGTGACGTACGGCCACGATGAACGATCTTTGCCACTCCTGTGAGGGTGCCAGATCGTACTCCGCGAAGGTGGTTAGCGTTAATTTCCTGCCCGACTGCATACTCTTTACTGTTATCAAGGCACATATTCGCGGCCATGCTGCCCAGTGTTTCGGCGAACAATACATTGGCGCCACCGTGCACCAGCCCAATCGGCTGAAAAGTGCGCGGGTCAGCTGGCATCGTTCCTTTCACCCAGTCATCACCAATTTCAGTAATCTCAATGCCCAGATTGGAGCAGGCCGTATTTTCCATTGCCTTATTGGCTGCTTGAATATCAGGAGTCGAAAACCAGATCGTCATATCAGAGGCTCACAAAGTCACAAAAACAAGAGGATATGACAACTCACGCCAAGCGACCAGCCAGTTACCTGCGACGCACTGTTTCATTCGTTTTCGCAGAAAAATTCCATCGTGCGCCAGACTACGTATATGACTTCAAATAATCTTTTCACTCAGTAATTTCTCGCTCAGATGTGCCCGCGCAAGCCAAGTTACCGTGGAGTGATTGCCTACCCCCTTTAAGCCCGGCAGGCTGTCAGGCTGCACCCTGATGTAAGCGTTTAAGTCTCACCAACGCGGTTCGGGTGAATACAACAATAAAAATGCTCTTCTGGGGTTACTATGACTAAACCAAACCGTATTAAGCGCGCGCTGCTAGCGTCCGCGCTCAGTGCCGGTCTTATCAGTACGCAATCTGCCAGTGCTGATGTAACAGGTCCGGGAACACTCAACGGCGATCTGTGGCAATCAACTGCTGAGTTCTTTCTTAGCTTTTCTTTCGCCGCTGAAGCCATTAACGAATCAAACAATATCCGCCCGTTTCTGATTCCACAGGCAAGATCCCATGGTCTTACCACCTTCCGGGACCAGGCCATTAGCTTTGATTTCCGGGCCAAACATCTGGATGCCAATGGCAACGTTGATAATGATCTTAACTGGACCATTTCCTCATTGCCCATGCATGGGACTCTGACGGGTACCCCGCCCAATATGACCTACACGCCGGACGCCAACTACACAGGGTTTGACCGGGTGATCTTCAAAGTCGATGACGGCGCCGATGGCAGCACTGAAGGCACCATTGATATCAAGGTTCAGGGCTCTTACACGGCGTTTGAAAGTGGTCAGGTACGTCCTCTGGCAATGAACTCCGATAAAACCCGCCTTTACGCACTGAACACCCCCGACGGCAAGATGGAAGTGTTCGACGTTTCGGGTGAATTACCTGAATTGCTGCACAGCGTTCCGGTTGGCCTCGAGCCTGTCGCGATTGCGCTGCGCAATGACAGCGAAGCCTGGGTGGTGAATACCCTGTCGGATAACATCAGCGTGGTCGACCTTGCTGCCGATATTCCACACGTCACGCGTACCCTGTACACCGGTGATGAGCCTCAGGATATTGTATTCGGCGGCCCGGACCGCAACCGTGCTTTTGTCACCACCGCACACCGTGGTCAACATTCACCATCCGATCTGGATGCCATGACGCCAGGGACTGACCGGGCCGATGTCTGGGTCTTTGATGCAGCCTCTGGTGATTCGGAGCCTGAGAAAGTAATTTCTATGTTTGGCATGGCGCCTCGCGCCCTCGCTGTCACTCCGGACGGCAGCAAGGTTTACGCGGCCATTTATAAGTCAGGTAACCAGACCACCATCGCCTCGCATAATTATCGTTTGTTCGGCCGCACCAGCACCATCAATGGTAAGCCCGGGCCCACCACCGACGCCGGCGGTGTCGAAGCACCGAACTCTGGCGTGATGGTGAAATACGACGGTGATGACTGGCGTGACCAGTACGGTACCAACTGGAACCGTCAGATCTATTTCGACCTGCCCGACTACGACGTCTTTGAAATTGATGCGATGGCATCATCACCAACCTGGACCAAGCGTCATTCTGGTGTCGGTAATGCCTTGTTCAATATGACGGTCAACCCAGCCAACGGTAAGGTGTATGTCTCGAACATGGACGCCCGTAACGAGCTGAAATTTGAAGGCCACGGCGATCGCAGCGATATTCAGACGTTACGCGGACGCTTTATCAAGAACCAGATTACAGTCATTGATGGCAATGACGTGACCCCGCGCGATCTGAACAACCACCTGGCGGATTCACGTCCGGGCGGATCTGCTGACGACAATGCCCGCTCTCTGGCAATGCCACTGGAAATGGTGATGGACAGCAACGGTGAGACTCTCTATGTGGCTGCTTACAGTTCATCGAAAGTGGGGATTTTCGATGCTGCAGAACTCGAGAACGGCAACTTCACGACCTCCGAAGCGAATCACATAGAAGTCTCCGGTGGCGGGCCAGCAGGTATCGCTCTGGATGAAGAGCGCAATCGTATGTACGTGCTCACGCGCTTTAATAACTCAGTCGCAGTCGTTGACCTTGAAGCACGCGAAGAGGTTGCCAGTGTTGAGATGTACAATCCCGAACCGGAATTTATCACCGAAGGACGTCCTTTCCTGTACGACGCACGCTTCAGTTCCGGTCGTGGTGATTCTTCCTGTGGTTCCTGCCACCTCTTTGGTGATATGGATGGTCTTGCCTGGGAGCTGGGCAATCCAGACGTAAACTGGACCGAAAATCCTCGCGGTTACGCCGATGAATTCGTGAAAATGAATGCGCTCCGCGTTCATCACCCACTCAAAGGACCGATGCTGACTCAGTCATTCCGTGGCATGGAGTTCCAGGGGCCACTGCACTGGCGTGGAGACCGCACTGGCGCTTACCGCGTCAATGGTGAGTCTCTCGAAAAAGCGGCGTTCAAAGAGTTCCGCGGTGCCTTTACCGAACTGTTAGGTCGCGATGCACAGCCGACAGAAGATGAACTGAATAAGTTCGCTGACTTTGTACTGCAGTTGCGCTATCCACCCAACCCCAACCGTAATCTCGACGACACACTGACGCCGAAAGCTCAAGCGGGGGCCGATGTATACTTCAATGAAAAAACCACCGGTTTCAAATCGAAGAACGACATTGCTAAGCAGACCTGTAACCACTGTCATGAAGTCGAAATGGATATCGAACGTTTCGGCACCAACACACTGATGAGCTTCGAAGGCACCGAAAACCCGCAGGACTTCAAAATTCCGCACCTGCGTAATGTCTACACCCGTGTAGGCATGTTCGGCCAGAAATTCCGCGATGAAACATCGACAAGTAAACACATGGGTGATCAGGTAACCGGATATGGCCTGTCACACGATGGTGCGGTCGATACGATGGAAACCTTCCTGACCGTCAGCGTATTCCACGTTGATATTGAAGACGTTGCACCGGTATTCGAGTTTGTGACCCAGGTACCTACAGGGCTGGCCCCAATCGTAGGACAACAGGTGACCCTGAATGCTCAGCAACAGAACGACCAGGATCTGATCGACCTTATGATCAGCCAGGCCTTGCTGCATACCTCTGCTCAAGGCCCCAACAAGCAGCAATGCGACCTGGTCGTTCACGGCGTCATTGATGGTGAGCAACGTGGCTGGATGATGCAGGAATCGGGCGAGTTTCTGTCGGATGACGGTGAATACATATCGGACGCAGACCTACGTGCCACCAGCACCGAGTTCGGCAACAGCCTGACCTATCTGTGTGCACCTCCGGGTTCTGGTACCCGTGTCGCACTCGACCGCGATGAAGACGGCACTTTGAATATGGAAGACGCCGTACTGATGGGCCGCGCGCCAACCAGCGTTCAACCTATGGATCCATTTGCAGCCCCAGAACAGGACGTTATGGTTCCAGCCGAAGGCAACGGCTTTGATCGTGAAGCTGCTCAGAAGCGTAAAGGTCGGTTCCCTGACTTTAACTACTTCTGGCCATTCGGTTCTTAATCGAAAGAGAAGAACAAAAAAACCGCCCATTCGGGCGGTTTTTTTGGGGAAGAACATTTTTAAAAATTCACATCAATTGAAACGTTACCTACGACCGTATCGTCGTTCGAATCACTGCGTTGAATATTAAACGAGGCTTCGTAACCGTAAATGTCCTGATCGGTAATCGTAATACCAATATCGTCAGAAGAATCAGCAGACTCATGTGAAAGACTATTTACTGCATCAAAGAAATAAATATCCCGTTCAGTAAAAGAATATGTCTCTGTACTCAGGTCAAGAATCGAATCGCCGTCTTCTTCGTTTGTGGTCGAGACAGACAACTTGGTTTCTGAATCTTCGAGATTATGCAAACCGGCACAGAAAACATCTTCGTCGGTGACAATCAGGCCAGGCCCCCAATTCCAACCCATTGAACCAACCCGCCCAGTACTTTCTTTTAAGCGGATAAACTCACTGGAGGAAAATAAGCTGACACCGGGCGCTACTGCACCTTCAACTTCTAATGTCAGTACGTTATTCGCCGAGCGATTGTACGTTCCAGCCCCCACTGTAGCTACGGCTGTAGAGGTTACACTTCGTATTTCAACGAAGCCCCCCGCATTACATGAGGCAAACTCGAAACCGCTTTCAGCCTCGGCGCTCTCACGAATAACGAGAAATTCAAGGCGGCTCTCATAACGTTTGAAATCAGGGCCACTGGTATTAGCATCGGTGTAGGTATTATTACGTACTCCAACCCAAGTACCTGTAATTTCGTTGTCGCCTCTTAGCTGCAACAGCTCTGCAGTAGAGCGATAATCATCCAGGGTGAAATACGTCAGACCTGTCGGGAAGTTATCTTCATCTGAGCCACTTGAGCCGGAGCCACCACCTCCGCAGCCCACCATGGCCAGAGTGATAAATGAAAGTGGTAATATTTTTATTTTATTCATAAGCCCTCCGGCTTAATCGATACTTTTTACAACCGAAGATCAGGCTGCAGCACGAATAATTTCTGCGTACTCTTTGCCCTGAGCGTGAGAGTCGATGGTCTCAAGCAAAGAAACACCTTCGGCATTTTTTGCTTCCAGGTTATGACCTTCCGCTGCAAACAGTTTAATAAACTCTGCAAACGTCTGCGGCACCATATGACGATACGCACGGATCACTGCGATGTAATCGGCATCTGAACCGTCATAGCTTTCTGCAACCAGAAATTCACGCAGTTGCGCCTCAGACCATTCACCGCCAAATACTTTTTCTTTATCTTTTTTCTGCATTTTCACTCTCCTAAATACATTTGATGTTGATAGTCTGATGGGTTTCGCTGGCCCTCTGTGCCATGGCCAAAACTGCTCCCGACAGTTTAAGGCATTCCCACCATCCATGGTGGTCAGTTGGCACAGCGGAGCCCCCATGGATGGGTTCACGGCGAGCCAGAGAACCCCATCAGACTATCTGCACGTAATCTCAAACCTTCCGGAACATCAAATCCCAGACTCCGTGCCCTTTATTTTCACCGCGTTTTTCAAACTTGGTGTACGGGCGGTGCTCCGGGCGCGGAACATATTCATTTTTACCGGCCACGTTTTCGTAACCTTCCTGCGCTTCCATGACTTCCATCATATGCTCAGCGTAGTTTTCCCAGTCGGTCGCCATATGGAATACGCCACCCGGCTTCAGGATACGACGCAGCGTCTGCGCAAACTCTGGCTGTACGATACGGCGCTTATGATGCTTTTTCTTATGCCATGGATCAGGGAAGAACAACTGCACTGTATCAATGCTGTTATCCGGTATCAGCTTCAACACTTCAATCGCATCGTCTTTGTACGTGCGCAGATTTGTGACACCGGCTTCTTCTGCGAGGTTCAACAGGGAACCTACGCCGGGCAAGTGCACTTCAACACCGATGAAGTCTTTCTCAGGCGCTGCGGCAGCCATTTCCACGAGGGACTGCCCCATACCGTAGCCAATCTCGAACACAACATGTCCGTCACGCCCGAATACGGAAGGAGGGTCGATTTCACCCTGCTCAAGCTCCAGCCCCATCACTGGCCACTGTCGGTCCAGCCCTCCCTGCTGGCCTTTGGTCAGGCGGCCAGCACGGATAACAAAACTCTTAATGCCACGTCGGTATTGCGGCTTGTCGGCATCGCCAACCTGGTTGGAATCAGACACTCTTATTACTCACTGTCAGAATGGGGAGGAGGCAGCCGGAACGCAGCCAGAATCAGAAACGCCCAGGCGATAAGCCAGCTAACGCCACCAAATGGGGTAATGACCCCGAGAAAGCGCTGCCCTGTGATGGCCATGGCGTAAAGGCTGCCGCTGAACAGAATCAATCCTAACAACATCATGATCGCACTGCGGCGAATCCAGGACGCAGGGCGCACAAACAACCAGGCCGACATCGCTAGCAGTGCGACCGCATGCATCAGATGATACAAAACACCTGTCTGATAAGCGGCCATAAGTTCGGGTTCAATGACCCCTTTGAGCCCATGAGCACCGAATGCACCGAAAGCAACCCCGGTAAAGCCGGCTACTGCAGCTATGTTCAGGCAGGTTCTGGCTTGCATCGTCTATCCCCGAAAAAAGTGCTGATTATAGAGCACTGACGCGCTCAGGTCACAACCTGCGACGCAAAGGAAAGCTGAAATTTCGAGGTGCTTCGTTCTTATATGGCCAGACATCATGTGCCTCTGGAGGCCAGTATTATCTCAACTCTGTTCACGTTTTGATCGAACCTCTATCTTTCCATTCAATGCGGTAAATAAACGCTGCAATAACAATAAAAAGACTCACCTGGTGAACCACATGACTATAACAACAACAGCACGCAGGCTGGCGCTTAAGGCCTCCTGTGGAGCGGGGTTAATTGTATCGGCCACCTGCGCTTTCGCCAGCGTGGAAGGCTATGCAACCAAGAATGGCGATGCCTGGCAGGGCAGCCTGGAACAAGTGCTTAAAATGCAGTTTGTATCTGACTTCATTGGCGAGCGCGCTCATATCCGACCGTTCCTGATACCGCAGGCAAAGTCCTACAGCATCACGACGTTCCGCAATCAGGGTATTGCTATCGACTTTCGCGCGAAGCATGTCACCCCCGAAGGCGAGCCCGATAACAACCTCAGCTGGAGCATCGCCGAAGGGCCTCTCCATGGACGGGTCGAAGGCACACCGCCTAACGTGCGTTATATACCGAATGCCGAATATACCGGCTATGACCGTATTGTATTTAACGTCAGCGACAACCTTGACGGCGACACCAACGGCACCATCGATATTAAGGTTCAGGGCTCGTACACCAACTTCGAGTCAGGCCAAGTTCGCCCACTGGCGCTGAATTCAGACAACACCCGCCTGTACGCGCTGAACACGCCGGATGGCAAACTCGAAATTTTTGATGTCAGCGGGGAAACCCCTGCGCTGATGCACAGCGTTCCCGTCGGGGTTGAGCCTGTTGCCATCGCTCTGCGCAACGATAACGAGGCCTGGGTGGTCAATCACCTCTCGGATAACGTCAGTATCGTTAAACTGAATACTGACCTGCCCTACGTGAAGAAAACGCTGCATGTCGGTGATGAACCGCAGGACATTGTCTTTGCTGGCCGCAACAATGTCCGCGCTTTTGTGACGACCGCGCATCGCGGTCAGCACTCGCCGTCGGACCTTGATGCCATGACGCCGGGCACAGACCGTGCCGATGTCTGGGTATTCGATGCCCCCGATGCCGAGATGGAAAAAGTCATCACCTTGTTTGGCATGGCACCGCGCGGCCTTGCCGTGACGCCAGATGGCGAAACCGTCTACGCCTCCATTTATAAATCGGGCAACCAGACTACCACTGCGGCGCACAACTACCGGGTTTGGGGACCGACCAGCACCATCAATGGTAAACCGGGCCCGAACACAGATGCCGATGGCATTGTTGCGCCAAACACCGGTGTAATTGTGAAATACGACGGCGAGCACTGGCGTGACGTCTACGGTACCCGCTGGGATCACCAGGTGTACTTTGACCTGCCCGACTATGATGTCTTTAAAATCGACGCCACCGCGGCCGATCCGAAAGCCGTAGGCGAATACACTGGCGTAGGTAATGCTCTGTTTAACATGGCTGTTAACCCAGTGAACGGCGCTGTGTATGTTTCAAACATGGATGCCCGCAACGAACTGCAATACGAAGGCCATGGCCATCGTAGCGATAAACAGACTCTGCGCGGTCGCTTCATTAAGAACCAGATCACCGTCATCAAAAATGGCGATGTCACTCCGCGTGAGCTGAACTCTCACCTACGTGACAGCAACCCGGATGGCTCGCCGTCTGAAAACGCGCGCTCGCTGGCGATGCCACTGGAGATGGCGGTCGACAGTGCTGGTGAAACCCTCTATGTCGCAGCCTACAGCTCGTCCAAGATCGGTATCTTCAATACCCGCGAGCTGGAGAACGGCACATTTACTCCGTCCGAAGACAATCATATCGAAGTCTCTGGTGGCGGCCCTGCGGGCATCGCGCTCGACGAATCCCGTGACCGCATGTATGTGCTGACCCGCTTTAATAATTCTGTCGCCGTCATTGACCTGAACGAAGGCCGCGAAACCCAGAGTGTGGCCATGTACAACCCAGAACCGGACTACATTACAGAGGGGCGTCCGTTCCTGTATGACGCCCGCTTCAGCTCTGGCCGTGGCGATTCTTCGTGTGGCTCCTGCCATCTGTTCGGCGATATGGACGGCCTGGCGTGGGAACTGGGTAACCCGGATGGCGTGACCACGGAAAACCCTCGCGGTTACGTGAATTTCTTTATGGAGATGAACGCACTGCCGGTCCACCACCCACTGAAAGGCCCTATGCTCACTCAATCGTTCCGCGGTATGGACTTCCAGGGGCCGTTGCACTGGCGTGGCGACAAAACCGGCACCTATCAGGTGGCGGGTGAATCCCTTGAGCACGCGGCATTTAAAGAATTCCGTGGTGCGTTCACTGAGCTACTTGGGCGTGCCGAGGAGCCTACCGAAGACGAAATGAACAAGTTCGCCGACTTCGTTATGCAGATGCGCTACCCGCCGAACCCGAATCGCAATCTCGACGACACACTGACACCAGACGCGGAATTTGGCGCCAACATCTACTTCAACGAAAAGACCACTGGTTTTGAAGCGGAAAACACCGGCAACGTCGCGATGATTACCTGTAACGACTGCCACGAGGTCGATCCGGAAATCGAGCGCTTCGGTACGTCGA
Source organism: Thalassolituus sp. UBA3500 (assembly GCF_002377545.1). Lineage (NCBI taxonomy): Bacteria > Pseudomonadati > Pseudomonadota > Gammaproteobacteria > Oceanospirillales > Oceanospirillaceae > Thalassolituus > Thalassolituus sp. UBA3500. The sequence continues at coordinate 33,068 of NZ_DFQB01000044.1, read as the reverse complement.
CTCTGATGAGCTTCGAAGGTACAGAAGTGTCCCAGGATATGAAAGTAGCGCACCTTCGCAACGTATACACCCGGATCGGTATGTATGGATTGAAACTGCGGAAGCGCACTTCAACCGCAACAGAAATGGGCCCTCAAGTCACCGGTTTCGGCCTTTCCCATGATGGCGCGATTGATACACTGGAGAACTTCCTGTCATTGAACGTATTCCACGTCGATACACCAGATATTCCTGAAGTCATGGAGTATGTGACACAGATCCCGACCGGTCTCGCGCCGATTGTCGGCCAGCAGGCGACCTTCAACCTGACCTCACAGTCGGATGCCGCCCTGGTATCGACCATGATGGCTCAGGCACTGGCGCACACCTTTGACAGCAGCGTGCGTAAACAGAAATGTGACCTGATCGCCAACGGCGTTATCGGTGGTGAAGAGCGCGCATGGCGCTTTGTCGATACCGGTGCAAATACCGGATCATTCGTTGATATGCACGGCGACGCAAGCAGCTTCAATCGCCTGCGCTGGACCTCATTGATACCGGGCAACAGCATCACATTCACCTGTGCCGCTCCGGGCACTGGCGAACGTCTGGCCTTCGACCGTGACGAAGACGGCATCTACAACATCGCAGATGCAGACACCTCCGGACGTAAGCCAACCTCCGTTCAGGCACCTGATCCGGATGCTGAGCCCGTTCAGGTTGAGCGCGCTGAGGGCGCCTTCTGGCGTGAGGAATCACAGAAAGAAAGCGGCATCTTCCCGCACTTCGATAACTTCTGGGCGTTTGATTTCTTTAATTAATCCCGCCCCCCCCCTAAAGAGAGGGAGCGGATATAAAGATGATTGGGCCTACATAAGATGATTGCGGTAGGAGCGAGGTAAGCGTATGCGCCAAGGCCGGGGCTGTTCCATACAGCCCTCGGCATTTCCGCCATCCTTGGCGGTCAGATAGCGCATCCGAGCGTACAGGGATGTATTCACCGCGTCTTACCGAGCTCTATCCCAATCACTTGCACTCGCTCCTGATCCTGAATAACCGCACCTCTACTTCCCTCAAACGAAGCTGTTAGAATGCTCCCCCTGATTCAAACAGTGAGAGCTTCTCGTGAAATACGCAGACCTACGCGACTTCATCAAGAAACTGGAAAAACGCGGTGAACTGGTTCGCATCAAAGAACCCGTCGATCCACACCTCGAAATGACCGAACTGGCTGACCGCGTACTGCGCGCCAAAGGCCCGGCGCTACTGTTTGAGAACCCGAAAGGCTACGACATGCCCGTACTGGCCAACCTGTTTGGCACGCCCGAACGCGTCGCCATGGGGATGGGCGAGGACTCCGTCGAAGCGCTGCGCGAAGTGGGCAAGCTGCTCGCGTTCTTAAAAGAGCCTGAGCCACCGAAAGGCCTGAAAGACGCATGGTCGAAGCTGCCGATTTTCAAAAAAGTGCTGGCCATGGGACCCAAAGAAGTGAAAAAGGCCGCTTGCCAGGAAGTTGTTATCGAAGGCGATGACGTCGATCTGTCAAAGATCCCGGTACAGCATTGCTGGCCCGGAGATGCAGGCCCGCTGATTACCTGGCCGTTAGTGATCACCAAAGGCCCACACAAAGAACGCCACAATTTAGGTATTTATCGCCAACAAGTGATCGGTAAAAACCGTGTGATTATGCGCTGGCTGAGTCATCGTGGCGGCGCGCTGGATTTCCGCGAGTGGCAGCAGGAACACCCCGGTAAGCCATTCCCGGTGACCGTTGCACTGGGTGCTGACCCGGCAACGATTCTCGGCGCTGTCACCCCAGTACCGGACACCCTGAGTGAGTACGCCTTTGCTGGCCTGTTGCGTGACTCTCGAACAGAGCTGGTAAAAAGTATGGGCAATGAACTGATGGTTCCAGCGTCTGCAGAGATTGTGCTCGAAGGGGTGATTCATCCGGATGACATGGCTCCCGAGGGTCCATTCGGAGACCACACCGGCTACTACAACGAAGTCGACAGCTTCCCTGTGTTTACCGTCGAGCGTATCACGCATCGCAAAAAACCGATTTACCACAGCACCTACACCGGACGTCCACCGGATGAACCGGCGATTCTTGGCGTGGCGCTGAACGAAGTGTTTGTACCGATTCTGCAGAAGCAATTCCCGGAAATCGTCGACTTCTACCTCCCACCCGAAGGCTGCTCCTATCGCATGGCGGTGGTCAGCATGAAAAAGCAGTACCCGGGCCACGCTAAGCGCGTGATGATGGGCGTCTGGTCGTTCCTGCGCCAGTTTATGTACACCAAGTTTGTGATTGTGGTCGACGACGACGTTGATACCCGCAACTGGGAAGACGTGATCTGGGCCATCACTACCCGTATGGACCCGGCGCGCGACACGACACTGATCGAAAACACGCCGATTGATTACCTCGACTTCGCCTCACCCGTGTCGGGTCTTGGCTCGAAAATGGGGATGGATGCCACCAATAAAATGCCGGGCGAAACCGACCGTGAATGGGGCGAGCCGATTGTGATGGATGACGAGGTGAAAAACAGTGTCGACCAGCTGGTGAGAAAAATCGGCAAGGATATTGGTCTTTGACGGATACCGTTAAAAACCTGACCGTGAAGACGCATCGCATAACGTTCCAACCGAACGGTGTCACCATTCGCTGCCGTTCGGATCAGACCATCGCCGAAGCGGCGCTGGAGCAGCGCGTTATTCTGCCGGTAAGTTGCGAGAACGGTATTTGCCAGGTCTGCCAAGGCGAACGCCTGTCCGGTGAACTAGTCTTTCGTAATGAACTGGGCACCTCAATACTTGAGCAGGATAATCAGGTATTATGCTGCGTAGCATTCCCCAAATCTGACGTTGAGATTGTTATGACCGATGTATTCGCTCCCGACCATAAACAGCCCGCTACACTTGCTTGCCAGGTGCAGTCGGTCGAGTTAATGACGGACGATGTTTATCAGGTCAGCTTATTGGCGCCCGCAGGTAAAGCTCCGGATTACTGGGCAGGCCAGTACCTGATGTTGCATATGGGCGAAGGCAATAGTGAAGAACAGATTCCTTATTCAATCGCCTCTGCGCCTGGCGCACTCACAGGGAAAGACCCACGAGAAATCGAGCTGCACATTGCCGCCAACAGTGACAAGGCACGTGAGGTGGTAAACTTTCTACAGCAGGCCGTGATCGCTCGTGTCACTATTCCCGCTGGCGATTGCTACATCAATCCGCATTTTCTCGACCAGCGCAAAGGTCAGCCTCTGCTGATGGTCGCCGCTGGCTCAGGATTTTCACAAATTAAAGCCCTGATCGAAGCCACACTGTCGATAGACCCTGAGCGTGAGATTCACCTCTACTGGTCTAACCGTGCGGCCGTCGGCTTCTATCTGCCAGATTTGCCACAGACCTGGCAGAACGATTTTGCTAACTTCCATTACCACCCCATTATTCAGCAGCACGCTGATGACTGGAATGGCCGCGCTGGGTGGATATATGAAGTAATCCACGAAGACTTCGATGATCTGTCGAATGTCGACATGTTTGCCTGCGGATCCCCCAACATGGTGTTCGGTACCCTCGATCAATTGGAACCTTTAGGCCTGAAAGAGTCCAATATGCATTCCGACGTATTTGCTTACGCCAATCGTGCAGATTTCTCAGTTAATCACTGAGCAACGAAATAAATCTGTCTGAATTCAGCGCCATAATGGAGGCGCTTGCTTGCGCCAGACTGATTTTGGCGTAATGATCTGCCTTGTCGAATATTTCATACTACATACCTCCTCTGGAGTAAGGATTAATTTGTGAACATCAATTGGGATAAGCTGAACCTCGACCCACAGCTGCTGTGGGCTGATTACATTCTCCCTTGGGGAACTCAGATTGTACTTGCGATTGTCGTGTTCTTTGTTGGTCGCATGATCGCACGCGCGGTCACGAACGGTACCCGCAAGGTCATGGAAAAGGCCAGCCTTGAACCTATGCTGGTGAACTTCCTGTCGAACATTATCGGCAGTGTTCTGCTCCTTCTTGTCATCGTCTTCTCGCTATCGCAATTAGGCGTTGATACCACCTCCCTTGTCGCACTGCTTGGTGCAGCTGGTCTGGCTGTTGGTCTGGCATTGAAGGACTCTCTGTCACACTTTGCCGCCGGCGTAATGCTCATTTTATTCCGCCCTTTCAAAGTTGGAGACTTCTGCGAGCTGGACGGAAATATGGGTACCGTTGAGCAGATCACCATACTGCATACCCGCCTGAAAACCCCGGACAACAAAGTGATTACCATCCCGAATGGCAATGTGTTCTCTGGCACCATGACAAACTTTTCTGAGCAACCAACCCGTCGTGTCGATATGGTGTTCGGTATTGGTTACGGCTCGGATCTGTTAAAGGCAAAAAATATTCTCGAAGAAATGGTGAACGCAGACGAACGGGTTTTGAAAGATCCTGCGCCCGTCGTCAAAGTACACGAACTGGCCGATTCATCAGTCAACCTGATCTGCCGCCCCTGGGTAAACTCAGCAGACTACTGGGGCCTGTACTGGGACATGATGGAAAAAGTGAAACTGCGCTTCGATGAAGAAGGCATTGAGATTCCATTCCCTCAGGTCTCCGTGCATATGGAAAAAGACGACTGATTCATTGTCAGCTCACACAAAAAAACCGGCTATTCAGCCGGTTTTTTTGGTATTCGACACTAGAGGCGGGCAGGCAAATTTACGACTCTGCGGCTCTTCAGGTTGTGTTCGATCAAAGGCGTCAGCTCGTACTCAGGCAAAGCACGACTGAAATAGAACCCTTGAATCGACATAGCACTGATCGCATTCAGCGCGGCTAATTCAGCTTCTGTTTCAACACCTTCGGCAACCACATCCAGTTCGAGTAATCTTGCCAGATTGACGATGGTTTCTACGATAGCGGCCTTACTGAAAGCTTTCTGATTCACTCTGTCTGCTCAACACCAAAGAAAATCAGGCTGCCACTTACCCCAGCTGTACTGTCTGTAATTGTGAGTGAGTAGTCTCCTGCCTGTGCGCTGCCCAGCTGCCCTTCAAGGAGGTAGTCACCTCCTTCCCGAGCGACGACGCGGAGGGCTACTCGCTGTCCAGATGTACCAGTCAACCCAACGGACAGATCACTGGCGCGAGCATGACGGATTACAAGACTGACTGTCACATCAGAACCCTGATTGACATCATTCAGCGAGACTCGAGTGATACCCGAGCGGGTGAAGAAAAAGGAACGGCGCGCATCGTTGATAGCGATGTCAGTAGCGCCACCATAATTAACGACTTGTGGTTCAGGCTGGGGGGCAGGCTGTGGTTCTGGCTCAGGCTGTGAACCGTTATCGACCGCGAGCACTGCAGCGGTAGCATCCACGATACCTGCGCCGCAACCAGCGCATGTGCCCGGGAAACTGCGTGCGCTTTCAGACAACGCGGCTTCGACTTCAGCAGGGGTCAGGTCTTTATTCACTGAGCGCATCAGAGCAATCACACCGGCCACTACTGGAGTAGCCATTGATGTCCCTTGATACTCGGCGTACGTCGCCCCTTCGCGCCCCTGCCGGCCACGATCAATGGTAGACAGTATGCCACCACCATTCCCGCCACCCGGCGCCGCGATATCAACTACGGAGCCGAAATTAGAATAACTTGCTCTAGCCCCATCTCGTCCAGTCGAAGCAACGGTAATCACATTCTGACAGTTCGCAGGCGTCGCACCACGGGCATCAACGCTGCTGTTACCAGCGGCGACAACTACCGTCGAACCTGCCGCAACGGCCTGATTAATAGCAGCCTGCATATACGACGTACAACTCCCGGTTCCGCCAAGACTAAGGTTAATAACATCCGCCGGGTTCTGATTAAGCGGAGCACCTGCTACTGGCAAACCTGCCGACCAGACAACCCCATCGGCAATATCAGACAAAGTGCCACCACAGCGACCAAGCGCCCTCACAGGAACGAACTTCGATAGTGGCGCAATCCCGGCAATCCCAGTGCCATTATCGGTAACGGCCGAAGAGATACCGGCCACATGGGCTCCGTGCCACGACGAGTCTGAGCTACCACACCCCGAAAATAGACCGGTGTAGTCACCCTCATCGATGGCGTTGCCATCGCGACCATTACCATCACCGGCTGTTGAGCTGTTCGAAATCATGTCGTAACCCGGCAGGCGGTTCGTATCAAGGTCAGGGTGCGGAACATAACCGGTATCAATGACCGCGATGACCGAGCCTTCTCCCCGAGTAATATCGTGAGCATTCTGTGCACGGACACCACCCGCATCTTCAAAGTGATACCACTGGCGACTGTACAGAGCGTCGTTCGGGACAGCCTGCGTCGTTACCCAGATATCCTCTTCCACCCGCTTAACAAAACTCTGCGACCGGATCGCCGCCATCGCAGACCGGTGCAGCTGCCCTTTCCCCGGTATATCTATAACCAGGTACTGGCCATTCAGCATGCTTCGTTTAATTGCATCTACCGGTAAAACATCAGTGAGTAATTGCTTTGAGTGAGCTACAGAAGGGTCTATTTCAACGACATACTGCTTCGCTGAAGCAATGTCCGAAGCAGCCGCTGCCAGAAAGGCAAGCGGTAAGGATTTCATCAGATGTTTCAATTCGGGGCCCTCGATCAGATAATAAAAACACTCAGGCCATCATTTCACATCACTGCAATCTGGCCTTCAGGTTTTCAAAACTATCGATTCGGGCAATTAAATTACTAAAGAATTATTGTGTTAAATTGCATCTCTTAATGTAACCGGTTTGTATCCCGATTAAATAACGATGTTTCTCTCATTCTTTAGAATTATTTTGGAGAAATATTTCCGATTTACCCTGTATTTTCTGCGATCAAACAGATATCAATTCAATGCAGCGCATTACGCCGGACAGGACTCAACGACAGCTTCTGCCAAAGAGATTTCTCTGCCGTACTCAAGTCACCAAAAGTAAGCTCACGGAGTAATACCAGGCTGTCATTACAGAATGTTCTGACCGACAGTTGCCCCAACTGATCAAGCACTCTGCTGAACAGAAAACGACAGCTACGCTGATCGCCCAGACGGCGAAAGGCTGCCATCATCTGAGCTGCAGCGTCCAGATAATGCTGTTGGGCTTTTTTGTCCGGATTTTTCGACAACTCCAGCTCAGCAATTTCAACCGCATTACCAAAACAGACGGTCGCTCTTTGCCACTGCCGTCCGGCCATTGCCTCACAGCCCATGGATGTCGCTCGCAGCCAGCCCGCCTGTAGCTCAGATGGGTTATCCATTAACCACTGGCGATGACCATCACATATGTATTTCATATCAGGCTGCCGCCAATGCATCGTATTCGCTGATGATCTGAGCTACCCATTTTTCAATGCGGGTATCAGTCAGTTCGAACTGCTGGTCTTCATCGATAGCCAGACCACAAAACAGTGTCTTGTCGTCATTTACTGCGCGCGAAGCTTCGAATTCATATCCTTCCGTTGGCCAGTAACCGATAAAGCGCGCACCGGCTTTTTGCAGATGTTCCTGTAACCAGCCCATGGCATCGACAAAAAAATCACCGTAGCCAAACTGATCTCCCAGGCCGTAGAGGGCAACCGTTTTCCCAGACATATCCAGGGCCTGAATCATTTCCTCAACGTCTTCCCAGTCAACCTGAATACCTCCAAAGTCCCACGTTGGTATGCCCATAATCGCCAGGTCATAACCCTGTAATTGCTCCGGCTCGGCATCTGTGATGTTGATGAGGTCGGCAACAATACCTGCCTCCTGTAGCTGCTCAGATATTTTCTCCGCAACATCCTCGGTGTTTCCGGTATCTGTTCCGAACACGATACCGACAGATGCCTGACTCAATGCTGAACTCATAGCTGATTCGCTCCCAAATTATTAATGCGAATCATTATCGTTATATTATAGAGAAAGGCAATACTCTTCTGCGCAGAGATCCCGCAGAAGAGTAAAGACTACTGAAGTAGTAAGGTGGAGCAGGTAGTGATGGAGAGCCTTAACGGCGGGGCTTTGGTTTAAAAGCCGACATGATGGCTAACGGAATCGTCAAAGCTAACCAGATCACCAGCGAAGTAATGAAATAGGCGATCTGTAGTTCGGCAAACAGATTCGACTGGAGCACAATCTGAAAGACCCCGTATAACGCCATACCCCCGAAATAGAACAAGCCGAAAACCAACCAACCGGGCAGGCCGCTGGTGCCGGTTCTGACGATCTTACCTGCGATCTTCACAGAGAGATCCATAAAGAAGTACAGCCCCATCACAGTGAGCGTAATCGCAATAGCGTGACGCAGAGGGCCATCCCAATAGGTTTCGGTGTCCGCCGCTGCAGAGACATCGCCCCCGGCATACAGTGAGTAAGCTCCACTCAGGATGGTAAACAATCCCGTCAGTATGGTGAGGTAGTCGGCAAGAGCCGAGCGATGTGGCATATCATTCATAACGTCCCCCTGATACAAGTCCGGCGGCTCATGGCCGCCGGTTTTTATTATTTTATGGACTGACTTCAGGCAGTGGCCAGGTAATCAGTGACCCAGTGCCAGCTGAAAATGTTCGCAGGCAAGCGTTTCATCGCCTTCAGCCAGCATGACCTTGCCCATTTCAGCGTGCAGTTCGGCCAGACCTTTGATACTCAGGCCGGTCTGCAGATACTCACGGGCTTTTTCCAGATCATTCACACGCAGCGCCAGACGACCGAGTGTCAGCAACAGGAGCGGATCATTAGGGCGCTCTTTCAGCTGCTGCTCAGCAAACAGCAGCTGCTTGCTGGCGTCTTTACCTTTCAGGCGACCGAAGATTTCTACCAGCTCGTCGTGCCATACGTGCTTAAGGCCTTCACGCAGCGCTTCCTCTGCTTTCTCTTCCTGCTCAGTTTCGAGCAGCAGATCAACGTAAGACTTCATCACATCGCTGGTATAGCGCACGTCGCGGCCGAGACCATCAAACGTCGCAGTCAGGCCCTGACCACCATTTGCATGACGGGCGCGGTCGAGCAGTTGCAGAGCAACGTTGCGCTCCAGCTTACGTAACTCTTCATCCGGAATTTTGGTCGCTTTGCGCAGGGTTGGCAGAAGCTCATTTAACGCAACCCAGTCCTCCAGATCCTGCAGTGTTTTTACCAGTAACTTCAGCAGGTATGCGTGACGCGGATGCTTTTCACGCAGGCTGATCAGTACGGCCAGCGCCTGCTCGTTCTGGTTACGCGATTGCAGTAGCTGTACCTGAGTAATCCCCACCGCCAGGTCTGAGCCTTTGGTGCTCAGGCTTGCCTGCTTGAGCCATTCGTCCGTTGCTTCTGACTTATCCTGCTCGTAAGCAGCACGGGCAGCCGCCAGATAGTTAATCAGAGGTTGATCAGAATCTTTAGCACTGCTTGTCAGGTTACGTTCGGCACGGCGCCACTGACCCTGTGCAAGAGCGAGCAGGCCTCGAGTAGTCTGGCGACGGGCACGCAAGCTACGACGACGCTGACGCCATTCATTGAAACGACGGTCACTGCCAAACAAGACCAGAAGCGCACGCAGCGCAATGTACACGGCCAGCAGTGCAATCGCGCCCAGAACTAAGAACATCCACAGGCTGGTTTCTACGGTGTAGTTTTCCCAGCTAAGCATGACATAGCCAGCATCGATATATACGAATGCGCCAACGCCGATGGCACCGGCCGCAATCAGCAACAGGAAAAGAACGATCAGTCTCATGCGTCCTCCTCCGTACCGGCCTCTTCAGCCTCGTCCACGTTGGTTTCTGTTGGCTGAACCGTGCCATTGCGGCGCTGCTCTTCAACCAGTTTCTGCAACATCAGAAGTGACGCAGTGATATCCGGACGCTCAGGAGCCACTTCCCACGCCTGCAGTTCAGACAAGGCCGCACGGGCCGCACGAGTACGTGCATCTTCAATAATCAGATAGGCATCTAACCACTCTGAGACGCGCTGAAGGCTGTGCTCATACAGTTCGGTCTGTTCGCGCAGGAGTGCAATCTGAGCCTGTTCCAGCATGAGATGCATGTTCTGCTGCAGGTAATACTGCTGATCGGGCGTTAGTGGCGCCGCGATTGGTTCGTCACGCTCACGGATACGCACCATACGAATCACGTTATCTCTGACTGTATACCAGAGGTTCCAGTACCACGTCTGCTCATCCAGAGTGAGTGGCTCTTCTTCAGCAACAGGTTCTGCGATCAGTTTTTCTGGCATCCATGGCAGCGCCGTTACCTGCTCCTGCAGAGCCTGCAGACGGAAGATAGCGCCCACACGATCAACGGCAGGCACGGCACGCAGAGCCATCAGCTCACGGGCAATCTGAGCACGGACTTTATCAAAACGAGGGTTACGCGTTTCAATAATGACGTTGTCTGCTGCGGTCAGCATGCTGATCGCACCTTCCCAGTCACGCTCAAGCTCAAGGCGCTGGCTGGCAAGGCGCAGCAGGTATTCTGCTTCGGCCAGTAGCCAGTCCTGACGCTCTGCACCCGGCAGCTTACCCAGGCGCTCTGTGTTATGAGCCACCTGAGCGGCAAGGTTCTGAGAGGCAGTATTCAGGGCTTCTGCGCGCTGCATCAATGTTGTTTCACGCGCGTTGCTTGCTTCAATTTTCTGCAGTGCAGTATTCAGGCGATCAGTCAGTACCGCAGTTTCAGCGGTTGCAGCCTGTTGCTGCTGCCAGCCGAAAAAGCCGGCCGCACCCGCCAGAGCAAACAGGATGATGATCAGGAGCAGGTTAAACCAGGAAAGCACATTGGAACTGCGCTTCTCTTTCTGTCCCTTATCAGCCGGGGCGTTAGTCTGTTGTTCGTTGCTCACGGTGAATTTCCTTCTGAAATTGGCCTTAACGGCGAAATCTTAACGGCCTGCGGCAAACCGCGCGCGCAGGCTGTGCAAAGTATCTTCATTACGGGCGCTGGCCGCAACCACCACGTCAGTGCAGCCATGCTGTCTGGCGTAAGTAGCCACTCGCTCACTTGGCACTATGATAGTGCTCACCCGGGTCGCAATATCTGGTATCTGTTGTTGCGCAATATCGAGCGCCTGCCCACTGCTTAGCAGCAATACTGGAGCACCCTGTAAGGTTTTGTCCCAGCCGGCTTCTGCCCATTCAATCTGCCGGCGTTCATAGAGCTCGGCGTACTCGACACGGGCGCCGCGCTCACGCAGAACCGAGGCCAGGGTTTCCCGACCGCCGACGCCCCGCCAGATGAGTATTTTCTCACCCTCGACCTGCTGTAACGATGGCAGCGCTAGTACCCCTTCACTGTCGTATCGGTCAACCGGCATTTCCATATCGACGCCATACTCCCGATACACTGCTGCGGTTGTCGGCCCTACCGCATACCAGCGCAGCCCGACAGGCATCTGAGGCCAATAGGCATCCATCCAGCTGAACCCCGCCTCTGCGGCATTCTGGCTGATCGCGATGACGGCATCGTAATGGTCTATATCGAGGATTTTCTGACGACAGGCACGTGAAGCGGCGCTGTCATCATCTTCAAATCGGCGAATCTCAATCAAGGGATGATGGCGAACCTCAAAGCCAAGCTCCGCCACCGAGCTGATTAATTCACTGGCTTTATCCGCGGGTCGCGTTACTACAACCGGCGGTAACGCTTCAGTGAACGTCATGACCATACACGGCACGCAGGATATCACCCGCTCCCTGCGCCAACAGGTCTTCTGCTGCCTTTATACCCAGTGCTTCGGCGTCTTCTGGCGAGCCGCGGAATTCGGTACGCAGCATTTGCTGACCGTCCTCGCTACCCACAAGACCACGTAGCCACAATTCATCACCATCAATAATGGCGTAACAAGCGATGGGGACCTGACAGCCCCCTTGCAGGCGACGGTTCATGGCACGTTCTGCCAGCACGCATTGTGCGGTTACTTCGTGGTGCAGTGGCGCGAGCAGGGCATGAATGTCTTTATCAGCACTGCGCCACTCAATTCCAAGGGCGCCCTGTCCACCCGCTGGCAGTGATTCTTCTGCGGGCATGAAAGCAGCGATACGTTCATCCATTTCCATGCGCAACAGGCCCGCCGATGCGAGAATGATGGCATCGTACTCGCCAGCATCCATTTTACCCAGGCGCGTCTGTACGTTGCCGCGCAGACTCTTCACTTCAAGATCAGGTCTACGCTCTTTAGCCTGACAGCCACGGCGCAGACTGGATGTACCGAGTATTGAGCCCTCTGGCATCTCGGCCAGAGTCTTGTATTTATTCGAGACGAACGCATCCAGAGGGTTTTCGCGATCGCAGATCACACCGAGCTCGAGACCTTCCGGAAACTCCATCGGCACGTCTTTCATTGAATGCACAGCGATATCCGCCCGCCCGTCGAGCATGGCATTCTCAAGCTCTTTTACGAACAGCCCTTTGCCACCGATTTTCGCCAGTGGCACATCCAGGATCTTGTCCCCTTGAGTGGTAAATGTAACCAACTCAACCTCCAACCCCGGATGCAGCGCTTCCAGGCGGGCCTTAATGTGTTCAGCCTGCCACATGGCCAGTGGGCTTTTGCGGGTCGCAATGCGGAGTAAAGATGGTGTCGGCATGATGTCCTCGAACCTGAAACTGTGCATTTATCAGGCGTGGATAATAACAGGATTGAGGTGGGATTGCTGCGCGCCTTCAGCAGCCGCGCAGGTGCTTCTTCACTCCCGGCGCGTGCCGCCGACTGACAGGCAGCGGCTGATCGCTCCCGCGCAGCCACAAAACAACACCGTCATCGGTATTTTCGAGTCGCTGAACCCGGTCGGACGCAACAAGGTAGCTGCGGTGAATCCGCATAAAACGTTGCGGAAATTCTTCTTCCAATTGCTTCAGCGAATCGTCTATCAGGGTCTCTCCGTCAGCATGGTGCATACTGACGTATTTCTGGTCTGCGCTGAAAAACAGCACATCATCTACCGGGGTCAGCACTAAGCCTTGCGACGTTCGCGCACTGATGTGTGTACGCGCAGCCGGACCGGACACCTGCCGACTCAGACGTTCTGCCGCCCGGCTCAACGCCCGGGTGAGATCTTCTTTGCGGATCGGTTTCAGCAGGTAATCTGCAGCATCCACATCGAAAGCCGCCAGAGCGTGATCGTCAAAGGCGGTACAGAAGACGATGACAGGGGCACTTGGCAGCGTCCTGATTTTCTCTGCGGCCTGCAAACCATCCAGACCGGGCATCTGAATATCGAGCAGAACCAGATCTGCCCGGAATTGCGATAACCAGTCGACCGCCGCCTGCCCATCACCTGCCTCGGCAATACAGGCAAAGTCTTTATGCTCTTCTAAAAGACGTTTCAGGCGCTGACGCGCGAGTGGTTCATCATCGACCACCAGAACGCGGTAACTCATACTCTATCCCCATTCTCTGGTATCAGGATCCGTGCTTCGTAGCGATGTCCCTCATCCTCTACATTAAGTGTGGCACCTTCACCGAAAAGCGCCTCCAGACGTGCGCGGATATTCTGATGGGCTATGCGGTTGCCACTGGACTCGACGGACTCACTGCTTTTGCTGTTACTGATCTGCAGCAACCAACCTTTATCCATCTGCGCCAGCGACACCCTGATGTCTCCCTGCGCCACAACAGGCTGGATACCGTGATAAACAGCATTCTCAAGCAAAGGCTGCAAAATTAATTGTGGCACCCGTATATCTGGCAGAACGTGAGGAAGTTCCCATTCCACCAGCATCCGGTCGCCTAAACGGGTCTGTTCAATATCAAGATACCCCTGCCCAAGTTTGATCTCTTCTGCCAAAGAAGTCGTTTCTTCGGTTCCACGTAAAACCGCGCGGAAAAGCTGAGCCAGCTCAAGCAGCATCTGCTCCGCTTTTTCAGGGTCTATGACGATTAGAGAAGCAACGGTGTTGAGGGTATTAAAAAAGAAATGCGGACGGATATTTGCCTGCAAGGCCGCAAGACGAGCCCGGAGTTCAGCCTGAGTCTGCAAGCGCCACTGGCTCTGCACGTAAAAATAGCGCATCGCCATCGCCGAAAAAATTGCGCTGACCAGTTGGTTGCGGGCAACCCAGTACCAATCCAGCGAGGGCTGAATTGCAGGTAAGAAGGTTTCACCCAACAGGCTGATACACAAGGTCACCAGCTGGATAATGAGCAGAGCCACAGTTGATGCCGCCCACACAGGAAGCCGGGCTAGCTGACCACGAGCCTGACAGAGCAACGCCACAGACACTAATGCCACCCACTGAACAAACAGTGAAACCAGCCCGAAGCGCACCCCCGAAAAGCCCTCAATGCCACTCTCGATCAATGTCAGTGCCAGTACCAGAGCCTCGCTGACGATCAGCAGAATCAGTACTGCCCGGGCATTGCACAGGTCAGGGAGAAAGAAGCCGTCGAGCAGTTCGTCCTGCGAATGAGTTTGTTTGTCCTTCACATAGATTCCTGTTTCAGTACCGCCAATGCACTCTCAGAGTCTCGCCGCATTCGGCCGCGTCGTAAAGGGCCTAAGCCCCGGTATGAACGCAAAGCCGCAAAGGCTATAATCCCGCCTTCTTTCAATTCAACGAATGTCCGATCAGAGGTGCCTGATGACCGACCAATCCACAAACGCTTCCTGGGGAGGCCGCTTTTCTGAAGCGACCGACGCCTTTGTCGCCCGCTATACCGCCTCTGTGGAGTTTGATCAGCGCATGTACCGCCAGGACATTCAGGGCTCCATCGCGCATGCAACCATGCTGTGCAAAGTAGGTGTTCTGACTGAGCAGGAGCGCGACGACATCATCAATGGCCTGAACGAAATTCAGAGCGACATTGAGAATGGCAAATTCGAGTGGTCCATCGAGCTTGAAGACGTGCACATGAACATTGAAGCTGCCCTGACGGCCAAGATTGGTATTACGGGCAAGAAGCTACACACTGGCCGCTCCCGTAACGACCAGGTAGCGACGGACATCCGTCTGTACATGCGTGATGAGATCGACGTTATCTCTGCCGAACTGACGCGCCTGCAACAAGGTCTGGTTGAGCTGGCTGAACGTGAAGCCGATACCATCATGCCGGGCTTTACTCACCTGCAGACTGCACAGCCAGTGACTTTTGGTCATCACCTGCTGGCCTGGAACGAGATGCTTGAGCGTGATTACGCCCGCCTTCAGGACTGCCGCAAGCGCGTAAACCAGATGCCACTGGGCGCTGCTGCACTCGCTGGTACGACGTATCCCATCGATCGTCATTACACTGCCGAGCTACTGGGCTTTGAAGCACCGACCGAGAACAGTCTCGATTCCGTCTCTGACCGTGACTTCGCCATCGAATTTACCAGCGCAGCGTCTCTGATCATGATGCACATGTCGCGCTTCTCTGAAGAACTGGTGCTGTGGGCGTCTGCTCAGTTCCAGTTTGTCGATCTGCCTGACCGCTTCTGCACCGGCTCATCCATCATGCCGCAGAAGAAAAATCCGGACGTTCCTGAACTGGTGCGCGGAAAAACCGGTCGTGTGTATGGTCATATGATCAGCTTGCTGACCCTGATGAAGTCACAGCCACTGGCCTACAACAAAGACAATCAGGAAGACAAAGAGCCACTGTTTGATACGGCAGACACTCTGCGTGACTCACTGCGCGCCTTCGCTGATATGGTGCCGCACCTGCAGGCTAAAAAAGAGTTTATGCGTGAAGCGGCGATGCGTGGTTTCTCAACCGCCACTGACCTTGCAGACTATGTGGTTCGTAAGGGCACTCCATTCCGTGATGCACACGAAATTGTCGGTAAAGCGGTCGCTTACGGTCTGGAAACAGGAAAAGATCTGAGCGAAATGACACTGGAAGAACTGAAGCAATTTTCGGATGAGATTTCTGAAGATGTATTCGATGTTCTGACACTGGAAGGGTCTGTCGCGGCTCGTGATCATATTGGTGGAACCGCACCTGATCAGGTGCGTTCTGCGGCAGGCAGAGCACGCCAGAAGCTGGCGGCGCGCAGCTAAGCGTAGCGCTCAGCTGAAATGAAGAGGGTAGCTGATCAGCTACCCTTTTTTTTGAACCAGCCCGGTACGTTATTGACCGACACAAAGCGGAATACGAGCACCGCGTGTACTAAACCAATAATCAGCCCCATGCCCATCTGTCCGGTTTCCATGAGCTCCCACACCAGCATGGGTAGAGTCAGAATCGGAAACCACGCTATGTAGCGAAAAAACACGCGCTCAAATCTCGTCGTAGGCAGATCCTGTTTACTCATATCCTGTTTCTGCGTCGTCATACAATACCTCCATCAGATGCCCAGCTTGGCACCACGACCAGCCACTGCCTATTAGAGGAAAGTCGAATAAGCCTGTGCCGACTATTCAGACCCGGCTCACATCCACAGAGACTGTCATTTCAGGCGCTGAGCCCCCACCGAAGATCACACCTTTCAGCGGTGTTACATCGTTAAAGTCACGGCCCCAGGCGGTAATGATATGTTGCTCTCCGGCAAGGCAGTTATTCGTCGGATCAAATTCTACCCAGCCCTCACCCGGCGAAAATACCGATAACCACGCATGCGTTGCATCGGCACCCACTAACTTTTCCTGACCCGGTGGCGGCAGTGTTTCGAGATACCCGGAAACGTATTTAGCAGCAAAACCCAAGGAGCGCAGACAGGCGATCTGCAGGTGAGCAAAATCCTGGCAGACCCCTTTTTTGTTCTGCATAACTTCGGACAGAGGTGTCGCAATGGTTGTCGCAAGCGGCGAATAGCTGAACTCTTCGTAGATTCGAGCAGTCAGTGCAAAGCACGCCGATAACAGAGAACGGTCGGCAGTAAAAAGATCTGCGGCGTAGTCCCGGAATTCAGGCGCCGCCGCAATCATGGATGAGTCCAACTGATATTCGCGAGCGAGCAGTACATCTTCTGATTTCGACTGCTGCATTTTGCTCAGAACTTCTGCACAGGTACTGCCGAGATCAAGATTGGTGTCTGCAATCTGCGGGCGGGTTTCTACCTGACTGGTGGCAGTGATCGTCAGCGCCTTGTGGGGCCGCTGAATTTCGAACTGAAACACCTGATTGCCAAAATAATCTTCCCGGCGCTGCTCCATGGCCAGTTCCGGGGTGACTTCTATCTTGCTGTTGATGCAGGTCTGACGCTGAGTCGTTCGCGGGATCATCTGTGCCAGGTTGTAACAGTGCGAGACCCGGCTGGCGTATTTATAGGCGGTGATATGTTTAATCAGATACTTCATTACAGCCCCTCCCAACGAGCATCGACCAGCTGTTGTGAGTCTTCTCTGTGATCGAAGTAGCGATCGCCGATCATATCGCTGATGTCCATCAGGGCGTTATCCAGAGTCTGCATCTCTTCAATCAGCACTTTACGCTCACCTTCCGTACTTGCAGACAATTCAGAGAGCGTAAACAAGCGCACGCGCGTACTGCATTCGATCAGTGCTTTCTCAGCAGGCGGCAGCTCATGCAGATACCCGGCATGACTTGGAAGCTTGCGCAACTGGCGCAATATATTGCCGAGCTGATACATCACCGAACGTGGGTTATCTGTATCCAGCAGAACCAGATCAAGGCCGCTACGCAGATCAGGACGAGCACCATAGCGGCGACGGTAGGTAATCAATCCCTCAAGCGTAAGCAGCAGTGCTTCAGCAACGCGGGATTGCTCTGGCTCCATCATCTCAGGACCAAGCAAGGTGCCCGTCAGGCGCCCGGTCTGCATGGCTCGTTCGATTCGACGGCCCAATTCCATAAAACGCCAACCGTAACCGCGGGTCATGCTCTCGTGCGTCAGGCCCGCCAAGGCCATTAATGCTGTGACCAGAGGGTCGAGTACTTCATCAGGGCTAAGGTAAGCATCCTGCTCATCGCCATCCAGTAGAGGGATTGCATCCCGGATATCGTTGATCACCCGATAGGTGTCAGACGACAGCAACTCTTTGGCTTCATCAGCACAGAACAGCATGCTGTTGAGGGTATTCGCAATCGACTGCGGCGCTTCTCCACGACGCAGTGCTTCAATCATGGCTTCATCACTCTCCGGCGTTTTCATCGGTGCAATAGTCGCCAGCTCAGTCACGGCCTTGAGCAACGTCAGACGTAGATCAGATGACAGAGGGTCTTCGCCATTGAGCATGGAGTACGCAGTACGGAGCAGACGCAGGCAGGCTTCTGCACGCTCAGCGTAGCGCCCCATCCAGAACAGGTTCTCAAGCACGCGGCTAGGTAGGTTGGTCGCTTCACTTTCCCGCGCAGGCGCAACATCTTCGTGCTGATTGGTAACGATGCGCTCGGGCTCGGAAGCTACGACCCAGGTATCTTTGCTGGTCGCACCCGCCTGACCAGAGATCAGCAGCGCATCTTCTTTGAGCCCGACCCGGGTAAGACCGCCCGGCATAACACTGTATGACCCGGTACCCGCAACCGTGAAGGCCCGGAGTATCGCTGGCCGCGGTGCCAACACATTATTCTGCAGAGTCGGTAAGAAGCTGGACTCCAGTACAGGTTGGCCAACATAGCGCTGGGGATCACTTTTAATCCGGGCGGCCATATTAGCCAGCTCTTCAGCGCTGGCTTTAGGCCCAAAGAAGCTGAGCTCGCCCGGCTTACGATAGGTAGGTTTCACCACCAGCTTCGTCAGGTTATCCAGAACATAGGTCATGTCAGTAGGATCACCACACCACCATGTCTGCACGCTGTTGAGGCGGGGCTCACGCCCAAGTAGCGCGCGCCCGATGTCCGGGAGATATTTCAGCAATGCTGGACTTTCAAGAATACCCGAGCCCAGTGAGTTAGCGACGACCAGATTCCCTGCTCGCACCACCTGCAGTAGGCCGGGCACCCCCAGACGGGAATCTCCGCGCAGTTCTACCGGATCACAGAACCAGTCGTCTACGCGACGCATGAGTACATCGACCCGGCTCAGCCCGTCGAGCGATTTCATCCAAAGAAATCCACCGCGAACCACCAGGTCATCACTCTGAACCAGATAAAGCCCGAGGTAATTCGCCAGATAGGCGTGTTCAAAATAGGTTTCATTACGGGGACCAGGGGTCAACACCGCGATACGAGGCGAGGGCCTGTGAGGGCACAGGCTCTGCATTTTGCTGCGCAGCTGGCGGAAGTACCCGGCCAGGCGATGAACGTGACTGTCGCGGAATAAGCTCGGTAAAACGCGTGACATCACCGTGCGATTTTCGAGCGCGTAACCTGCGCCACTCGGGCTCTGAGTTCTGTCCGCGAGCACCATCATACTGCCGTCCGGGCCACGGGCCATATCGGCGGCGTGAATAATCAGATCATGCTCGCCGGGCATACGCAGCCCCTGGCAGGCGCGCAGAAAACCACGATTGGCATAGATAACTTCTGGCGGTATCACTCCGGTCCGGATCAACTGGCGCGGGCCGTAGATATCGCGTAACAAGAGGTTCAGTAACTCTGCACGCTCAACCAGCCCACTTTCAATGGCGGCCCAGTCATCACTGCTGATGACATTAGGAATAAGATCTAGCCCCCAGGTACGGGAGTCGTTCAGCTTGTCGCGAAAGTTATCGGTGTAGATGTTGTACGTTGCACCATCATCACGCAGTAGGCGGCGAGCCTTCGCTTGCCGGTCATGCAGGACGCTGCCCGGCATACCCGCCAGACTCTCCATGACATAATTCCAGTGTGGAAGCATGTTACCGGTGGCATCGTAGACAGCATCACCGCTGCGTTGCAGCGGTGGATACAGGTCTTCAACGGTCGGCGTGATGGCTGACTCATCAGTCATATTGGCTATCTCAGGTTATCTGGCCGCAATTATGGCAGATTCTCAGCGTTTAGGCTGAGTTCTGAGATCCAGCGTCAGAGGATATTCATCATACGACTCTTCTGCCGGAGCACTCATCGGCCTGACATCTGTATGCGCAGTAAATTCACGTATGGCATCGATCTCAGGACGAGGCGTGTAAGGCCCCTGCGTATGATCTGTGGTCGTAAATCGATTACCCCGCCGGGACTCGGCTTCAGCAGCATTCACTGGGAATACGTCATAGCTGCGCCCTCCCGGATGAGACACATGATAGGTCGCTCCACCCACCGAGCGTCCGTTCCAGGTATCGATCAGATCGAAATGCAGGGGAACGTGAACATCAATGGTCGGATGCAATGCCGATGGCGGCGCCCAGGCCTTATAACGTACACCCGCCACGAATTCACCATGCTT
>NZ_DFQB01000044.1:0-12622 GCF_002377545.1 Thalassolituus sp. UBA3500 | reverse complement strand
CCCGCCACGAATTCACCATGCTTGCCGGTGGCCCGCAGAGGCACCTTGCGACCATTACAGGCCAGAATGTAGCGGCTGCCTGTCATGCCGGTGACGCGAACCTGCAAACGCTCTACAGAGGAATCGACATAACGCGCAGTACCAAAACTGGACACCTCTTCACCGAGTACATTCCACGGCTCAATAGCCCAGCTCAGCTCAAGTGACATATCCCCAAGGTTCACCGTACCATAGTGTGGGAAGCGGAACTCACGGAAAGGCAGTAACCATTCGGCCCTGAAATCCAGACCATGCTCCTGCAGATCGGCTGCCACATCTTTGATGTCCTGCCAGATATAGTGCGGCAACATGAACTGGTCGTGTAGACGAGTGCCCCAACGCTCAAGCTTCTGCTTATAGGGCTTCCGCCAGAACCGTACGACCAGAGCACGAAGCAGAAGCGCCTGAACCAGTGCCATACGGCTATGCGGCGGCATTTCAAATCCACGGAATTCGAGAATACCCAGTCGCCCGGACGGACTGCCTGGAGCGAACAGTTTATCGATACAGAATTCAGCCCGGTGCGTGTTGCCCGTCATATCAATCAGCAGATTGCGTAACAGGCGATCGACCAGCCATGGCTGGGCTACGTCTCCCTCGGGCATCTGCTGAAAAGCAATTTCCAATTCATACAGAGCTTCATCCCGACCCTCATCGACTCGTGGGGCCTGACTGGTCGGGCCAATGAAGGCGCCAGAAAACAGATACGACAGTGAAGGGTGGTTCTGCCAGAAGGTAACGAAGCTACGCAGGAGGTCAGGCCGTCGCAGGAACGGGCTGTCGGAAGGCGTCGCTCCACCTAAAGTAATGTGATTGCCACCTCCGGTTCCAGTGTGACGACCATCCAGCATGAATTTCTCAGTACTCAGGCGGCTTTCTTTGGCAGCCTGATATAACTCAGTCATGTTGCTGACCATGTCGGACCAGTTGTCTGACGGGTGAATATTCACCTCAATGACGCCCGGATCAGGAGTCACCAGCAGCTTTTGCATGCGGTGATCTTTGGGAGGTTCGTACCCCTCAATAATGACAGGCAGGTCCAGCTCCATCGCCGTCCGCTCAATCAATGCCAGCAGATTCACATAGCTTTCGAGATACGGCAGCGGCGGCAGAAACAGGTGTAACTTACCGTCGCGGGCTTCAATACCCAGTGCCGTACGCACCAGATTTTTCCAGCGATAATCGTCTTTCTTCTCAGCAGGCTCAGTCTTCTCGTGACCCTCAACCTTCTTCTGAGCACTCTGTTTTTGCACAGGGGGCGTCAATGATGTCGACGAAAGAGGTTGCGACTGAGCCACCGGGCGGCTGTTACGCGCCAAAGCTTCTTTTACTGCGGCATCGGCGGTTTCCAGAGGTCCGGCTTCGCGGTGCGGGTCAGCCTCCTGAATCAGAGGATCTTCTTCCGCAGGAGGCAGACTCTCAAGCGGCAGACGAAGCCCCATCGGCGAATCGCCCGGGATCAGAGTCAGACGCCCGCGGCGGAACTGCCACTCGCTGGACTGCCAGCAATGTCCGTAGAAATTCCACTCAAGCGGCAGTACGTACCCGGTCGGGGTGTCCAGCCCCTGCTCTAACACCCGTGCCAGTCGACGGCGCTCAAGGCTGTCTTTGCTGCTGGCAATCCGGCTATCGATATTCTCCGGTAAATTCTGCTCCTGCAGCAGATAATGCAGTCCATCTTCATACGCAGGTTGAGCACAACGCTGCGGAACGTTCAGTAACTCTGCAAGCCGTCGGGCAAATGCCCGTGCGTCTTCCTCGGTGTGTCCGTAATGTTTATCTACGCGGGCAAGCAGGTCTTTGTCCTGCCATAAAGGTTCGCCGTCGCTACGCCAGAATAAACCTAACGCCCAGCGCGGTACTTCTTCTCCCGGATACCACTTGCCCTGGCCATAATGCAGCAGGCCTTTCGGTGCAAAGTGGTCTCGCAGACGGAGCAACAGGGTTTTCGCTAATGCCAGTTTGTCTTTGCCCAGCGCTTCGGTATTCCACTGCGCGGATTCCATGTCATCGATAGATACAAACGTTGGCTCGCCGCCCATTGTCAGACGGACGTCTTCATCTTTCAGAATACGATCAACTTTCTCACCCAAAGCCAGAGCGTCTTCCCATTCAGATTCGGTATACGGCTTGGTCACCCGCGGGTCTTCATGGAAACGAGTGACTTCGTTTGAGAAAGTAAACTCGACTTCACACTCATCAGTGAAGCCAGAAATAGGAGCAGCAGAGCTCGGCTCTGGCGTGCAGGCAAGTGGGATATGCCCCTCGGATGCAAACAGCCCAGAGGTCGGGTCGAGCCCCACCCATCCAGCACCCGGCAGATAGACTTCGCACCAGGCATGCAGGTCGGTGAAGTCAGCTTCAGGGCCAGAAGGACCGTCGAGAGATTTCTCATCGGATTTGAGCTGAACCAGATAGCCAGATGCAAAACGGGCGGCCAGCCCCAGGTGACGCAGTAACTGCACCATCAACCAGGCAGAATCCCGACAAGAACCTTTGCCTTTTTCCAGTGTTTCTTCCGGCGTCTGAACGCCCGGTTCCATGCGCACCAGATAATCGATGTCCTGCTGCAATCGCATATTGATATCGACAAGAAAATCGATGGTGCGCTTTTTCTCACGCGGAATACTTTCCAGCAGCGTGGTGAACATTTCACCTTCGGTGGTGCAATGCAGGTAGGGTTCCAGCTCTTTCTTCAGGCTCTTTCCGTATTTGAACGGAAATTCCTCAGCGTACTCTTCAATAAAAAAGTCGAACGGGTTGATCACCGTCATATCGGCGATTACTTCAACCTCTACCGATAAGCAGCGACTTTTTTCAGGAAAAACGAGTCGCGCCTGAAAGTTACCGTACGGGTCTTGCTGCCAGTTAATAAAGTGCTCTTCCGGCTCTATTTTCAGACTGTATGAGCGGATAGGTGTGCGGCAGTGAGGTGCCGGACGCAAACGCACCACGTGCGGAGATAATGACACCGGGCGATCAAAGTCATACCGGGTTTTATGATTAAGTGCGACTGTAATTGTCATTGGGCCACCGCCAGTTGTTCCTGATCATTCAGGAACCAGGTACGACTGATAGAAAAATGAAGATACTGCAGTGAAATCTGCAGATCGTTCAGGGCTTCCCGCATTTCAGGGCCGGGAGCGCTATCCTCAGCACGGTCTGTGACAGTCTTATGAAGCTTACGGATATCCGCGATAATTTTTTCGGCACGCGGCAACGCCTTCACACCCTGAATCATGTCGTTGAGACAATACTCGACAGAACGCGGGAAACGCGGGTCTGTCAGCAGAAAGCTGCACACCAGAGGCGCTTTAACAGAACTGCGCATCGCCCGACGATACGGCTGATCGGCACTCAAAGAACGCAGCACATTTCCCCAGATAATCTGCTGGCTATTTACAGCAAAATCATCGTCCTCGATCTGCATGATGGCCGCTGTCGCGGCATCCAGATTCCGGGTGGTCATATCGGCACGTTCAAGATTCTGACCAAGCTTGAGCATTTCCCAGGCGCTATCGCGCGGCATATTGACCTGCCACAGACCAATAATCTGCTGACAGGCACTGATCACATTGCCCAGAAATTCATGTCGGTCGCGACGATTAATGCCCTGCTGCAGATGATCCTGAACATACTGGCTCAGTTCATTTACCAGCTCCCAGGTATCCGCCGGGATAACATCGCGCGTGGTACGGATATTTTCACGAATGGCTTTGAGCGAGGTCACTATAGAACTGGGGTTCGTGTCGTCGCCGACCAGAAACTTCACCACGTTACGCTCATCCTGCACCGAATAACGCTCGTTGAAATCCTGTTCAAGACTGTTAATTACAATCAGGTTATACCAACCCAGATTAACCTGACGCGGCAGGTCGAAAAGCAGGGTGTCGTAAATACTCAACATACGGGCTGTGCTTTCTACCCGTTCAAGATAGCGGGCGGCCCAGTAAACCCGTTCAGCAACTTTCGATAACATCAGGCTTTCCCCGCAGACGTATCAACAATCCAGGTATCTTTACTACCACCACCTTGCGATGAATTAACTACCAGAGAGCCTTTTTTCATCGCTACCCGCGTCAGTCCGCCAGTCGTTACGTAACTTGATTCGCCCTGAAGGATGAAGGGTCTCAGGTCGAGGTGACGGGGCTCGACTTTACTGCGCCCGACAAGTGTTGGCGCTGTTGATAACGCCAACGTTGGCTGAGCAATATAATTTCGCGGATTGGCTTTAATCAGCTCAGCAAATTGCTCTCGTTCTTTTTTAGTACTGTGCGGGCCCACCAGCATGCCGTAACCGCCAGACTCGTTGGCTGGTTTTACAACCAGTTTATCGAGGTTATCCAGCACGTATTCGCGCTGCTTGTCGTCGTAGCAGAGGTAAGTTTCGACATTCGGAATCAAAGGCTCTTCGCTCAGATAATAACGAATGATATCGGGTACGTACGCATACACGACTTTATCATCGGCGACGCCTGCACCCGGCGCATTTGCCAGAGCAACTTTGCCCTTGCGCCATGCACGCATCAGTCCGGGAACCCCCAGTACCGATTCAGGATGAAACACTTCAGGGTCGAGGAACATGTCATCGATGCGACGATAAATAACGTCGACCCGCTCCAGACCAGAGATTGTCTTCATATAGACGCAGTCATCTTTACCGACGACGAGGTCGCTGCCTTCGACCAACTCAGCCCCCATGCGTTGAGCCAGGAAGGCATGTTCAAAGTACGCCGAATTAAAAATGCCTGGAGTCAGAACCACGACCACCGGGCTGGAGCTCTGACGTGGCGACAAAGAAGCCAGCATATTAAAGAGAGCTTCTGGATAATCACCAACCGGCGCGATACTGACTTTTTCAAACACCTCAGGCAGAACCCGCTTCATAATGGAACGGTTCTCGAGCATGTAAGAAACGCCGGAAGGCACCCGCAGGTTGTCCTCAAGTACATAAAACTGGCCGTCACCATCGCGGACAAGATCGGTCCCACAGATGTGCGCCCAGACACCAAAGCGCGGGTTAACGCCCTCACACTCAGGTCGATAGTTCTTCGACTGTTTCAGTACAAACTCAGGAATGACGCCGTCTTTAATGATCTTCTGCTCATGGTACAGATCATCAATAAACATATTCAGCGCCTTCAGACGCTGACGCAGACCCGCCGCTGTTTTCTCCCACTGCTGGGCCGATATGATCCGGGGCACGATATCAAATGGCCAGGCGCGGTCGATGTTCTCACCTTCACTGTAAACGGTGAAAGAAACCCCCATATCTTTGATAGTGGACTCAGCGGCCAGCTTACGTGACTGTATTTCTTCTTCTGTCAGGCTATTCAGATAGTTGGCGAGTTGCCGGGCGGGGACTCTAGGGTTTCCGGGCGAGCTGATCAGCTCATCGTAGAAACCCTCCTGTAATTCGTAGTGCTTCCAATTTATCGACATGCAGAACCGTTCCACGGTGATTCTCGAGTTTTATGCACCTATTCACGCACTTCATCACCTCTACAGCAATAGACGAACCGGCCGGCCAACACATTGTCCACATTGGCACCATCAGGCTAATAGAGGCCACTCCATGCGTACCCCGGGCAACCCGCTACAGCACTGCTACACTGAATGTCAGTATTAACAAACCGCTATCAGGGAGGCACGCGCGATCGTGCACCATGCAGTGAGTATTCTGCGACAACCACATAAGCAACAGACTGCAGTGTTCAATTTTGGGGCACAGAACCCCCAAAAGCCCAGCAGGGGGTCAGTGTGACGCCTCGGAGGTCGCTCGCCCAACTGTTACTGAACTGGTCCCTGCTGATGCTGGGGCTGATTACCTGTGGGCTTGGCTATCTGTTACTGCAGCTCCAACTGGAACAGTTTTCGAGTAACTGGGAGCGGCGTATAAGCTTCGAGCTGGAAAGTATTGCCAAAAACGTGGAGTACCACGTCAGCCAAAGCAGTAGTCATGTTGTCGAGAACCAGATCCGGGAGAGTATCGACGATCCATCACTGCGTTATCTTGCCGTTCTCTCTGAGGCTGGCGATCGGGTTATCTTCTCAAGTAATGCCAGCGACCGGCTTCACAACACCAAATACCGGTTAAGCAGTCATTCACTGAATACCGGTGTGCAGGAACCTCAGATTGAGCGCTATAAATCCGAATTCTATGCCTTGTTTCCGCTCAACCTTAAATACCCTACATCGCCTGATTCGGTGGCCAGTACAGCCGATCAGGCCGTAAAGAACGATGTCCGCGGCTGGGTATTTGCGCATTATGATGCACACAACGATTACGACTCCATGCTGCGCTCTCTGGCCAGGAAAACAATCCTGATTGCCTTGCTCGTAATTATTTTTCTGGTCGTGCAGAGCCAGATACTTCGCAAATATATTCTGATACCGGTCCAACATCTGGTTCAGCTAACAAGCTCAATCAAGCAGGGTAAGTATGCCAGTATTCCCGAGAGCCGCAGCGCAACCGAGATTGCACAACTGGAAGAGGCATTTAACGACCTCAGCGAACACCTGGATGAAACAACCAGCCGGATTGCCCACCACCAGGCGCTGAACGACGCCTTCACTGCAGGTTTTCCGGATATCGGCTTATTAGTGACCGCCACCGGGGTAATCAATGGACGTTTTGGCAACCCGAACGGGCGAATTCAGCGCCTCAATGAAGATCTCACAGGCACGCCTTTTACCGCCTGGCTCAACCTGTCAGCAACCCGAAAAATAGAGGAAGCCCGCAATCAGGCGCTGGAAAAGAAAGAACTTGTGATTACTGAGTTCAATCATGATGACCTCTATCTCGAATCGCGGATGATCCCGCTAGAGGAGCACGCAAACATGCAGGACGCTCTGATCTGGCTGATTCGTGATATTTCAGAAGTGAAACGCAAGCAGGAGCTCATTGAGTACCAGGCTAACTACGATCCGCTTACCGAGCTGGCTAACCGCAGAATGGCACTGCAGGAGCTGGAGAAGAAAATCGCCTGGTCAGAAGACGATAAGACCTGCGGTAGCGTACTCTTCATCGATCTTGATCACTTCAAAAATATCAACGACTCATTAGGGCACCCGATCGGTGATCGCCTGCTGATCGAAGCGTCACACCGGCTAAAGGCCACCGTAAACGAAGGGGACCTGATCGCTCGCCTGGGGGGTGATGAATTTCTGATTGTTCCTGATGAAGTTTTCAGCGCACCTGAGCTTGCCGAAGAAAGCGCGGTTGAGCTGGGTACCGCAGTACTGGATGCTATCCGTAAGCCATTCTGTATCGATATCAATAAGTTCCACATGACTGCCAGTATCGGTATTTCAATTTTCCCTTCGACTGACTGCGGGGCAAACGATCTGATACGCCAGGCGGATACAGCTATGTACTGGGCGAAACATCAGGGTCGCTCACAACTCTGCCTGTACAACCACAGAATGCAGGAAGAGACTCGCGAACGACTGCACCTTTTTAATGATCTCTATCAGGCCATCCGCGATAACGGCTTCACTCTGGTGTACCAGCCGCAGCACAACGCCGAAGGTGACGTCACCGGAGCGGAAGCACTGTGTCGCTGGGTTAACAATGGTCACTCCGTTTATCCCGATGTATTCATTGCCGCCGCTGAAGAAACGAACCTGATTCTGCCGCTGGGAGATTGGGTTCTTACCCATGCCTGCCAGACATTACGCCAGTGGATCAAAAATAAATCCTTGCCGCCAAGCTTCAGACGTCTGGCAGTAAATATCAGTCCCGCCCAGTTTATGGACCCGGACTTCGAAGCCAAGCTCGATAAAACCATGAAGAGTTGTGACATCGATAGCAGCGTACTGGAGCTGGAGCTGACTGAAAGCCTGTTTATGGGCGATAAAGATCTCATCCGTGACAAGATGCAACGCCTTAGCAACAAGGGCTACACCTTTGCACTGGATGACTTTGGCACAGGCTATTCGTCTCTCAGCTACTTGCAGAAACTTCCGATCGATAAACTCAAGATCGACCGGGCCTTCGTGATGGACATCAATCCGGATAATGAACCCGCCAGTATTGTTGACGCGATTATCCAGCTTGGACAGAACCTGAATATGGATATTATCGCCGAAGGTGTCGAGACCGATCAGCAACAGGTCTATTTAAAAGATCATGGTTGCCGCAGTTATCAGGGCTATTTGTTCAGCCGCCCACTGCGCGAAGATATGTTCGTCAGCTACATACACAAACGCCCGGTCTGATATCTGGCACCAGAGTTGCTCCTCTCCCCTTAGCTCCCGAAAACGGGATCTTAATCAATGATTTTGCACCGAAAAGGCTCACGAGGAGCCCGCGTGCTTTCTGAACAGACAGGGGATAACGATGGATAAGGCAACAATGACTGAGGCGATTATCGCCCGTAAAATTGAGAAAGAGCTGACATGGGAGCAGATGGGTTCTGACCTGGGAATGTCTCCCGTCTGGTTAACCTCTGCCTGTCTGGGTATGAACAGCGCCCCTGCAGAAAAAGCGGCAGCCATCGCTGAATACCTCGGTTTTGATCAAAGTATGGCCACTGCACTGGAAGCCTATCCGACCAAGATATGGGACCAGGCTGTCCCTACCGACCCTCTGATTTACCGGCTCTACGAAATTGTTGGCGTGTACGGTGACACACTGAAAGAAGTGATTCAGGAGAAGTTTGGCGATGGCATTATGAGTGCGATCGACTTCTCGATGGAAGTCGACAAGATTGAGGACCCGAAAGGTGATCGGGTCCTTCTTACCCTCAATGGTAAATTTCTACCATACAAGAGCTGGTAACGGCACTCTTGCTAGCTGCCTGAGCCGCGCAGTACAGCGCTCAGGTCGCGACTCAGTTCCTGTCGTTTAACTTTGCCCATCGCATTACGCGGGATTTCTTTGAGCTGGAAATACTCCGTCGGGACGAGAGTCGCATCAAGCCGCGCCTTCAGAAACTCCGCAATCTCTGATACCGGAATGGTGCTATCAGCGGTATAAGCCAGTGCAAGCTTCTCCGAGTTATCTGCCCGCTCAACCTGACAGGCAGCAACATCAGTCAGAGTCGGCATCTGCTCAGCCACGGCCTCTATTTCGGCGGGGTTTATTTTTACCCCGCCAAGATTCACAACCTCAGACTCACGTCCGGTAAGGCAAAGCGCCCCCTCACGGAATGCACCGCGATCACCTGGATAAAACCACCCACCCCTGAATTCATTGTTGTCCGGGCTGCCCGCCATGTAGCCACTGACCATCCCTGAGCTGCGTACACGGACAATACCTTCGGTTCCGTCCGGTACTGCTCTCCCCTCATCATCAACGACTTCCGCTGACGCTCCCGGCTGAACAACTGCAGTTTTCCAAACCAGCTCCGGCTTGCTTATCTGAGTCATGCCGACGGCACCGACTTCGGTCGATCCATAAACGTTAAAGATACGCGCCTGAGGACATATCTGTTTGATACGGCTGATCATACCCGGTGACAAAGCACTGCCCGCCAGACGAATCTCACGCACGCCATTCAGATCCGCTGCAGACAGGGTATGGGAGTTCACAAGGCGGAAAAGCGCCGTAGATGAACTCAGTATCGAAGTCACAAAAAAAGTGCGGATTGCTTTAGCAAATGCATCGGCACTCGCAGGTAAGAGCACAACTTTGCCTGCCTGAATCGTCTGCAGTGATCCCATAAATCCACCAATACTGGAGTGCCCCATAAGATTCAGGTCATTACCTGTCGCGCTACCCCATACCAAATGATTACGATAGAGTCGCTGCTCTATAAGTGCCGGAGTCAGCCCGACTGCTTTTGGCTGACCGGTGGTCCCACTGGTCAGAATGATGCGGCAGATATCTTCCGCTGAAGGATAGGCTTGCATTGGCTCCAGACCCGGCATGATGCGAGCATCATTGAACCACTCCTGACTAAGCACAATGTTTTGAATACCATTGATTTCGCTACTGCTTTGCAACGAGATAACAAAATCGAAGTTAGGCTGCTCGGGGATATCAGCCCCCGGGATACCAAGGCAACTTACTGCGGCACGATGAAACAGCGCCATAGTCGCAATAAATGCCAGATTCTCCGGAAGCAGCAAGTACACCCGGTGCCCCGACCCGATTCCAGCCTCTGCCAGCTTTTCTGATACCTGCACAACGGTTTTATGTAGCTGTGCATAGCTCAGTGTCGATTGACCATCATAAAAGGCCGGATAATCCGGAGTTACTGCGGCCCGAAAGGCTAGAGGCTCGAATGGATTGTGCATGTAATTACTCGATTTAAAAAAGCTGCTGTATACCGAAGGATACACTGGTGATTGTGGCATTGGCAGCACTGACCGATTCACCCAGATCATCATCGGGTGCGTCCCATGTCAGATAGCGATAACGGAATGTAGCGACGAGTTCTGTCGTCTGAGTCAGGTTACCCACCACCGCAAGACCAGCGTTCAGACTGCGCGCGCCATTGTCAGCACCTTCCTCGTCCAGTACCGACGTCTCACCATAGTATCTGTGATAGCCGACCCCAAGGATTAAATAGGGCCGCAATCGTGAGGCGGGGGCTCCATCCAGAGCATAGGGTAACCAGACATCGCCATCGAGGCCGACAATATTCGCACCTTCCCGATCGGCTCTCATGCGCGTCCAACTGATTTCAAATCGCGCATTCATAGGCCCGGTACCACCGACCGTTAACCTCGGATAAGTGGACGACCACGCACCGGTATCAAGAAGATTCTGATCAATTGTCGCCGTTTCATAGGCAGCCCCAAGATGCCAGGACCCATTGCCTGAATAGTCGGCAGCATGAGAGGGCGTGCTGACTAATAGCACACCTGCCACGGCGGAACACACCAATCTAATTATAGAAATGCCACTCATGCTGTCATGGTATCAAACAAGCAAAAAAAAGGTGGAGCCATGCTCCACCTTCTTTTTAAAACGGCAGGATCAGTCTGTTACAGGCCGAGTGCCAGCAGTTCAATCTGCGCCGCAGCACCGTACAGAGCACCCGCTTCTGTTTTCAGGGTCTCTGGTGGAATCAGACCAGGCCAGTGCGGCTTAACATCGGCGAGAATGGCAAGAGTAGCTGCTTTCGCGTCGGTTACCGCTGACTCATCGGACTCAATGCCTTCAACCAAGTCGGTGGCAATCGTAGTGAAACCAAATGCGTCCTGATATTCGTGTGCATTTTCCATTTTGCCGTCCACCACTGCGATAGCGTACTCATCCGCCGCAGTACGCAGAAGCTGTACAACCAGCTTCAGTTTCTCTGCCGGTGTCGCACTGGTTTCAGAAACGGCCATAGCGTTGGTGTCGATAGCGGCAAGCAGGGTATCCAGCGCAGTCTG
Source organism: Thalassolituus sp. UBA3500 (assembly GCF_002377545.1). Classification (NCBI taxonomy): domain Bacteria; kingdom Pseudomonadati; phylum Pseudomonadota; class Gammaproteobacteria; order Oceanospirillales; family Oceanospirillaceae; genus Thalassolituus; species Thalassolituus sp. UBA3500. The sequence continues at coordinate 1,255 of NZ_DFQB01000044.1, read as the reverse complement.
TACAGCTTCTACACCTTTTTCCTCATTAACCGCATCGGATACGGCAGTCAGCTCTTTCGCGAAGCCAGCGGTACCACGTGCTTCTAAAGCAGGAACCAGATCAGCGTACAACTCGCTTTCTGGGTGCTTCATGTGTGTTTTAGCGTGCTCGATATGGCCAGCCTTGTAGAGCTCGGCGCCGACATACAGGTGACCCTTAATCAGGCTGAGGTGAGTCAGATAAGCAAGATCATCAGACGTCAGCTCTGTTGCTGCTGCGCCTTCGCCCTCACCTTCACCGGCAGAGATCACTTCGCCTTCACCCTCGCCTTCACCAGCAAGTGCAACGGCATCAACGGAGGTCTCAATCGGCGCAACCGCCGCTTCGCCTTCGTTTTCTTCTTCGGTACAAGCACTCAAGCTCATGCCTGCTGCGCCGGCCAGGCCGATCACACTGATGCTTTTCCACAGTTTGTTGCGCTTACCCATTACTCAGGTCTCCTGAAAATTCGTTTTGCGGATACATCTTTATGCTACTATCAATAGCATATACGATCAGTTCTCATTTTCGATACCATGACAATTCTCGTAGATAATCTGTTGGATGTCCACTCTGTAACTGCGGTTCTGAACAGCCTCAGCGACGACCTGTTTGTGGATGGTAAAAAAACAGCAGGCAAGACTGCCCGCGCCGTAAAAAAGAACCTTCAGGCCGACCCTAAGTCGCCCAAAATCATTGCGGCAACAAAGCTCGTTGAACAAGCGCTGCGTAAGCATCCGATGGTCACCAACTCGGCGTTTCCAGATAAACTCAGCAACATCATTATCAGTCGCTATGATGAGGGCATGACTTACGGTTCTCATGTCGACAACGCGTTTATTCACGCAACCAGAACGGATTTGTCGTTCACCTTGTTTCTGTCCGACCCTGATACCTACGATGGCGGCGAACTGATCCTGCAGAAGCACGATGGGGACGACGTGATTAAATTGCCCCAAGGGTCGGTTTACATTTATCCGACTCGCGAACTGCACTATGTCGCCCCCGTCACCCGCGGCGTCCGATACGCAGCCGTTGGTTGGATTCAGAGCCAGGTTCGCTCTGAAGAGCATCGCGGCACGCTGTTTGATCTGTACCTGGCGCTGCAACAGATGGCAGACACGGAAGAAAATAGACAGGCGCGGCTGCATATTTTAAAAGCCAGAAGCAACCTGATGAGAATGTGGGCTGAATAATGTGAACTGAATAAAGCGGGTAAGCGGATTAAATGGTTGA
>NZ_DFQB01000003.1:0-18696 GCF_002377545.1 Thalassolituus sp. UBA3500 | reverse complement strand
GCACTATGAGAAATCCGGGCTAGATGAGAGCCGACTTTTGATTGTAAGTAACCTCTAGTATGAAAATAAAGGCTAAGAGTAGGTGCATGATAGGGCTAAAATTGACAAATTAGGTAATATATGATGAACTAAAAAAAGTTTAGTTTGTCGTAAGTGGTCGAGCTATTTCTTTAAAGTCCTTTAACAGTTATTAGATGTGTCATGAGAAAATGGGTGCCTTACATGTTAGTCGTACTGATTGCTCTGCAGTCAGTGTTGGCTGTGGCTGACTCTCATGAGGAACATCATTCAGATACAGACCCACAAGGGATATATCACAGTTTTACCGATACCGAAGATGGTAATAGTATTGCAGACCAATTAGATGCAGGTCTGTCTTCAGCAGATTCGATAGATTGCCACCACAATCATTGTCCCCATTTCAATTCTATTGTCACACCCACATTCAGTCATGTCTCTGCGAAAGGCAAAGTTCGCCTATTAAGTCTAAGCAGTGTTAAGCCTAATTACATTTCTTCTTCGCTAGGCCGTCCTCCCTAAGTCTAATCCTACGCACAGTCTTTTATTGGGTTTATCGCCGTTAGAGCGATGATGCCCTGATTTGTCACGCTTATGTAGGATTAATACCATGCTAAGTATTGAACATGGGGCCGTAGTTGCGCCCCGAAGCAACCGAAAAAGGTTAGGAGTCGGCTTTGCCCTAATCGGTTTGCTGATGCTGCCCGTTATTTCATTGCAGGCAGCAGAGAACACAATCACATTGCAAACTGCGATACAACGTACCCTGGTCAAGAATCCGTCTTTGAAGGTTTTTGATTTTCGTCAGCAAGCGCTGAAAGGCGAGTTGGCTACGGCCGAGCTCCGACCAGCCTATGAACTGGACTTTGGGGCCGAGAACTTTGCGGGTTCGGGCGATTTTAATGGGTTTGACCAGGCGGAGCTGACGATCTCATTGTCATCAGCATTAGAGTTGGGTGGAAAGCGGGATGCGAGAGTCGAGGTTGTCAATCGTGGTTTCAGTCGGTTTGAAGCTCAAAGGCAAGCAGACGCTTTGGATTTATCGGGTGAGGTTACGCGCCGTTTCATTGATGTGTTAGCTGCACAGCAACGAGTGGCTTTGGCGGAGAAAGCGGATCAGCTGGCGAAGGACGCATTGGTGGCAGTCAAAACAAGGGCTAAGGCTGGCGCGTCACCGGATGCTGAAGTTAAGCGTGCCGAAGCAGCCGCAGCTCAGGCTCACCTTACGGTTTCAGCAGAAAAGAAACAGTTGAGTTACCTCAACGTAGCTTTGGGTACACTTTGGGGAGAGACAAGGCCGGATTTTAATCGGGCTGAAGGTGATTTGTACCGTTTTAGTAAGGATGTGGCATTCGAAACGCTGTATGAACGTGTTGAGCTGAACCCGGCGATTCAGGTTTTTGCTGCAGAGGAACGACTAAAGGAAACCGAATTACGGTTGGCCAAGACCCAGAGTCGTAGCGATGTGAACTGGTCGGTTGGATTGCGGCGGTTTCAGGAAACGGATGACACAGCTGTTGTTGCAGGATTTTCCGTCCCTTTGTTTTCCGGACGTCGAAATAGCGGAGCGATTCGTTCAGCCACAGCCGCTCGTGATGTGATCTCTGTACAGCGAGAGGCTGCTTTGCTGGCGATGCGTGCGCAACTGTATCGCGCTTATAGCAATCGGCAGCAGGCTATTCACACCGTAGACGATTTACGTAAGAACATTGTTCCTGCACTGGAGCAGGCCTTGGAGGGAACGCAGCAGGCTTATGAACGTGGACGTTATAGCTATGTCGATTATGTGTCTGCCAGGCAAGAGTTGTTAAGTGCGCGTCGAACCTTGATTGATGCCGCCGCCGCCGCTTTGCGTTATGGCGCGGACATTGAACAACTTACCGCAGAACCGCTGACGGTAGAGCAATATTCTTTCACCAATTTCCAGGAAGCTAAATAATGAATATTTGTATTTTGAAAAAAAAGGGTTCGTTGGGGTTGGTCATCGGTTTTGTAGCGTTGCTCACAGTGAGCCTGGTTGCCAACAGTGAAAGTGATGACCATGCGCAACACGGGCATGAGTCACATGACCATGCAAAGCAGGATTATGAAGAGCATCAGGGAGATGACCATGAAGAGCATCAGGGGGATGACCATGAAGAGGGTCATGAAGAAGAGAATGAGGAGCATGGTCATGAGGGGGGTGATCTAGAAGATCAAGAAGGCGTTGTTGAAATTGCTGACGCGATGGCTAGCAAAGCTGGTATTAGCACCGCCGTTGCAGGTCCTGGTGAAATCAACAAGACGCTGACCGTCTATGGTCGGGTGATTGCCGACCCGGGGCGTATCAGTCATATTCGTGCACGCTTTCCCGGTACGATTACACAGGTAAACGTCAGTATCGGCGAGCGTGTCGAAAAAGGGCAAAAGTTGGCAGAGGTGGAATCGAATGAAAGTCTCAAGCGCTATGTTTTAAAGGCGCCTTTTTCAGGGATTATTACGGCTCGTCATGCCTCACAGGGTGAAGCGACGGAGGAGCGGGCACTGTTCACGGTTGCTAACTTTGATCAGGTTTGGGCGGAGTTCCAGATATTCCCTGGCCAGATGAGCCGTATCGCCTTAGGCCAGCCGGTCACCATGTCAGTGGAATCTGAACAAACAACGTCCACGATCAAACACTTGATTCCCAGCGACAGTGGTCAACCGTTTGTTCTGGCTCGGGCAGCTATTGATAATAAGCAAGGACGTTGGACTCCTGGATTGTTATTACAAGGTCTGGTGAGCGTGGAGCAAGTACAAGCCTCCCTGCGAGTGGACAATCGCTCTTTACAAACGTTTGAAAACCGCACGGTTGTCTTTGTCAAAGAAGGTGAGCGCTACGAAGCACGACCGGTCACACTGGGTCGCAGTGACAGCCGCTTTACTGAGGTATTGGATGGACTGAAGCCTGGTGACGAATATGTTGTCATAAACAGCTATCTGATCAAAGCCGACTTGGAAAAATCCGGCGCTTCCCACGATCACTAAGAGGACGTAATCATGATTGAATCAATTTTGCGCCTCTCGATCGAGAGGCGTTGGTTAATGCTAGCCCTGATACTGGTGCTGTTAGGTTCTGGTATTTGGAGCTACCAACAGCTACCCATCGATGCAGTACCCGATATCACCAATGTCCAGGTGCAGATTAACACTGAAGCACCTGGGTATTCCCCGCTGGAATCTGAGCAACGTATTACCTATCCGGTTGAGACTGCTTTGGCGGGTATCCCCAATCTTTCTTATACTCGCTCGCTATCCCGTTATGGCTTGTCGCAAGTCACGGTGGTGTTTGAAGAAGGAACCGACCTGTATTTTGCCCGCAATCTGATTAATGAGAGACTGGGCGTTATCAAGAGTTCATTGCCGCCAGGCCTTGAGCCATCGATGGGGCCTATCGCGACCGGCTTGGGCGAGATATTTTCCTACACGGTGGAAGCTGAACCTGGTGCGGTACAGGCCAACGGCAGCCCCTACGATGCCACGGCATTGCGGGAAATTCAGGACTGGATTATCAAGCCGCAGCTGGCACTTGTGCCAGGCATTACCGAGATCAACACCATCGGTGGTTATGATAAGCAATACCATGTTACGCCCAAACCACAGGCGATGTTGGCTTTTGGTGTATCGTTGGACGACATTGGTGATGCTCTTCGCAGCAATAACAACAACCGTGGAGCCGGTTATGTTGAACGTAACGGCCAGCAGTTGTTGGTGCGTTCGCCAGGGCAGCTACAGGCGATTGTCGATATCGAGCAAGTCGTCATCAAAGACATTGACGGTGTGCCTGTAAAAATTGCTGATGTTGCCGGTGTAGCGATCGGCAAGGAATTACGCACCGGAGCTGCTACCCGCGATGGCAAAGAAACCGTACTGGGTACCGCTATGATGTTAGTGGGTGAAAACTCCCGGACTGTTGCCCTTGCAGTTGCTGAGCGGTTGGAGCAGATACAGAAAACTCTTCCTGACGGTATCAAGTTGGACACTGTGTATGACCGCACCGTGCTAGTGGATAAAGCCATTGGTACCGTGCAGAAAAACCTGGTGGAAGGGGCGTTACTGGTTATCGCGGTGTTGTTCTTGTTGCTGGGTAATATCCGTGCGGCATTGATTACAGCCGCAGTGATTCCGCTAGCGATGCTGGCGACTATCACAGGCATGGTTAAAGCTGGCGTGTCGGCGAACCTGATGAGCCTGGGTGCGCTGGACTTTGGCCTGATCGTGGACGGGGCGGTGATCATTGTTGAGAACGCGATTCGCCGTTTGGCTGAAGCGCAGCGCAGTAACGGTGGTAAGCAGCCGTTGAAAGAGCGCTTGCAGTTGGTGTTTGAAGCGACTAATGAGGTCATCCGGCCTAGCCTGTTCGGTGTAATGATTATCACGGTAGTGTATATACCACTATTTTCCCTCACAGGTGTAGAAGGGAAAATGTTCCACCCTATGGCGGCAACAGTAGTCATGGCACTGCTGGCGGCTTTGGTGCTATCGCTGACGCTTGTACCTGCAGCCATTGCCGTGTTTATGACGGGTAATATCAGTGAAAAGGAAAACCGTGTTGTTAGCGCGGCTAAATCCGTATATGAGCCGGCATTAAAAGGAGCGATGAAACTGCGTTGGTGGGTGTTATCAGCGGCGTTGTCGCTGGTAGTTCTCAGCGGTTGGTTGTCAACAACACTGGGCTCTGAGTTTATCCCGCAACTTAAGGAAGGTGATATTGCTCTGCACGCTATGCGTATACCCGGTACTGGCCTGGAGCAGGCTGTCAGTATGCAATTTCAGCTGGAGGAGCGGATTATGGAGTTCCCTCAGGTGGATAAGGTGTTTGCCAAAATTGGCACTCCTGAAGTGGCTACCGATCCCATGCCGCCCAATGTAGCCGACAACTTTGTGATGCTGAAGCCGCGCGATCAATGGCCCGATCCGACGATGACTCAGACGGAGTTGGTCAGGGAGATTGAGGAGGCGGTTAAACAATTGCCGGGTAACAACTATGAGTTCACACAGCCAATCCAGATGCGATTCAATGAACTGATTTCTGGTGTGCGTGCCGATTTGGGGATTAAAGTGTTTGGCGATGATCTTGAGCAGCTGGAGGTATCAGCTGAAGAGATTTTAACCGTGATCGAATCCATGCCGGGGGCAGCCGATGCGAGAGTAGAACAGGTATCCGGTCTACCCATGCTGTCGGTGGTGCCCAAACGCTTGGCGATTGCCCGATATGGACTGAATGTGATGATGGTGCAAGACCTGGTGGCAGCGGCGATCGGTGGTGAGCCAGCAGGACTGATCTTTGAAGGTGACCGGCGCTTTGAATTGATCGTTCGTCTGCCTGAGTCTATACGCAGGGACTTGGATGGACTCAGCGAGCTGCCTGTGCCCTTGCGCAATGGCGGTTATGTGCCGCTTTCTGAGGTGGCGACATTGGATATCGCACCAGCACCTAACCAGATCAGCCGTGAAAACGGCAAGCGCCGCGTTGTGGTCACAACCAATGTGAGAGGACGAGATCTCGGTTCCTTTGTTGCAGAGGTTAAAACCCGTATTGCACAAGAGGTCGATCTACCAGCTGGCTATTGGCTGGATTACGGTGGGACCTTTGAGCAACTGGAGTCGGCCACTCAGCGTCTGTCGATAGTGGTGCCAATTACTTTGGTTGTTATTCTAGGTTTATTGGTGATGGCGTTTAATTCGTTTAAAGATGCAGCCATTATCTTTACCGGCGTTCCGCTGGCCCTGACCGGTGGTGTTATTTCACTTTGGCTACGGGATATGCCTTTGTCGATTTCTGCCGGGGTAGGATTTATCGCCCTGTCTGGCGTCGCCGTTTTGAACGGGTTGGTGATGTTAGCATTTATCCGCGATCTTTGGCATGAGCGGGGCGACCTGGCTTCGGCTGTCATCGATGGTGCTTTAATTCGACTACGCCCTGTTCTGATGACAGCTTTGGTTGCCAGTCTGGGCTTTGTGCCTATGGCGCTCAACACAGGTACCGGTGCAGAAGTGCAACGACCGCTGGCAACGGTTGTGATTGGCGGTATTGTATCGTCAACCATACTGACCTTGTTTGTGCTACCTATCCTGTATCGGTTGGCGCATGCGCGTGAAAAAGTGTAACGGATAATTACGTTATATAGAGGCTATACCGCCGCACCCGAAGGTTTGGGGCGGCGGTTTTTAGTTGAACCCGGTATTGGGCCAAGGGGAATGAAATGGGTATAGATAAAAAATTTGAACGTATTTCTGTATTTATTTACTTTGTCGCTGCCATTGCATTGACTTTAATGGCTCTGCTTATTATGGGGTGGTCTGTTTATGAAGTTTTGGCTCATGTATTAACTGTGGATGGTCTGAGCGATGGTTTTGTCTCTAAGATGCTCAGTTCTGTAGGTGCGATAGTCATTTCGGTGGCCATTCTGGACGTTGCTAAATACATGATTGAAGAAGAAGTTGTTCGTAGTAAAAAATTGCATTCCCCTAAAGAGGCCAGGTAAGCACTCACCAAAATCATGGTTATAATTTCGATCGTCGTTGGGATTGAGGGCCTGATCTATATTTTGAAGGCTGGGACAGCAGACATTACTTTGTTGATTTACCCAGCAATTTTAATTATTACATCGGTATTTCTAATGATTGGCTTGGGTGTGTATCAAAAAATTAGTTTACAAGCTGAAAAACTCGAGCAGGATTAATCGTTTAACAAGCTGCGGAGTGGTGGTTATCTTTTAAAGGAGCTTCAATGTTTGAACTGGATTGGGCTTTAGAATTTAGTATGACCGGTAGATTACTATTTGCAGGTTTTTTAGGAGCATTGATTGGGCTGGAACGTGAGTTACATAAAAATTCCGCCGGTATTCGAACCTATGCAGCTATTTCTATGGGAGCTTGCACTTTCGGATTAGTGTCCATGCATGTTGATGCGCCTGATCCTACCCGAATCGCGGCTCAGGTGGTATCAGGAATAGGTTTTATCGGAGCTGGTATTATTTTTAAGTCTGAAGATAAGATAAGCGGCTTGACTACTGCCGCAACGATTTGGGCAACAGCTGCGGTGGGCCTTGCTGTTGCTTTCAAAATGTTACTACTACCGGTGCTGTCTGCAGTACTGCTGTTTGGATTGTTGGCGCTCCATCACCTGCCTATATTAAAGCAAAAGGAATAGAAAAATGGGAATGCATAGTCATGAGCACGGGGTAGACCGGAAACTATCCATCGCAGTCTTAATCAATATTTTTCTAACAGTGGCTCAAGTTGTCGGGGGAGTGTTATCCGGTAGTTTGTCACTAGTTGCAGATGCCTTGCATAATTTGAGTGATGCAGGAGCAATAGTCATTGCTGTAATCGCTAGAAAAATAGGCAATAAGAATGCGAATGAGAGCATGACCTATGGCTATAAGCGCGCTGAGATTCTGGGTGTTCTCATTAATAGCACAACGTTAATTGTCATTGGCCTTTATCTGATCTATGAAGCTTTTAACAAATTCTTTAATCCGACACCTATTGATGGTTGGATAGTGTTTTGGGTGGCTGGTATTGCCTTGGTTATTGATATTGGTACGGCATTTCTAACCTATTCTGCTGGGGCTAGGGAAAGTATGAATATTCGAGCGGCGTTTATTCACAACGTATCCGATGCGCTGGCTTCTGTTGCAGTGATTGTCGCCGGTGTCATGATTATTCTTTATCAGCTGTATATCGTGGATGTTATTGCGACGATAGCCATATCTGTCTACGTCATTTATCACGGTATAGTATTGCTAAAAAAATGCATTTTGATTCTCATGCAGGCAGTCCCGGAGGGGATCAGTATTAATGACATCAAATGTACTTTGAATGATATTGAAGGGGTTGATCAGGTAGAGCATGTGCATGTTTGGCAGCTGGATGAAAATAGGTTGTTTTTTGAAGGACATTTATCTTTAAGGGGGACTGATCGAGCTACCATTAAATCGGCGGTTAGGTCAGCATTAAAACAGAATTTCGGAATTACTCATTGCACTATAGAAGAAATATAGGTGAGGAATATGAGAGTTTATTCCTGAGGTTTAAGGCCCACGTCACTGCAACCAAATGCAGTGACGTGGGGTACGATAAATCGCTAACCCCCATGAATACTGATCTCTATAAATATTCCTGACATGCCGAAAGCATTATCAGGGTATTTTCTCTTCACTTTATGGATACTAAAACCTCAATGTGTGGCTATTGCACTCTCAATAGCAAACCGGCTCGAAAGGGCTTTTCAAGTTGATTCACGCAACCGCGATGAGTGGCTTATCACTTAGTTGTATAGATAAATAAGGAGAAATGCCTGGCAAAAGAAAAAATGAAAGTAGTAGTACTGTCTAAAGCGTGAAAACGAAACCCTGTCGTACCCATCCGGGAATTGGCATTGTTGGTTATGCCGCTATTCAGGTTTTGTGGGAGTGGTGTCCCGTGACGTTAGCAATCTGATTTTGAGATTGCTTCTCCATCCACTGTGGTGGCTGGACAGTCATAAACACTGACCGAAACTTTAACACCGCACTGTTCCAGCTTGAAGACGACTGTTCTGAACGGTCGCACGTCTGTTCCATAGGGCAATTTGTCCGTTCAGAACAGTCGTCTTAGGCGAAGAACGGACAACAAGCCTGACCGGAACGATTAGACACAAACGAAGCTATCTATAACGCACGATCAATTTTTTTGCTTCAATGCCGGTAATACTTAGCTGTCGGCTGATTGGCATTAGATTGATGCATCAATAAATACTTGAAGATTATTTCCTTCGGCCTTGAAAGGTTAACTAACGACTCAGCATATCTTCTTTTTCGAGAATGTGAACACGCTTTAATTCTCGACGAGGAGTTGTCTGTGAAAGATCTCAATTATCAATTAAAGGATTTATGTCAGCGCAATCAAGATGGCAGTCGCGCCACACAAGCTGAACGCTTTCAGTTGTTACAAACGATGGCGAATCATCTTAATGAATTGGGCTATCGGCGAATGGAGGCGAAATCTCTCAAGCCTAAGCATGTCGATGCTTTGGTCACCAAATACCTCGAAGAAGGGCTGACTCCCGGTACGATCAAAAATCGTCTTGCAGCGTTGCGTTGGTGGGCTGAAAAAATCGGTAAGCAAAATGTAGTTGCTAAGGACAATGCCTATTACGGCATTGACTCTCGGGTCTTTGTCACTAACGTGTCGAAAGCGCGTGACCTGGATCAGGAGCTGCTCGAAAAAATCAGCGATCCACATTTAAGAATCAGCCTGGAACTGCAAAAAGCCTTTGGCCTGAGGCGGGAAGAAGCAATTAAGTTCAGTCCGGACTACGCAGACCGAAATACCTACATTCGTTTGAAATCTACCTGGTGTAAAGGAGGGCGGGCACGAGAAATTCCTATTCGAACCGACGAGCAGCGGGATGTTCTCCGGCGGGCACGATAGGTAGCCGGGAAAGGTTCATTGATTCCATCCCACCTGATGTATGTTCAGCAAATGCGCCTCTATGAACGTGAGACGCAAAAGGCAGGGCTATCCAAGTTGCATGGTTTGCGTCACCGCTATGCGCAAGAGCGATATTACGAACTCACCGGAAAGCAGGCACCCGCCTGTGGTGGCCCATCTAGCAGTGAACTCACTGAAGAAGAACGCGCGAATGATCAGGTGGCTCGCTGGGCGATTTCTCAGGAGCTCGGTCATGAGCGTGAGCAAATCACGGCGGTGTATCTCGGGCGGTAAGCAATCATTCAGGAGTTACGCTCAACGGGCGCTGCCCTGGCCGCTGGGCCTTCCCGCCCTCGCCGGTAGCAGGGGTTGCAGCAGCACTGCAACCCCTTTGAGAGGGTGAGAATGATCAATCGCATCAAGGACTACTCGGCTCATGCCTGCGTTCCTCCTTGACGCTGAAACCTCATGACGAATCACACTGTGGCTATTGCAGTCTCAATAGTACCCGGCAGTTACGCTGCCAATCAATCGGTATGGCCCGAAAACGTTACAAGCAACTGCTGATACGTTAGCCAGTTATACCACCCCTACGGGAGAAATGATTTCCCGTAGGGACATATTTCTCTTGTTCATTCAACGATGAGGAGAAAGATGATGGAGTACCTGGAAATGCGAGGTGCAGTAAAACTCAAAGCAGATGCCGATAATGCTGTTGTGCGATCCGTTCTCAGCAAGTTGCGAGAAACCGAGTTTGTCGATGCAGGCTATATCGATATAGGCATTGAGGAAAATATCCTGAGTATCAGTGCCGAAGGCACAATCTCAGAAAGTTACAGTACCCGTGCGTTGTTAACACAGCTGCAAGGTCAGTTGACAGAAACGTCGATGATAGGTGTCACAAGTGTACGGTGGGAAACCCTCGTAGTACTGAAGCACTGGCAGCCAACACCGGCTATGCGACTAGAAGTTAATGATCAACTGGCTTTTGCCCAGTAACCCACGATAAAGGTCTGACTCCCGTCAGGCCTTTATCATTCTTACATCTCCCTCCCTCACTCCTTGAAAATCGATCAATCCTATTCTTTCTTTTGCCCGTGAAAGCTTTTTGCTGCCACTAGCAAGCTGCCACCTCTAATCTGGTGACCGTTTTTAATGATTGGATGAATGGTGGTATTCATGCGAGAGATAGCGATTGGCAGGTGGGTGGCGATACTGGCAGTAGTATTCGTTTATCCGTTATCGGTGCAGGCAGACACTGCGGACACGACGGATAGTCGTATTTTTGAGAGTCGCTATCTCACTGTTCAGGTGGGGCCTGAGGTTGCAAAAACCGACCTGCTGAAAAGCATTGTCGATCTACGAGTACCAGAGAAAATTACCACAGTAGGAGGGGCGCTGGATTTCCTGTTGAAGCCCTATGGTTTTCAATTAGACGACTCTCATGAGGCAGATGAACAATACCTTTTGTTGGTTTTGACACTTCCCGAACCGCATCGAAATTTGGGATCAATGACGTTAATGGATGCTTTGACCACCTTGGGCGGGAAAAGCTTTCGACCTCTAATCAATCCAGTCAAGCGCTCAGTGCGCTATCAGTTGCGTGAAGGGTTTGGTCAATTTGCTACTGCTGAAGAGATGGAGATCGCCAAACAACAATGGTTGGATCAGAAGGAAATAAACTCATTGCCGTCGAAAGAGCCGGGGGCACTTTCAGCCGCGCAGCAAGATCGTCAAAGCTACGGTCCTGTGCAGCGGGGTGACATTTTAAGCCGCATCGCCAGCCAGCTCGATCTCCCAGGCATGACAATAGACCAGGTTCTGGTTTACCTCTTTCATGCGAATCCCCATGCGTTTGCCAATGACAATATGAATCATCTATTAGCTGGTGCGATGCTGAAACTACCGCCTGTTAATCCTGAAACATTGCCAACCGCATTTGAAGCCAGTCAGCTCGTTGACGAGCACTACCGTCTATGGATTCAGCGTGAGGTGACACCGTGAATCACCAGCGTACTTTAGCAATAGGGTTGATTTTACTTTTGTCTATTTCCGGCGCAGCGATTGCGGATACGAATGAGGTTTTAACACACACATCACAAACCCCTGGTGCTGAAACGCCGATCAGCCGAACGATTGAATTACAGACCTTGGCGAAACGGTGGGGATTAGATCAAGAAGAGTATCAGCGTTATCTCGATTTAATGCGTGGCCCATTAGGAAAATGGAATCCCGACCTTGATCCATTGTTAGCACTTGGGATGTTTGCAGAGTCTCCGCAGGAAGAACAGCGTTACGCCGAGCTGTATGCGCAACAGGAATTTGATTTAACCGGGCGCACGTTGAGATTTCAACAAGCCTACCGCGCTGCCTTCGAACGTCTGTTCCCCAATGCAAAGATGTTAGATCACCGCTTGTTGGCTCCTTACTTTGCGCACCAACAACAGAAGCTTGCAATGAAGGACGCGAAACGATTAGCGCAAAAACGCTTTGTTGATGGAGACCGTCTGCTTCTTTTTGTACCGCCAAATTGCCGTGAGTGCTTGCCGGTGATTAACCGATTAATGGGTTTGTTGTCGAGCACTCAACAAAGCGGTGTCGATGTGTACGTCCGCGATGCTCAAGATGATGGGGCTGTTAGAGCATGGGCGAATGCCCACGCGATAAAAACGACCTGGCTCAATGGACGGCATCTCACACTAAACCGTGATGAGGGGTTACTCCAGCGATTGAAGAGTCAATCCACAGTTTCACCGGTAGATACCATGCCGATCTTTTTAAAGCGTAATGGACGTTTTTTTCAGTTGAGCAGGGAGAGTTTAGGGTTATGAAGCCTTATTTGATGAGGTCATGTTTAGTTAAACCGTGGATCGCCGGGGTGACATTGATGCAATCAGTGGCGGCGGTCGCATTGGAAGAAGTGCCAGTGGCCTATTTAATAGTTGCCAAGAGCCATCAAGTCCCTGTCGATATTCTCTATGCGATAGCAATGGCAGAAAGCGGTACGCATTATCGCGGTGAGCGGGTACCGTGGCCCTGGGCGTTGAATATCGATGGCCAAAGCGTCTTTTGCGAATCCCAGCAAGATGCAATTCACCGAGTTTCCCAGGCTATCCGAAATAGGCAGTCAGTTGATATCGGGTTGATGCAAGTTAACTGGCGTTGGCACGGGCAACGGTTTGCCACGATTGACGAATCGCTGGTGCCTATTAAGAACCTCAGTGCTGGAGCCACGATTCTGTACGAGCAGTTTGAGCAGACTAATGACTGGTGGGAGGCGGTAGCGCGCTACCACGACCCCGGCCAGGACGCGGAATCGCTCGACAGCGCTCAGCGTTACCGAGAGCGTGTAAGGCAGTATTGGCGGGAGTGGTTCTAATGCGAGGGCTATTCGGACTGCTGTGCCTGTTGTTGTGTTTAGGGGCTCACGCCAGAGAACCACTAACCGTGATTTATGACTCAGGCGATACCTTACCGCTTGAGCCCTATCTGCCGAAACGAGCGCCACAAGAAAAGCCCACTGCTCAGGACGCGAATCGCCAATTGCCGTTCAAGCTGCCGATCACCACACCTTCAATGCAGCCGGGTAAGGTCACAGTCACCCCAAAAGCATTGCGCTACTTGCAGCGGCCCTTGTTTTTGGTGGGGTCTGATCAGAAATCGCGAGACTGGTTGGCTGAAAAGCGTGAGCTGCTTATCCGTATCGGAGCCGTTGGCCTATTGATTGAGGCGAGGGATCGCCAGGAGATTGAGGCGGTTTTGACTATCGCGGAAGGGCTTCGTCTGGTGCCCGCTTCAGCCGAAGGTTTCGCCACTAAGCTGGGTCTGAGTCACTACCCGATCTTGCTATCAAAGGAGGGTTGGGAGCAGTGACCGACCGGTATGAAGTCGAGGTGTTATTGCGCCCCCTGTGGAACTGTCTTCGGCGATAGTGGCGTTGAGTTGTGCGGGGATCGTGTTAGCTGCACCACACACTTTGATGATGACCCCATCGGTTGCCCTGTTCAGCGCCGGGTGTTTGGGTGGGATCGGTGTGTGGCGCGGTCGTCAGGCCTGGCGTGTGATTCAATACCAGCGTCATCTCAAGCGCAGCCCACGCTATGTCATGTCTTCTTCTCAAGTGCCGGTGAGTCAATCGGTATTGTTCTTAGGGCGGGGTTTTCGCTGGAACCAGACACACACCGAACGACTCTACGCTGCCCGCGATAAACGCGCTGAACGTTATCTGCAGCCCAGCGCCATCAAACAATGGGTTCGTCGCAAAGAGATCGAATGGGAGCATACGCCCCTATTGCGAACGATCATGCGATGGACTGCACTAGATTCCCCTCTGAATCCCGTCCGTCCCCCGCCAGCCATTGGGGGCGATGCCGTCATACACGGCGTCGGGATCAGAGGGGAAACCAATGCCACAATGCCGCTCAGTGACCGGGTCGGACATATGGTGGTGATCGCCCGAACTCGCCATGGCAAAACCCGGCTGGCCGAAGTGCTGACCACCCAGGATATTCGACGCGGCAACAACTGTGTCATCGTGTTAGACCCGAAAGGAGATGCCGATTATCTAAAGCGCATCTATGTCGAAGCCCAGAAAGCAGGGCGTCAACTCATTATCTTTCATCTGGGCTATCCCGAGCTGAGTGCCCGGTACAACGCCATTGGTTCTTTTTCGCGGATTACAGAGGTCGCGACGCGAATCGCCAGCCAGTTGCCGGGTGAAGGTGAGGCCAGTGCGTTTAAAGAATTCGCCTGGCAATTCATCAATGTCATTGCCGTGGCGCTGGTGGCGATGGGTGAAACACCGGATTACCTCAAAATTCGTCGCTATATCACCGATATCGATGCTCTGTTGATTCTGTATGGCCGTCATTGGCTGGCAGAGCATGGCCCGGAGGATTGGCAGGATGAGCTGGGGGAGCTGCAAGACAGTATCAACATAAAGTCGTTGCCAAGGATCGATCAGGGCAAAGACCCTGAGGCACTGGCAATGGTGCGCTATCTCAATACCCATGCGACTTTCGATCAGGTGTTAGAAGGGCTAATGTCTGCTTTTCGCTATGACCGTGAGTATTTCTTGAAAATCACGGTGTCCATCAAGCCCTTCCTGGAAAAGCTAACCACCGGCAACATCGCTTCTATCCTGGCACCCGATAAGGCGAACACCGACGACCAACGCCCGGTGTTGGAATGGGCGCAAGCAATAAGGTCTAACGCAGTCGTCTATGTGGGGCTGGACGCACTCACCGATCCAGAAGTAGCCAGTGCGGTGGGCGCTTCCATGTTCAGTGATCTGACCAGTTTGGCGGGTCATATCTATAAACATGGTATAGCGCCCAGTAATACGAACGAGCACACCAAGAAACCACCGAATATTGTGATTCACGGGGACGAATTTTCCGACTTGATCGGGCCGCAGTTCAAGACGCTGATTAATAAAAGCGGCGGGGCTGGTTACCAACTTAATCTGTACACACAGACTTGGAGCGACCCGATTGCCGAGCTGGGTAGCGAAGCGAAAGCCGGACAGTTGGCAGGCAACATCGGCACTATGCTGATCATGGGCGTGAAAGAGGTGGCGACCTGTGAGATGTTCACCAAGCAGCTACCCGAGGTGAGTGTCAGCGAAATCATGGCGGTTTCCGGTGTCACCGACAATGTCGATACTTCTGCGGGTATTGGTTTCACCTCCAATAATCAGGACCGGGTAAGCATTAGCCGCGTGCCCATGATTTCACCTGCTGATATTGTGGCGCTTCCCAAAGGGCAGGCATTCGTCCTGCTTAGAGGCAGTGAACTGTGGAAAATCCGAATTCCCATGCCGTCCAAAATGGATGATCAGGAGCTGCCCGACGATTTAGGCGACATGCTCCAGCATATGCGGCGCAGTTATACGTCAGTCGTGGACTGGCCGAGCTATTATGGTCGATAGGCAAGGCTGATAAGCCCATGGCCAAGTCACAGCAGTATCAGCCCCCCAGAAGAAAAGAACCCGGTCTCATAGGCAGGTTGCTCTCTGGCACTACGCAGCTAATTGCCTGGTTAATAATTAGCCTGATACTCTCTATTTTCATCGAGTGGGTGGGTATGGTGTATTTCTGGCCAGATCAGAGAGATGGCCACGCCAAAGAAATATTCCAAGCCGATCAGGCCTACCTCAACCAACACCTCCAGCAGCAGTCTGTGAATTACAAACGCCTAGCTTCTGTAAAGGCAGAGCGGGCTGTTCGCTGGATCGATCAGCAAGTAGCGTTGATGGGCGTCAAGCAAACGCCACCAAACGACTCAGGTAGAATTTTTTCAGCGGTTGCAGACTGGGCAAGTGGGCTCTATAGCCGCTATGATAGCTATATTCTAGCGGCAGGTTATGTCTCGCAGACCTTTGTTATCCGGTTGACGTTGATTCTATTCTCGTTACCGGTTTTCGCACTCACCGGATTAGTTGGGGCGATTGATGGTTTGGTAGAACGAGACCTCAGGCGCTGGGGTGGTGGCAGGGAAAGCAGCAACGTCTTTAACCTGGCCAAACGATCTATCATGCCTGCATTTGTTATGGCCTGTGTGATCTATATTGGCCTTCCATATAGTTTAAATCCCTCCTTTATCATCCTGCCCTTTGCTTGCCTTTATGGTTTGGCTGTTCGTGTAGCGTTTGAGAGGTTAAAGAAGTACTTTTGACATTGTTTTGGGTTGAATATCAAGATGTTACCCCCCATTTATAAATAGCAGTGTCGTAGACCCCCTTTGCGTGAAGTTTCGAAGTCTTATGATCGTGTCGGAGGGATTTAGTATAAATTTTAGAGGAAATTCCCCATGGAACCTATTTCGATGATAGTTGGCGCACTAGTGGCGGGCTCATCTGCCGCGTTAAAAGATACTGCTAGCCAAGCAGTTAAAGACGCATATTCTGGTTTAAGAACTTTGGTTATTCATCATTGGAACAACCAAGTTAGTGGTAATGACAGTAAGCTGGAGCAAGAAGCCAATATATTAATATCTAATTTGGAGGATGATCCCGAAACATTTCAGGTGCCAGTTGAAAAGAAATTGTCTGAATCCATACCTGAGCCTTCGGCTGAGCTTGTTGATAAAGCTCAGGCGCTATATGAGCTGTTAGATAAGAACGGTTTCGATACTGGCAAATACAATGTAACTGTTCAAGGCGGAAAAGGGGTTCAGATAGGGGACAATAACACGCAAATTAATAAATTTTAGCCAAGTTGAGGGGGCAGGAATTAGTTATGTCTGAAAATGATGGAAGCAACCCTCTTAATGTTCAAGGGGCTCAAATAGGTGATGGAAACAATCAGTACAACTATTTTTTAAACTCCTACCCGCAAAACATTGTTTCAAAGACCATAGCACAGGAATTATTGGACTTAAGGGCAGCGCGATTTTTTGTAGGAGAAGTAGAGCCTGCAGACCGGGCAAAGAAGTTTTGTCATAAGCTTTTGGATGGGGAGTATTCCGCAAGTGCTGATCCAGTAAGGGGTATAGCTTTAGCTTGGTGTTCAAGGGTTCTTGCATATAAGGATATAGCTGCTGCTAAAAAATCTCTTGAAGAAGCCGAGAAACACTCAGGGTCGGAAGAGGTTTCTATCGCTAAGGCTTTCATTGCCTCTTCAGAAGGTGATAGATCGTTAGCGCTGTCAATTTTGTCGAAAATTGACACTTTACAGTCAGTTACGGCTTGCTTCTTAGTGGTCATTCACCACGATACCCCCGCAGAGGGTATTGAATGGCTGAAAAGTGCAGGGCATGACTTTCTTGATCTAGACTCTGATGGCAAGTTTTTATTCATATCTCATCAATTAGATGCTGGAAACTGGGATGAAGCATTTGACTGTGTAGGGAAGCTTGTAAGTCAAGACTTTGAAATAACGCCTGTATTGTACTTTAGTGCCGCATTATCAAATTTGCTTAAAGCTGCTCCAGAAGAATTAAGAAGTGCTTTATTGAGGCACCCGCCTTTAGATGCATCAATTAGATTGTTTGATGACGATGTTTCTCTAAATAGTCGCAGGCTGGCTATTCGTAATTTTTTGTTGTGTAGCAAGGCGGCAGAAAATTCAGGTTGTAGTCAAGCTGCAAATATCGCAAGTGACTATAATCTTTGGTTGCGTCTAAGAGACACCGAATTAAGGACTGATGCTTTAGATGAGTTAAAAGCAAGCCTGAGTGATTCAGACCACAAAATTAGAAGAGTTCCATTGGCACTACAATTTGGGATTCCGATCGATCTAAAACAGTTTGAATCAGAAATACAGCAAAGTATTGTTCGTTCCGGAGGAATCTCTACAGAGATTGCACTGGGCCGGTTAGCTTTAGCGTTTGAGCAAAATTCCCCCAAGGATGTCGCTCAATATGTAGGGAAGTATAAAGACCAGCTATACCAATGCCTAGACAGAATTTATATCGACTCAATTCAAATTGAAGCGCTATCCAGAAGTGGTGACGTTGATGCAGCATCGTCTTGCTTGACCGAGTTGATTGAATATGGATTGCCTGAAGCTCAAAGATTAAAGCTTGAGAATATTATCGCCGAGTCATGTGGTGATGAGTCAATTGGTAAATATAAGGAGCAATTTAATAGAACAAACGAGTTGCCAGATCTCGTTCTTCTGGTAAAGAAACTAGAAAACCTGTCTGAATGGGAAGAAATGCATGGTTATGCATTGGATCTATTTGAAAGAACCCGATCATTAGAAGATGCAATCAGTTTGGCATTTTCGATACATTACTGTAAGCAACCTGATGAGGTATTGAAATTTCTCAATGAAAATTCTGACTTTGTATGTCAGTCCGATCAACTTCGAGGATTGATGGCGGTCAGTTATTATCAGCTTGGCCGATTCTCAGACGCCAAGAAAGAACTGGAGTTAATTGAAGACTCAAAAGTTAAAGATAGACATAAAGAACTTCTTGTTAACATAGCCATCTCTTCTGGAGATTGGGAAAGTCTTCATCACTTTGTTGAAGAAGAATGGAAGGGTAGAGACGATGCTAATCCTCAGTCTCTAATTAGGGTAGCTAAATTAGCTCAATCAATAGGTTCCCCACGTGCTCAACACCTCGTTGAATCTGCTTTGTCAAAAGTTGACGACGATGCTGAGATTTTTATGTCAGCTTACGGAATCGCAGTTGGGTCTGGATGGGAAGATTCGAGGGCGTTCAAAATTCTGTGTCAGCCAGTCACAAGTCAATATGAGCGTCTAGCCGCGGTAGTGTTCAGAATTCTGTGTC
>NZ_DFQB01000048.1:0-49128 GCF_002377545.1 Thalassolituus sp. UBA3500 | reverse complement strand
CCCGGTGAAATCCTGCATCAGAACGCGGGCAGGGCGGTACTGAATTTCGCGGTCGGATGAGTGCTTGTCTAACCAGCCTGCAATGGCTTTGATGTCGTCCGTGGTGACTGTGTCGCCATCTTCGTTGCGGAGCAGGTTCTCCAGCAGAACCTTTAAGGACTTGGGCAACTTCTCAATGCCTTTCAGTTGTTCGGCCGCCTTGAGAAGCGAGTGATATTGGTAGGATTTGCCATCCACCTCTAGCGTGGACTGGGTATTCAGACTGTTAACTGTCGACATGCTCGGCCTCCATGAAATCCGTTAATCTGCCGCTATCATCACAGCGGCTGATGTATAACCTAGTCAATTAGGTGCGGATCAGAAGGACAAGTTCAGTCGCATTGGCAAGGTTTGGCCAAACAGAGTGTTCCAAATGTAATTTCTGAGATTAATCGGCATAATGTCGGTTAAATTTAAGGAGCCATTATGAATTTTAATATTGTTCTGATCGTACTCATCGTTTTGCTGGTGATCTACGCGTTGAAGCGCGCGGGTGTATTCAGTAAGGGTGCAGCAGAAAACGAGACCGTCGGCGATGCTTATTTAGCTGAGAATGCGTTACGCGGTGAAGTCACTCAGACCGACAGCGGTCTGCAGTACGAAGTGCTTACAGAAGGCGAGGGCGATACTCGTCCGGCAGCGACCGACACTGTGCTGGTGCATTATCACGGCACGCTGATGAATGGCTCTGTGTTTGATAGCTCAGTAAAGCGCGGTGAGCCGATTTCATTCCCGCTGAACCGTGTGATCCCGGGCTGGACTGAGGGCGTGCAGCTGATGACCAAAGGCGCAAAATATAAATTCTATATTCCTGCGCGTCTGGCTTACGGTAATCGTCAGGTGGGTACGATTCCAGGTGGTTCGTTGCTGATTTTCGAAGTTGAACTGCTGGATATTAATCCGGCCTGACTCTATGGCGTTTGATACTGAGCTTGCGGAGCGTATTCGCACGGTGGTCTGTCACTTTGGCCACTGGGACGAAAAGAAGATGTTCGGTGGGCTTTGTATCATGCTCAACGGTCATATGCTTTGCGGTGTGCTCGGCGACGAGTTGATGGTGCGTGTTGGCCCTGAAGACTATGACGCCGCGCTCGGCGAAGATGGGACGCGGGAGATGGACTTTACCGGTCGTCCGTTAAAGGGCATGGTCATGGTTGATGGCGCGGCAGTCGCTGAGCCAGAAGATCTGGAATACTGGCTTCAGCGCTGTAATCTCTTTGTGGGGCGGTTGCCTCCGAAATAATTCAGATCGCAGGCATAGTGTTCGCGTGTTTAATCAATCGATCTCTTGGTGACATTCTTACGACCAGAGAAGAGAGATCCTCCACGACCTTTAGGCTCTTTCGTTGGTGGCGCGGATGGTTTTTCTTTTGCACGGTTAGCGCGAGGCACAGAGCTCAGTTCCTGACTGCTTTCCTTACCTTGATTACCTTTTGAAGATTTTCCCTTTTCGGTCTTTTCTTTACCCGCTTTCGTTTTCAATGGCTTACGCAGGTTAAGCTTTCCTGGCCCTGTCGCTGGTACGCTGTGGTTTGGCACATGGCCGATAAGATCTTCGCGACGTAAGGCTCGGCCGATCAGGGTTTCAATGGCGGTCAGTGTGTCGACTTCGTGTGCGGCGACCAGTGAAATCGCGATGCCTTTTTCTCCAGCGCGGCCGGTACGACCAATACGGTGAATATAGTCGTGCGCGACCGGTGGCAGGTCATGATTGATGACCGCAGGCAAGTGTTCAATATCAATACCACGCGAAGCAACATCCGTCGTCACCAGTACTCGCAGGCGATGTTCACGGAAGGCATCAAGAATGTCGTTCCGTTCATTTTGTGTTTTGTCGCCGTGCAGTACTTCTGCTTGAATATTTTCTGCTTTCAGGTGGTCGGTCAGCGCGTCGGCGCCTTTCTTGGTCTTGGTAAATACCATGACCTGCTTCCATTTATTTTCAATCAGTAGTGAGGCGACAGCGTTGCCTTTATCGCTGTGATCGACCGGGTGTAGCCACTGACGGACATTTTCACTGGTGCGGTTGGCATCTTTCTGACCAAGTTCGATAGCGCCAGGCATAAGCTCAGAGGCAAGCTCACGGACGGCATTGTCGAAGGTGGCAGAAAACAGAAGGTTCTGGCGAACGTCGGGCAGTTTCTGGACGATGCGCTGCAGATCTTCGGCAAAGCCCAGATCAAGCAGACGGTCTGCTTCGTCAAGCACCAGGCACTGTAGGTGTTCAAAGCTGACGCGATGACGAATCATGAGTTCATACAGGCGGCCTGGTGTGGCAACAACGGTATCGGCGCCTTCGGCCATTTTATCTTCGATGGTGCGTGGATTCTGACCGCCGCAGAGAAGCAGACATCGATGACCGCAGTTGCGTCCATAGTCGCGGAAGTTCTCGGCCAGTTGCTGAGCCAGTTCGCGTGTTGGTGCGATGATCAGCAATCTTGGGTAGCGGTAGCCTTCTTCTTCAGTTCGGGGATGCTCGCTGAGTAGTTGCAGCAGTGGCAGCATGAACGCGGCGGTTTTCCCGGTGCCAGTCGGTGCCGCCGCCATCAGGTCTGTGCCGTCAAGAATATGCGGAATGGCTGCTTCCTGAATCGGTGTCGGTTCTTTGTAGCCGAGCGAATCCAGGCGCTTGAGTATGTTGGCATCGTGTAGGAGGCTGCGGAAAGTACTCATGACGGATCTCCACTGAAGAGTGTCTCGGGCGTGAATTCAATTGATTGTTCGTCATTCCCTAACCACATGGTACCGTCCTGAATCGTCGCTTGCAGTCGCATTGTGCGGGAGCATAGCGCTTCTAACTGAGTACAGGCGTCGTCGTCCAGTTTGATCACGCTCAGTTTCGGGTAGGCGTGTACTTTGTTCTCATGATGCTTCCACCAGACATCAAACGCATTACCCTGATAGCCGTACAGTTTCACTGCTTGCGCTTTGCCACACGCTTTACGCAGGCGTTTTTCATCGGGCTGGCCCAGTTCAATCCAAAGTTCTGTCTCATCGCTGTAGGTGCGTTGCCAGAGGTCTGGCTCGTCTTCGGTGCTGATGCCGCGGGTAAATTCCAGGCGCTCGTGAGCATTCAGGGCAAAGACAGCGATACGGGTCATCATCCGCAGGATGGTTTCTGAGGGATGCTGGGCAATCGTCAGGGTATGGGTCGCATAATAGTCGCGATCCATATCTGAGATCATGAGTTCAGCTTTATAGATGGTGGCTTTCAGTGCCATGCCTGTATTCCCGAGCGTAAGTTGCAAAGACGAAAGGTGCGTACTCTACTGTGATTGGCTGAGGTTGCATAGTAGAATTGCTTTTTTCACTAACGATCGTATATGATCAAATATTGTCATATATTGAATTAGGAGATCATAAATGAGTTTATATGATCTTGGACCATTGTCAGATCAGCAGATTCTGGCAAGGTTAGCCGGGCGGCTAAGAAGTGAGCGTCTTCAGCGTAATATCACTCAGCAGGCCCTTGCAGACCTCGCAGGAGTCGGGGTTGCTACGTTGCGACGCTTTGAAAGCGGAGAAGGTAACCTTAGCCTGCTTAATCTGATCGCTCTTCTGCGGGCGCTGGAGCTGATGAACTTGCTGGACGCATTGATTCGCGAGCCGGATATCAGCCCTATGGCAAGTCTTCGTGAAAAAGGCGCGGGCATCTACAGCGAACCTCCTTTGCGCCAGCGGGCAAGACCTGAATCCGGTCTGGCGGGTGATGCTGAGCGCTGGTCCTGGGGTGATGAAGAATGATCAGTCTGGCGGAAGTACAGCTCTGGGGGCGCACAATCGGTGCAGTGCAGTGGGACAACGAGCGTCAGCTCGGCGTGTTCGAATATTCTCCTGAATTTCTGCGCTCGGGCATAGCATTGTCACCTCTGATGATGCCGCTGAGACCAGGTCGCTTCAGCTTCCCCGGCCTTGCCCATGAAACCTTTATGGGCTTACCCGGTATGTTGGCGGATGCCCTGCCTGATAAGTTCGGTAACTTGCTGATTGATCAATGGTTGGTGGCACAAGGTCGCGATCCGGGGTCATTCAATCCGGTCGAGCGTTTACTCTACATGGGGCAGAGAGGTATGGGGGCATTAGAATTTTCCCCAGCAACACGGCAGCAAAGTTCAGATGGAAGTGCCGTTGAGTTGTCGCAACTCGTGTCTTTGGCGAATAAGGCTCTGAATCAGAAGCAGGGACTGGCCGTTGAGATTATTGAAGGAGAGGAAGACGCGCAGGCGTTGAATCAGATCATCGCTGTCGGAACATCGGCCGGCGGCGCAAGGGCAAAGGCCGTTATCGCGTGGAATGAAGAAACCGGAGAAGTGCGCTCGGGCCAGTGCGATACCGAGCAGGGCTTCAGGCACTACCTGTTGAAATTCGATGGTGTCGCAGCAAACCGGGACAAAGAACTGGCAGATCCACAAGGTTACACACGGATTGAATATGCGTGTTATCTGATGGCGAAGGCCGCGGGCATTGAGATGATGCCGAGTCGTTTGCTCGAAGAAAACGGCCGCGCACACTTTCTGACTCAGCGTTTCGACCGGTCGGACTCCGGTAAGAAATTGCACATGCAGACGCTCTGCGGTATCGCTCACTATGATTTTAATGTGGCGGGTGGATATTCTTACGAGCAGTGTTTCCGGGTTATTCGTCAGATAGTGAAGACGCAGGCCAAAGTCGCTCAGGAGCAGCAGTTCAGACGTATGCTGCTGAACCTTATGATCCGCAATCAGGATGACCATACGAAAAATATCGGCTTTCTTATGAATCGGCAGGGGCACTGGTCATTGGCGCCTGCTTATGATGTGACATATGCATACAATCCTGAAGGCGACTGGACGTCGATGCATCAGATGTCGGTGAACGGCAAGCGTGATGGTTTTACTCTCGACGATCTTATCGAATGTGGTAAGGCGGCAGACATTCGTGAACGAAAGGTAAGGGAACTGGTTGCTGAGGTAGAAGCTACAGTCCGGAAATGGTCGGAGTTTGCCAGTGAGGCGGGCGTCCCTGAGCGCTGGGCTGCTTCAATTGAGTCGACGTTTAGAATTTTAAATTAGATAAGAGATCGTTTTGGATCTCTTATCCTTATTTTTTCGTTTTATATATCGTTAATGATCTTTTGATTCATTCCACTTAAAGAGCAGTAAACGTACACGCTCATCGCATGGCTGGTGCCAGAAATTGGTGTCTTCGTACCATTCTCCCAGCATGTCCAGTCCCGGCTCAGCCTGGCATGCACCAACTTCGATCGATGATTCCTTACCGTAGGCGTCGTAAAGCTTCTCCAGCAGCAACTCGCAACGCTCGGCGTTGTCTGCAAGCAGAAATGGCTGGTCTAGATCGGCTTCCAGTTCACGAATAACCGACCACCCGGTTTCCCCCATCTGATATAGGGTGTCCTGTGAAATGCCGTGCAGGTCTTCAAGAGCAAAGTCCCAGTCGTCCCAGTCATCGTCGGGTTGAACCAGTGTGGTTTTGACGGTGCCATCAGCCAGTGACCAGGCAATCGCTACCGGGTGTGCGGTGTCTTCATATGAGCTGGCGTCAATCGCAATAAAAGACGGGTATTCCACGGCGGGCTCCAGTGATCAATCGGTTAAACAGGCGGCGAATTTACTTCGCCACTGGACGATGTGCAATATTGCAGTGCAATAAGTCGTCAGGGTGCAGGAACTGTTCTGCGTCAGATGCACTCACTGGGTGTCCGTAATAGAAGCCTTGAGCGAGATCGCAGCCATTGCGAATCAGAAAATCAGCTTGTTCGGCGGTCTCAATACCTTCGGCCACAATCAGCATATCGAGGTTTTTGCCTAACGTAATGATCGATGCGGCAATAGCCTGATCGGCGGTGCTCGTACTCAGGTCCTTCACAAACGTCCGGTCGATTTTGATGGCGTCGACGGGTAAGTTCTTCAGATAATTGAGTGATGAAAAGCCGGTACCGAAGTCGTCGAGATAAATAAATATGCCATGTTCTCTGAAATACTCGAGAACGTGGCGGGCATGAGTGAGATCCTGCATCAGCAGGCTTTCTGTAATCTCAACTGAGATCAGTGAGGTTGGTATGCCTATTTCTTTAATCGTGCGGACGATATCCAGATGAAAGTTCGGAATCAGGAACTGTCTTGGGGAAATATTAATGCTGATGTTGGCCTGGTAGCCTTGCTGGTACCACTCTTTTGCCTGGATGCATGCTTGCTCAAGAATCCAGAAACCAATCCGGCCAATCATGCCCGCATCTTCTGCGATATGGATGAAGCTCTCTGGTGATACGAACTCACCGTTAGACTTTGGCCAACGCAGTAACGCCTCAAAGCTGTGGAGGTGGCCAGTTGACATCCCTGGTCGTATATCGTGGAGGCATACCTTAGGTTGGTAATATAACTCCAGTGCGTTGCTTTCCAGAGCCTTGCGCAGACTGGTCTCAAGGGACATACGCTGAACGGCGATGCGTTCCAGCGATGGCGTAAACAGATGGTAGCAATTTTTACCATTCGCTTTTGCACGGTACATGGCGATGTCGGCATTACGCATAAGAATGCCGACTTCTTCGCCATCGGTAGGGTAGATGGCTATCCCCATAGAGGCGCCAATGACGAACTCCCTGCGTCCGAGGCGAATCGGATCACACAAGCGAAGCAGAAGATGCTCTGCGGACTCCAGTACTTCATCGTGGTGCTCGACGTGATTGAACAGTACGATAAATTCGTCACCGCCAACACGGGCCAGTGTGTCTCCTGGGCGCATTACCCCCTGAAGGCGTTGGGCGACCTCAATAAGCAGCTCGTCTCCGGTACTATGACCAAGGCTGTCGTTGATGGTTTTAAAACCATCCAGGTCCAGATAGCAAAGAGCAAAGCGTTTGTGTGTATCTGTGGCTTCTTCAATGGCCTCAGACAGTTTCTGCTGCAGGTGTACGCGGTTTGGCAAGCCAGTCAGACTGTCATGGTATGCCTGATAACTGATGGTCGCTTCTTTTTCACGTACTTCTGTAATATCGCGGATCATCCATATGAAGCCGGCAACTTCATGGTGGTGCCCGTATATCTCCAGTGTTGTTCCGTCATGAAATTTGTATTCATCAAACGATGATGTTCCAGGATCGCGGATCGCCGCTAGCTGACTATGCAGCTTCGTTTTATCGCTGAACAAGGAGCAGGAGTAGTGGAACAGGTCGGTACCAGAACGAGAGATGACTTCGTCCCGTGAGGTACGGAGTAACTCTACGTAGCGGTCATTGAACGCGACGACGTGATCATCGTTGTCGACGACAAGAATGCCTTCGTTTGACGCGTTGAGCGTGGCATTGAGTACTTCGTAGGACTGACTCAGTTCCTGCTGTGATTTTCGTTGGGATTCGAGGTTGCGGGTCAGAGTCGCGTTACGCTCCAGCATGGTACGCGCACTCTGCTCAAGCGTATCCATGAGGTCGGACCGTTGTTGATCCAGTAATTCGTAGGTTCGGTCAACGTCCCGGAGAAGCGCCTGAAAACTTTCAGGCAGGTTATCCTCTTCTCCGAGGTGCTGCTTTATGTGTTGCTCCAGCCTTTGGTGCATAGGGCCGCCAGGTACCTGTTTGTTTTTGTTCTTGTCGGTAGTGTTCGGGCAACCTGATTCAGTAATCAGGAGGGCCTGATATCCGCCGGTCGGCGCAGCAGAGAGTCGAGTGTGTCAGTCAGTTCTGCCCAGTCTTCGTCTTCCTCTGTTTTTTCTTTGAGAAAGGTTCGCTGGGAGTCAGAAAAGAAGTCCATCTCGTAGATCTTCTTACTGTCGGCAACCGGTTTATGCTGCTCAATAAATTTGTAGATCTGCTGGTCTTGGGATGGCAGCCCCAGCTGATCAAACAACTCGTTCATTGTGTGTACAGATGTTCCCATATTTGCCTCCGTCACCTTTTTTCAAAGCCTCAGGAGTGGGATGCATCAGGAGGCTCTGAGTTCCTCAGATCCGGTCGTGCACTCTGTACAGCCTGTCTCTTGTATCTTATCTGTAGTCTCTGCATTAAAAGCGCGCTTTGGAGTGCCCGGCACGGACAGTGCTTTCATGTGACGATAATGACCTTTAATTGCTGCCCACATAGTAGGGTAGGAACGCACTTCATAACCCAGCTCGGCAGCCTTGCTCTTAACCAAGGGATGCAGTTCAGCATAATGCACATGGCTGACCCTGGGGAACAGGTGATGTTCTGCCTGAAAATTCAGTCCTCCGAGAGCCCAGGTCAGAAAACGGCTGTCGGTGGCGAAGTCTACCGTAGTACGCATCTGATGTACGGCCCACTCATCCGGTAATACACCACGTTCGTCCGGACGGGGGAATTCAGCTTTATCTACGACATGTGCCAACTGGAAGATGACAGCGAACAGGAAGCCCAGAAAGGCGTGCATCAGAAGAAAGCCTAACAGTGCTGGGCCTGTTCCCAAAGCAGCCATAGGAATAAGCAGATACAGGGTCACATAGATGGCTTTCGATGCCCAGAACTCCACATGGTCAGCGAGCTTCATGCGGTGCGAATAATCCCTGCGAGCAATTTTCTGGCTGCCATAGGCTTTAAAATCCAGCGCAAAGAACCAGAACAGACTGGTAATCAGATACAGGAACCAGACGTAAAAATGCTGATACTTGTGAAATGGGCGATGCGGTTGATGAGGGCTCATCCGGAACAGTCCGAGTGCGTCGATATCCTCATCTGCTTCATCGACATTGGTAAAGGCGTGATGGTTGCGATTATGCTTCTGTGCCCAGTAGTAACGATTACTACCAACGAGGTTGAAGGACATAGCCATCAGGCGATTGAGCTTACGTGAACCGCTGAAAGATTCATGCGCACCGTCGTGCATGATGTTGAAGCCCACCAGTGCTGTAGCTACACCATGCAGCGCCCACGCGATGTAATGCATTGAGCCAGACAGGCCATAGATGAGCAGATAGCTTCCAGCGTACAACAGAGCAATAAAAATGGCTTTGTTATGGAGGCGGTCATCGCCGGTTTTCCTGATTCCTTTCTCACTGAAGAAGCGGGTCACTTCACCAGATAATTCCTGATATACCGGGCGTTTGCCGGACTGAAAGTGTACGTGAGACATGTTAATTATTCTTTTGTTATGAGGCCGCAGCCTGTGCTTTTCGGACGCTCGTATCTTCCACTTCCTTATGGACAATCAGCGCCTCAAAGTTATCGTTATTATACAGGTGTTGTGAAACTGTGGTTGGAAATATTGTGACTCAGGACACATGTTTGGTCAGTTTTCGGTAATTTAATGGTGTGATTCCCATCCATTTCCGAAACGCACGCACGAAGTTTGATGTATCTGTGTAACCCAATTGCTCCGCAATATCAGAAACCTTCATACTGGAGTTGCCAAGCAGTCTAGTGGCCTGTTCACGTCTTACTTCTTCAACCATTTTTCGGAAGCTGGTGTTGAGTTGTGCCAGCTGCCTGTTGAGGGATCGGGTGCTGATACGCAGGCGCTCTGCGACATCTTCAAGGGACAGGCCGCTGCCGTAACTGATCAGAAGTGTGCGGACGCGTGAAGCCAGATCAATATGCTCACCCGGTGCTTCTGCCAATAGTCGCTCGCATTCCTGCTCAGCGCTATGTCGAGCGACGCTGTTCGCTGTCGATACCTCGAGACTCAGAGCCGCCTTAGGGATGACAAGTTCGAACTGATCGCAGTTAAACTCGACGTCACAGCCTAACAGTTGTTCATAGAAAGCCACTGGTCGCTGTGCTGACTCGACGAGTCTGATGATTGGGGTGAGGATGTCATTGTTGCGGGTTAAAAAACGAGCAATCGTCACCAGCGTCGATAGTATGTTGTGTGCAATAAATGGAAAGGAGTCGGGCAGGGCAGCCGCTCTGATAATTTCCAGAGCGCACTCATCCTGCCCTTGACGAAATCGAATACGGGCCAACCCGGTACGGGTGCCTGCGTAACGTACCGCCAGCGAGAGACCTTCGCCCAGAGTTTCGCTTGCCATCACCGCAAAACCGAGAAAGCCATGGCTTGCGATGCTCATTCTTCGCCCATGCTCCAGCCCCAATAGCGGATCGTTTGACAGGCGATAGGCATTGCGTACGATCTGGTCGTACTCACGCGCTGAGATATGTGTGCCGGGTTGTCCAAGCGCCCGAGGCGAAATGCGGGTACTTGCGACCAGCTGTGCCGGGCTTATTCCACGGTTGGCCAGCAACTCCAGCAAGGGGATCAGGTACTCGTTGGTGAACAGCGGGTGAACAGCGGATATTTCCTGGCGTCCGGGCATGATAAACCTGATACAATGTGTGGCGATAAATGACCAAAATGATGTCACGAATATCACTTTCGCTCAAACTCGCTTTGCTTCATAGTCTGGGCGCCATAAAAAACGATCAAATAAACAGGGGAAAAACCTATGGATGCGTCTTTCTGGGACGGCAAACGTGCGCCCGGTATCGTTGATACCATCAATGTGAATGAATACGATTCGGTTGTTGAATGCATCGACAGTGCATTCAAGCGTTACGCTGACCGTAAAGCGTTCACCAGCGTAGGCTACACTCTGACCTACCGTGAAATCGACGAGTACAGTGCAGCATTCGCATCCTACCTCCAGAACCACACGACTCTGCAGCCAGGCGACCGTGTCGCGGTTCAGATGCCAAACATCATGCAGTGCCCTATTGCGGTATACGGTGTTCTTCGTGCCGGAATGATTCTGGTGAATACCAATCCGCTGTACACCGAACGCGAGATGCTTCACCAGTTCAATGACTCTGGTGCCAAAGCGCTGGTATGCATGGACATGTTCGCTAAGTCTGTGCAGAGCATTCTGCCAGAGACAGGCTTGAAGCATGTTATCGTGACCAGTCTTGCCGATATGCTGCCTTTCCCTAAGCGTCAGCTGATCAACGCTGCTGCTAAGTACATCAAGAAAATGATCCCGGATTATTCACTGCCAACGGCCGTGCGTTTCCGTAAAGCACTGAGCCTTGGTAAGTCTGCGGGCGCGCACAAGAAGAACCACATTACTGGTCACGACAGCACTATCGTTCTGCAGTACACCGGTGGTACGACAGGTGTTGCCAAGGGCGCTGAACTGACTAACCTGAACCTGATTGCCAATATGCTTCAGGCGCGCGCCAACATGGCTCAGGTTGATGACAACGGTAAGCCACTGAAACCTGCTGAAGGCGCAACTGTCGTTGCACCACTGCCGCTGTACCACATTTACTCGTTCACGGTTCACCTGATGGCTATGCTGGATTCTGGTGATCACAGCATCCTGATTGCAAATCCTCGCGATCCGGGCATGTTCATTAAGATGATCAAACCTCATCGCCTGGATGGCTTCGTTGGTCTGAACACTCTGTTCGTTGGTCTGCTGAACCACCCAGAATTCAAAGAATGTAATTTTGAACACCTGAACCTGACTCTGTCTGGTGGTACTGCACTTATGGACGACACCGCCAAACGCTGGAAAGAAACCACTGGCTGTGGCATCTCTGAAGGCTATGGTCTGACTGAGTGCTCGCCAATTGTTGCGGTTAACCCAGCAGCAGGCCTTGAACGTCTTGGTACGGTAGGTCAGGCGGTACCGGGTACGTCGCTTAAATGTATTGACGATCAGGGTAATGAAGTTGCTCAGGGCGAACGTGGCGAACTGTGCGTTAAAGGTCCTCAGGTGATGAAAGGCTACTGGAATCGCCCTGAAGCCACTGCAGACTCCTTCACTGAAGACGGTGAATGGCTGAAAACCGGTGACGTTGCTGTTATCGACGACGATGGTTTCGTGAAGATCGTTGACCGTATTAAAGACATGATTCTGGTGTCTGGTTTCAACGTATATCCAAATGAAATCGAAGAAGTTGTGGCGGCTCACCCAGCAGTAGAAAACTGTGCGGCTATCGGTATTCCAGATGAGAAGAGCGGTGAAGCCGTGAAGCTTTTCGTCATCTCAACCGATAAAAACCTCACAGCGGACGATATTAAAGCGCACTGCCGTGAAAGCCTGACTGGTTATAAACAGCCTAAGTACATCGAGTTCCGTGATGAACTGCCGATGACACCGGTTGGTAAGATTCTGCGTCGCGAACTGAAAGACGAAGAAGCTTCGAAAAATAAAGAAGCTGAGCCAGCGTAATCGCGCTGACTTCACTGCTATAAGAAACAGCCCCTCCTGCAGGGGCTGTTTTGTTTCTTGATCTACCTCAATAACGCCCCCAGAAAACCCCCTGAGTTACCACTGTGACACACTGTGTTGGTCATCGCGGCCAATGGCGAGCTACTTCTTCGACTGAAAGAATGCTGACTGTCTGTTTTTTCAACAGCTTGTTTTCTATTTGCGAGACAGTTTCATGATTCAATTTAAAGCACCACTGCGCGACATCAACTTTCTGATTAACGATGTATTTGATTATCAGAGCCACTACAAAAATATTCCGGGCGGCGATGAAGCGACGCCTGATATGGTTGACGCCATCATTGGCGAAGCTGCTCGTTTCAGTGAAGAGGTGTTATCCCCCTTATACCAGGTCGGCGATGAGGGCTGTCAGTTTAACGATGGTCAGGTTACGACTCCGGCTGGCTTCAAAGAAGCGTATCAGCAATATATGGAAGGTGGCTGGCAGGGGATGTCTGCACCTGTTGAATACGGCGGTCAGGGCTTGCCTCTGTCTCTGGGTGTGATCAAATCTGAACTGATCGGCACGGCAAACTGGGTATGGGGTATGTACCCGGGCTTGTCTCTGGGTGCGATGAACACCATCTACCTGCACGGTACTGAAGAGCAGAAGCAGACCTTCCTGGTGCCATTAACAGAGGGGCGCTGGACCGGCACCATGTGCCTGACAGAACCTCAGTGCGGTACTGACCTGGGCCAGGTGAAAACCAAAGCCGAACCAAATCCAGACGGTAGTTACAATATTACCGGTACCAAGATCTTTATCTCGTCTGGTGAGCACGACTTTACAGACAATATTATTCATATCGTGCTCGCGCGCCTTCCTGATGCGCCGGCAGGGACAAAAGGTATTTCTTTGTTTATTGTGCCGAAGCTGAATGTGAACGACGATGGCAGCGATGGTGAACCGAACAATGTGACCTGCGGTTCTATCGAACACAAAATGGGAATTCACGGATCATCGACGTGTGTAATGAACTTCGATGGTTCTAAAGGCTTTCTGATTGGCCCAGAGAACAAGGGCCTGCATTGCATGTTTACTTTTATGAACACGGCACGTCTGGGTACTTCTATTCAGGGTATTGGCGCAGCAGAGCTTTCTTTTCAGGGGGCACTGCCTTACGCCAAAGAGCGTCGTTCAATGCGGTCTCTGAGTGGGAAGAAGAGCCCGGATAAAGTGGCTGATGCACTGATCGTTCATCCGGACGTACGTCGGATGCTGCTGACCCAGAAAGCTATTGCTGAAGGTGGTCGTGCGATGTTGTATTACGCTGCCACTCTGGCCGATAAAATGATGGCGGCGCACAGCAACGGCGATATGAAAGGCTATGAAGACTGGGATGACAAACTGGGCTTCCTGACCCCGATTATGAAGGCGGGTCTTACTGAACTGGGTTATGAAGCAGCGAATCACGGCGTGCAGGTGTACGGCGGCCATGGCTTTATTAAAGAATGGGGCATGGAGCAGATCATTCGTGATACCCAGATCGCGAAACTGTATGAAGGAACAACCGGTGTTCAGGCGCTGGATCTGTTAGGACGTAAGATCCTTCTCGGGCGTATGAAGTCGTTTGATGATTTCCGTGCTGTGGTGTCTGAGTTTATTAAAACTCACAAAAACACCAAAGAGATGAAGCCATTTATCCGCCGCTTAAAGCGGGCAATGATCGCCTGGCGCCTGAATACGTTCCGTATTGCGTTTAAAGCAAGAAAGGATCGCGACATGGTGGGGGCTGCATCGGTCGATTACCTGATGTACTCGTGCTATATCGTTATGGCGTTCTTCTGGGCGAAAATGGCCGACGCCGCTTATACGAATATCGCTGAAGGAAAAGACGTTGGTTTCCATAAAGCGAAGATTCAGACCGCGGAATTTTACTATGATCGACTTTTACCTCGTGCAAAATCACACAGCAAAATGATGCTTAAAGATCCGAAGTCTCTGATGCAGATGGAAGAAGACAGCTTTGCTTTTCTGTGAGTAGCTAACAACAAAAATAATTACGGCCAGCAATTGCTGGCCGTTTTTTTGTCAGTGAATTACTGATCAGGCTTCTACTTCGTTTTCATCGTCGTCGTGCACCGACTCGTCAGAGTGATCATACAAGGCAATAGACAAATCGATGTCGAGTGTATTCTCGTTGCTTAACTGGCGGGTGAGTTCGCCATGAAAGCGTGTCCTGGTGATGTATTCAGCCAAACCGAAGTGCGGGTGAGGTGTTGCCTCATCCGTACCTTCTGGTAGTACCAGTGAGAAATGTACCTGAGCGGTAGCCCCTTTTACTTCAGCACTGGATTTGAGGAGGGTGGCTCGTTTCAGCATCGGTTCTCGCTCAAGGGTGAGGCTGATCAAAAATGATAACAGTCCGGCTGGCTCTGAAATCACCAGAGAGAAGGGCATTTGAGTCACAGTGCGAACGGACTTGAGAATCTCCGACTCGCGCAAGAGGTCGTCGAAGAGTTTTGGCAGATCAACAGCGCCCTGGCCCTCATTGATACAGTGGCGGAGGTATTCACGCATGACAGGCATTCTGCCGGGAAGGTCAGCACCTTCAGGGTAGTGCTCTTCCATTTCTGCAAGCAGCCACTTTTTAAATTCATTCGTCGACTGCTGGTTCATCTGGGCATTCTTCTGCTCAAGACGGGTTTCAAGACGCCTTATGGTATCTCTCGCTTTTTGTTGTTCTGTATAGAGCTGTTCAGTGCGTTCGGTCACCTTATTTTCAAGCGATGCCGCCAGCTCGTGAGCACGACGGGTCGCAGATTGTTCCCGAGTTTTATCCAGCATGCAGATCAACACTTCACGAGGGCGCGACTCGCTGAACTGTAGTGTCTGCATGGTGATATCAAAGTAGCATTTCTCGTTACGGAAGTTGGCGATGGTAAATTCACCGTGCAGGCGCGAAATACGACCAAGCAGTAACTGATTGATTTTCTCCCGCTGCTCAGGTCCTTTCAGACCTCTGACCATGTCGCGGATGTGCTCCATCGCGCTGGGCATGGATTCCAGCTCCTGACGGGTGGTTGCCAGGTGGCGAGCGAAGTGGTTGTTGCACTGCAGATGATCGGACTCGGGCAAATATCGCGCGAAGCCCAGAGAAGCATTGTCGATGGCGACGGTAAGTTGCTCTTTAGTCTCGACCAGTTGTTCACGAGCCTGTTCGCGTTCTTGCGCATCATTGCGCAGTGTTTCGCGCATACGGTTAATGGCATTAGCGACCATGTCGAGCTCGTCAGACCTTTTATGTTGGTCGTGGAACTGCAGTGGGTCATCCAGATTATTTAAGCTGAACGTGTGCGCCCATTGGGCCATGACATCAAGACGTCGTGTTATCAGCAGGCGCACCATAACAAGAATGAAAATAGACACAGAGAACGTCTTAATGAACTGTGTACCTATGATGGTAAGCGCTTTGTGCTTAAGGTCATCATAGAGCCCGGTGTAGTTCACATTCAGGTACAGGTTACCAAGTTCGTATTCTTGAGACGCGCTCTGGTGGGTCAGGGGGAATGAGTAGTGAAGGTCGGCTGCTGCATAGATGTCGCCAGCACTCTGAACCAGCTTTTCACGGCTTTCAATGTAGACGTAAACCACGCCAGGGAAATTAAGAATACCTGACAGCTGAGATTCGATCTGGCGATTGTCAAAGTTCCACAGGCTGTAACTGATACTTTCCTGGTAACTTGCATGGATCTGATCAAGGTTGCTGCGATACTGGTTGACGCCCCG
This sequence comes from Thalassolituus sp. UBA3500, assembly GCF_002377545.1. NCBI lineage: Bacteria > Pseudomonadati > Pseudomonadota > Gammaproteobacteria > Oceanospirillales > Oceanospirillaceae > Thalassolituus > Thalassolituus sp. UBA3500. The sequence continues at coordinate 33,206 of NZ_DFQB01000048.1, read as the reverse complement.
GCGATAATCGGAATAGAGCACAAAGCCCGACGCAAGAACGCTGACAATAAAACTGAAAGCCAGTAGATAAGAAAGCAGACGCACGCCAACGTGGCTTTTCTGAACAAATTCCTGATCTGTTGTCTTCTGCGGGCTACTCAAGTCCTGTGTCCTGCAACATGAAAGTTATACTCATCTTGTAACTATAGGCCAGAAATTAAACTTTGACGACCTGCGTTCATAAAGGTCCGGTTGTCTGGCTTCATTCGCACATATATCTCTGAAAATTGACATAGATCGTGCTTCGCGACTGTGAACCGTTCGTTGTTGTTTGGTTTTTGATTTGTATCAAATGACGTTATTGTCAATTGCGTACTCTGGCTGTGTTTTCTATTGCACAGATATAAGGAGTGCGCGATGAAACTGATGAAAACCCTGATCGCTGGTGCTGTATCAATGGCTTTCCTTCCTGCTGTTCCCGCATTTGCATACGAAGCCGGGGATATTATCGTTAAAGCCGGCGTAATCAACGTTATTCCTAAGGATGGCAATGCCGATACCAGCGAGCTGGTGCCGAATTCAGAGCTGGATATCGATAGTGACATCCAACTCGGACTGACTGGTGTTTACATGGTCAATCAGTACTTCGGTGTGGAATTGCTTGCAGCAACACCGTTCGAGCACACGGCTGAAGGTGACGGTGGTGCGATTGATGGTGCGGATGTTCTGACTACGAAACACCTGCCACCCACTTTGTCTGCTCAATACTACCCTATGGGCGCGGATTCTGCGATTCAGCCATACGTCGGACTCGGTGTGAACTACACCTTCTTCTTTGACGAAGAGGACGATGCAGGCCTGGGTTCAAATGGGCTGAAACCAAGTTTTGGTTTGGCGTACAGCGCGGGGGTCGATTATATGATCGACGAAAAATGGCTGGTGAACGCTTCTGTCTGGAAAGTTGATATCGACACTGAAGTGAAGGGTGGAGCAGCCGATGGCCTCGACGTCGAAATCGATCCGATCGCCTTTATGGTTGCGTGCGGCTATAAGTTCTGATCAATCAACGCATCCAGATCACAGAAAACCGGGCTCTTGCCCGGTTTTTTATTGGTACTGGTTTTTAAAGTACGGGTGCGATTAAACGAAGCAGGCGTGCAAGAAGCTGTTTCCACCAGCGCTGATCGACGTGAGTAGGACGGCAATGCTCGAGGTCATCAAGCATCATGGCTTCAATTTCGTCAGCAAACTCTTTGTCTTTAATCAGAGCACCTATTTCAAAATTAATGCGCAGCGAACGGTTATCCAGGTTGGCGCTGCTGACACATGACCATTCGTCGTCAACGAGCATAACTTTCTGATGTAGGAAGCCCGGTTCGTAGGTGTAAAACTGAACCTGAGCTTTTTGCAAAGAAGCAACATAGCTGCGATTGGCCTGTGCCACCATCCAGTTGTCTGAGACACCCGGAAGAATAATTCTGACATCGACTCCGCGCAGACCGGCCAGTTGCAGCGCAGCATAGACATTCTGATCGGGAACGAAATACGGACTTACTATCCAGCAACGCTCTTTGGCCGTATTGATCATATGAGTAAAAAAGAGGCTGCCGCTGTCGTAGTAATCCGCAGGACTTGGGTTGATGCACATCACTTTACGCTTACCCATGATCTGAGGCTGTTCCCAGCGCAACAGTGGAGCGTCACCGGTAGCCCACATCCAGTCTTCGCTGAACGACAACTGAAAGGCCAGAGATACCGGACCAGAAACACGCATGTGGGTGTCACGCCAGTGGCCGATTTCAGGATCTTTACCTAAGTACTCGATGCCCACGTTGTGGCCGCCTACGAAGGTGATGTGATCATCGATAATTACTAACTTACGATGGTTGCGGAAGTTGATATTGGTACGGTTGCGAAGTTTCAGCGGATTAAAGCGTGATACCTCAATCCCTACATCCGTCATCTGTTTGATGAATTTTTTATCCAGACCGCCTGAGCCAATTTCGTCGTAGAGCAGATAGATCCGGACCCCCTCAGCTGCCTTTTGACAAAGAACATCTGCGAAGCACTGGCCGAGAGCATCATCACGGAAGGTGTAGAACTGCACGCAGACGGTATGTCGAGCTGTTCTTACTGTGTTAAGGATGGCATTGAAGGTCTCGTGACCATTGATCAGTAATTCGGTGTCGTTACCGTCGAGCATAGGTACGCGAAAAAGACGCTTTAGAGGCAGGGTAGTTTTGTCTGGGGATAGCTCAGCGTCGTTCAGCGTTTTTCGGATTTGCCTCTGACGTTGTGCGAGTCGTGTGTCTTTCTTGCGGCGGGCACGGCGATAGCCGCGAAACCGGCGACTGCCAAAAAACAGGTAGACGGGCAATGCACCGAGTGGAAATAAAACAAGGGCGAGCACCCAAGCAGCCGTTCCCTGAGCGGTTCTGCCTTGCCACAAGGCATCAGCAGCGGCGGCGATACCGCCGATGTACAGAAGGATGGGCCACACCCACCAGGCAAATGCTTCCATAATATTCCTGAGAGAACCTTAGGTCGTGCTGAAAGGCGCATCAGCGCCTTTCAAAGTGGGAGTGTCGACCGTTGCGTGGAGCAAGTGCTTAAAGACCAGTACCGAAAGATCAGAGGCCGACGAGCCTCATGAACTCCTCACGGGTTGCCTGATTCTCGCGGAAGTCTCCTTTCATCACCGACGTTCGCATCATTGAATTCTGCTTCTGCACACCGCGCATCATCATACACATGTGCTTGGCTTCAACAATGACACCTACACCGCGGCAGCCAGTCACTTCTTCAACGGCCTCTGCAATCTGTTTCGTCATGTTCTCCTGAATCTGGAGTCGACGGCCGAACATATCGACAATACGTGCGAACTTCGAGAGGCCAAGTACTTTACCATTAGGCAGGTAGCCAATGTGGCACCGCCCGATAAAGGGCAGCATGTGGTGTTCGCACAGTGAGTAAAACTCAATACCTTCTACGACGACCATTTCGTCGTTGTCGCTGCTGAATACGGCACCGTTTACGACTTCGTCGATTTTAGTTTCGTAGCCGCTGGTCAGAAACTGCATTGCCTTGGCAGCTCGTTTAGGGGTATCGAGCAGGCCTTCACGAGAGACGTCTTCGCCCAGTTCAGTTAATACGTCACTGTAGAGTGACTCTAATTTCGACATTTTGGTTCCGTCGCTTATTCAGATTTCAGGTAATGGTACTTAATTTGAAGAAACTTATACAGGGTTTTGTTCTTGTATAAGTTTTAGTCTGTCTTGGGCCAGCGGAATGGCATCCACTCCAGGTGCTCGCCGTAATCAGTCAGGTAGCCTGCAACGCCTTGCGGCACTTGATTTCCGGTCCAGTGCAAACTGGTGCGACGTGCCCTGTTTTCCTGGCTGATTGCTACTACCGCTTCGTGAGAGTTGCTCAATGAAGTGGCAACACGAAGTATTTTATCGGTCTGGCGCGCAATGGCTTCACCCGAATCAATCCAGTGATGAGTCGGCCAAAGACGTTCTAACTCTTTACGTAGCAATGGGTAATGTGTACAGCCAAGCACAATGGCTTTCATATCCGGATATTGTGCCAGCCAGGGCCCAAGGTGGGCCTCAAGCTCTGAACTGACATCGTCTCCCGAGATCGCACGCTCCGCATAACTGACCAGCAGTGGGCTTCCAAAGCGGTGAACTTCGAAGCCATCAGCGAAGTCTGAGATCAGGTTGTCAGTGTAAGAACGTTTCACGGTCGCGGGGGTTGCCAGCAAGCCGAAAGAGATATCACCGGCTTCACTACAATGCCCAGCGGCGACTCGTACAGCAGGGACAACCCCCACGACAGGTATGTCCAGTGCTTCCCGCAGCAGTGGCAGTGCGAGCGTGCTGGCGGTGTTGCAGGCGAGCACGAGCACTGCAGGATTCAATTGTTCGACCGCGGCCCTGCATAATTCAGGGATACGGCTTTCAAGATGGCTATCGACCTGGTTGCCGTAGGGGAAGCAGGCGGTATCCATCAAGTAATGAAAATGGGTATTGGGGAGCTTTTTACGGACCTCACAAAGTATCGACAGACCACCGGCGCCAGAGTCAAAAATCAGAATGCTGTCATTTCGGGAAGTGTCAGGCGTGGAGGTAACCACTGAAGAGAAGTCCGCAGGTTAGTCAGTATTGCCGGCATTCTATCAAAGAAATTTCGCTCATGCCGGGCAAAAATCAGGACAGCGTCTACACTGAGTGCAACGGGAGAGGACAAACCTTGGAACTAGCGGAATTACTCGAAAACGCCCGCCGCAATGAAGCGCTGCTGAAGCGTCTACAGGCGTTTGAACTGCAACTGCTGTCAGCTCAGAACTGGCAGAATTTTCTGACCTTACTTCTTGAAGCTTTGCCTTCTCAGTTTGATCTCGACGCTGTCAGTCTGCGCATCTGTGACCCAGATGGAGAACTGAAAGCGTCTATGCTCCAGTCTCTCGACATCGATCAGGGTGCATTGCTCAATCAGATCGAATTCAAAGTCAGCCTGCCAACCAGCAAGGCCGATGTGATCGAAACACCACCACCATGGCGCTCAGGGTTACGCCTGCCTCTGATGCGAAACGGTGAGTACATCGGCCAGCTGTGTATGTTCTCTTCTCGTGAAGATCGGTTTACCGCTGGTATGGCGACGGATTTCATGCAACACCTGGCGGCGGTGATCGCTGCCTGTTTGGTGATGGTTCGCCAGTCAGAAGCTCAGGCGTTGATGGCGCTGACTGACCCGCTCACCGGCGCTGAAAATCGTCGCGGTTTCGATCGTGTTTATCGCAGAGAGTGGGCAAGAGGCCAGCGTCAGCATCATGTTTTTGCGATGGTGTTGATGGATATCGATCACTTCAAAAAGGTCAACGACATTCATGGCCACGGAACGGGTGACCGCGTTCTCAAAATATTGTGCCGGACATTAAAGGCGACCATTCGTCCAACCGATCATATCGGCCGCTTAGGGGGAGAGGAGTTTGCGTTGATTCTGCCGGGTTGTCAGCCGGATCAATTAACGGCCGTCGTTTCACGGGTTCAGGAATCGATTCGCAGGATGTCGGTATTGAATGACTCGGGAAAGCGGGTGCCCGTGACGGCATCAGGCGCGTTTATAGCGGTGACGCCGCGGCCACATCAGGACTTATCGGTCGAGCAGGTACTCGATCATCTCGACAAATACCTTTACAAAGCAAAGGCGGCTGGCCGTGATCAGTTCCTGCCAGCTGCCTCAGCGTGATGATTACTCTGGAGTTTCGGTAAACAGCAGAGTAAAGGTCACAGGAACGGTGGTAGAGATACGATCCAGACCTGCAATTTCTCTTAACGCCTCAACACCTTTCGCTAGCTTAAAGTCGTCGGCATTTATCAGAATCGGTGACTGTGTGGTCACAACAACGTGGCCGTCTGCAGCGGCAGTCGCGAGAATGTCGGCTTTAACCTCTTTCTTCTCACCATGAAGCTCAAGTGTCAGCGGTAATACCGACGTTGCTGTCTCTCCATTTTTTAGCGCCAGCATCATTGTGTCTGGCAGGTTGGCTGAGACGGTCGCTGTCGCATAGTCAGAAACATTGAAAAGCATCGACTGCATACGTTCATTGCGAATTTCGATGCCTGTCTCGACACTGCTCAGGTCGATGGCTATCTTAGCACTGCCCTGATCGCTTACTGAACCTGATACCTGAGTAAATTCGTGCACTTCGGTGATGTTGGTGTTCTTCGTACTGAGAAATTTCACCGAAGAGTCCGGGCTAAGCGTCCATTCAGCGAAGCTTAGCGGTGCGGCAAGAATAAGGAGAGTGGAGGTCAGCAGTTTCATAAGTGGTTCTCGTTAACGTTTAGTCTGAACTTTGACACGAAATCTCCGCAAGGTTCAAGGCAGGCTTTACGAATCGATTTCTTGTTTATTTAATGCTTTCTGATGCGGTCTGTTAATGAGAGTCACTGAATAAGGGTCACTTGCGGAAATGAATACGTACTCAGCCATTTAAGATCACGCTCAATCGTTAAACGGTTGTCATGCTCCAGAGTCAGGCGCTCTTTATCAATCTTAAACTGCTGCTTAGGCGTCAGGGCTTTGTATTCATCGAGAATCGGCATTGCGCGCGTGGCCGTGTGGTGCGCCCGGACACTGGCAAGCTCTTCCATCTCCCATACATCCGGGTCGAGTCCTTTCAGCAGGTATTCAAGGCGCAGCACTCCCTCTGTGATATCGCATTGCTGCTGAAGCACAGAGCGACTGACGAAACGGATGTCTGAAATCAGTTCTTCCTGGTGCTTTCGAAGCTGCAGCGCTGCTTCTGCTTCCTCACGCTCCTGCTCCGCTTCAAGTGCCTGAACTTTGCGCGTTAAGCGCCACGCGTACCAGGCGAGGGGAATAATTACCAGAATGGCGAGAGGGATAAGCAGAGTGGCAAGTGACATGAACACCTCGGGTCAGAAACAACAGTTTCTTCATGATAACCTCTGTCACCCGCCGGCTGAACCCCGCCTTACGCTTCCAGACGCGCTGCTTATGATTGATCCAGCAAACAGCGTCTGGCTATGGAACCCTCACGATAACGGACTGTAAAAACCGCTCCCTCGCGATGACGATTGATCTCAAAGCGCTCGTTTCTGGTTTCAGTGGTTGCCTTGTTGTGATCTCTTTTGCGTATTGTCCCGCTAACGTCAGATGATGTAGTTGTCATCGCTGTCCTCCCCGATTGAGTGGCCGAGAGCCACCATGGCTTCATTAATTGTGAAGAAAACCTGTCCGGGAGCAATCTTCTCTGCGAGGTGGGTTTTGTTTAACTGATCCATAACTGGACCCTTAAATTCTGCAAGATGGAGAAGAACAGACCGTTCTTTGAGTCGGTTATTGAGAAGTTCAAGTGCTTCGAGACCGCAGTAGTCGATGTGGTTGATCGCCGTACCCACCAGGACAACATGCTTTATATCGGGTCGACGCACGACACGTTCCAGTACGTAATCGATCAGATAATCGCTGTTGGCGAAATACAGGTTTTCGTCGACGCGAATGAGGGTGACATCGGGTAGGGTCTCTACAGCGTGACGTAATACATTACGGAACTGCAGCGTTCGCGGTATACGACCTATTTCCGCAATGTGAGGCTGACTGGTACGGCGTAGATAAATCACCAGAGACACGATAACACCGGCAATGATTCCAGACTCTGCATCCGTGATAATGACGAGCGCGAAAGTCGTTAGCCAGACGATTCCGTCGCTGCGTTGAAAATTCCAGGCATTCAGCCCGTCGCGCCAGCGGAAAAGGGGCCAGGTTGCAACAACGATCAGGGCACCGAGTGCTGCGTGGGGCAGATGCTGAAACCAGCTACCAGCGACAAGGCACACGAGCGTCATAAAGATAAAGGTAAATATCGCCGCCCATTGGCTCAATGCCCCGGCCGACTGCATGACCATACTGCGGCCAAAGCCCCCTGCCACAGGCATTGCATGACTGATCGCCGCGGTCAGGTTCGCCGTTCCGAGGGCCAGTAATTCCTGATTAGGCCGGATTCGATTGGTTTGATCACGAGCCATGGTATTTGAGATAGACAGGCTCTCAAGATAAATAATCAGGCCCAGAACAGCAGATGGCAGTATCAGTGCCTGCCAGTTGAGATCGGTTATGGTAGGTAATGATAGCGATGGAAAGCCGGACGGAACGGCGCCGACGGTCGCCAGCGGTGGCTCAATAAACAAAACCAGTAGTGTGCCTGTGGTGACCAGAACCAGTGGACCGGCCCGGTTAGTCAGTGTTTTCAGGGGGGCGGGTAGTGCGAAGCGCGCTGTCAGTGCGGGAGTTACTTTTTGCCAGAAAACCAACAACAGAGCGCCGCTGAACGCAGTGACGAGCGGCCACAGAGCAATGTCCTGCCAGTGTTGCGACGCAAAGGCTACCGGGCTCCAGCCAGGTCCGCCTCTTGGTATATCAAGGCCAGTGAAGTACTTCAGTTGGCTTAGGATGATCACGATCGCCGCAGCACTGGTAAAGCCAGAGATGACTGAATGACTGATAAAGGACGTCCAGGAACCGAGGCCGATAGCAAAGAAGATGAATAGCCAGGTACCCGTCATACCCGCAAGTAACGTGGCATAAGCGGGGTAGTCTGACGCATCCGGGCTGACCACGCCATGAAGCGAGCTGAGAGTCATTAACGAAATAATGGCAACCGGGCCGACGGCGAGTGTCGGGCTGGAACCCAGTAGCGCGTAGGCCAGTAACGGCAATAGAGAGGAGAACAGTCCGGCTTCAGGGGGAAGCCCTGCAAGAAACGCGTAAGCCACTGCTTGCGGAACCAGCATCACAGCAACCACCAGGCCGGCGATAAAGTCGGGCAGTAGGCCCTGGCGGGGCAGCGGGTAGAGCGTATTACTGATCTTCACTACTGACAGGCCCGTATAATCGGTTGAGCAGGGAGATAACATCCGCGGCACGTTGATCCCCAAGTCGATAAAACATGGATTGAGCTTTTCGGCGACAGGTGACAAGTTGTTCGTTACGAAGCCAGGCCAGGTGTTGAGACATGGCAGACTGACTCAGCGGCAGTATGCTGCAGAGTTCGGATACCGAGACTTCTCCGCTTCGTAGCGCACACAGAATACCAAGCCGGTGTTCATTTGCCATGGCCTTAAGCAAGCGCACCGCGGCTGCCCGGTTATTGTCATGGCTCAGGCTATGGGCTGAACCATGGCTTTGGCTATTGGCGTCTTGCATGGAGGTTGGCCTCGTACGCAACGGGTTATTTATTCTTTATTGCTGAATAAGAATATTCTAATATAATGATTCTATCAAGATGAGTTACCACGCGGGGAAGATATGAGTCACACCATTCAGAGCTATATCCATGAAGACACGTCGACCTTCACGCATCTGCTGGTGGATACTGGAACAGGTTCATGTGCCATTGTAGACCCTGTTTTGGACTATGATCCGAAATCAGGGAAGACAGATACGGGGTTTATCGACCAGATATTGAGTGACATCGAATCCCGTGGACTGGATCTTAAATTGGTTCTGGAAACCCACGCCCATGCTGATCATCTGACCTCTGCGGCCTACATTCGAGATAAGACCGGCGCCAGTATCGTTATCGGCCAGAAAATCAAAGGCATTCAGACGACCTTCGCGTCGATCTTTAACGAAGGTGAAACCTTCAGGGCGGACGGCTCTCAGTTCGATATTCTGTTGGCGGATGGTGCAGAGTTAATGCTCGGTGATACCCGTATTCACAGTATGGCGACACCGGGTCATACGCCCGCATGCGCGAGTTACGTTATCAATGATACCGATGTATTCATCGGTGACACCTTGTTCATGCCGGATGTCGGTACGGCGCGCTGTGATTTTCCCGGTGGTGATGCGGGTACGCTCTATGATTCGATCCGTAAATTACTATCGCTGGGGGATGATGTGGTTCTGCATATGTGCCATGACTACCCGCCAGAGGCGCGTACCGAGTTGAGAAGCGCAGTGACGGTCGGGGAACAGCGCCGTGATAACATTCACGTAAGCGATGAACACAGTCGTGATGACTTTATTAAAATGCGTACCCAGCGAGACAGTGGTTTAGCGATGCCGCGCCTGATTTTCCCGTCGCTGCAGGTGAATATCCGCGCTGGTGACTTCCCTGAGCCAGAAAATAACGGCGTCAGTTACCTGAAAGTGCCTCTGAATCAGTTCTGATGCGGGTTTTTGTTATTTATCCGTGCCCCGGAATTGGCATTCTCAGCGGCTTCCGTTAGTCTGAGGTGAACAGCAGACGCTAAAGCAATAAGGAAAACTACATGCTGGTGAACAACCGTTGGGTTCGTGCAGGCGGTAGCCTGAAGGAAAAGCCGATCAGTATTCAGTTCCGCGAGGACTGGCAGATGGCAAAAGATTCCGGCCTCTATGGCTTATGCGTTCAGATTGCCTGGAACGCAGAAAGCCGGGATGAAAGCAGTGGTTTTCCTGCGACAGAAGAACAGGCACGCATCGTTGCCTTCACCGAACAGTTGCAGGCGCGCCTTGAGCCAGAAGAAGACTCTGTGGTGGCAATGATGATTACCCATGATGGCATCAATCAGTGGATTATCTATACCCGTGACCTTGAGCAACTGAAAACAGGCCTGGATGCTATTCCAACCGACAACGGCCTGTATCCTATTGAGGTCGTCGCTGATGAAGATCCCGATTGGGAGACCTTTATTCAGGTGCATGGGCGTATTACCAGCGAAGAGGCTTAAGCGTTACTCTTCGTTTTATCATTCTTCCTTGTGGTGCCGCTTTCCGCGTGATTCTTCTTTGGCAGCGGCCTCTCTGGCAGCTGCCGCTTCTGCTTTAAGGCGCTCTATTTCTTCCGATTCAACCTGAATCATCTCAGGTGTTTCCATGCTGATCCGGCCGATTTTCCCGGCGCGTAGTTCGTGCAAAACGATTTCTGACGCTTTGTGCAGATCGACGATTCCCCCGGCCCGCAGGCAGCCGCGTTTGGCGGCAATCGTATTCAGGAGCTGCTCTGCATTTTCTGGAGTGTCTTTCAGCTTGAACCGCGTCGTCAGTTCTTTTTCATAGGCTGTGCGTAAGTAATCCAGGGCAAACATGGCGACATCGGTATATTCTATGGCCGTGTCTTTCACTGCACCGCTGGCAGCCAGACGATAGCCGCTGAGTTCGTTCTCAAATCGTGGCCAGAGGATTCCGGGGGTGTCGGAGAGCACAATCCCGTTTTTCAGGTCGATCATCTGGTTGGCTTTGGTGACTGCAGGTTCATTGCCTGTGCGGGCGATGTAACGGCCAGCGAGCGCGTTGATCAAGGTTGACTTTCCGACATTTGGGATGCCCATGATCATTACACGCACCGCGCGATTCTTTTCCAGTTGGCCCTGACCGACTTTTTTAGCCAGGGCAATCAGCTGCTTAACCTGCTTTCTGTCTTCAGCGACCAGCGGAAGGGCCTGGGTGTGTGCCTGTTCCGAAAAATGGCTGACCCACGCGTTTGTTGTCGCGGGATCGGCGAGGTCGGCTTTATTCAGCACCTTGATCGTCGGCTTGTCACCGCGAAGCTCGTTAACAAGAGGGTTGGTGCTGGAGAAGGGCAGGCGAGCATCCAGAACTTCGATGACCAGATCAATGTCTGGCATCGCCTCGCTAATTTTTTTGCGGGCTTTGTTCATGTGCCCGGGGAACCAGTTAATGGCCATTGTGCGCTATCCCGATTGACGTTCGCTCAAGAAAGCGACACATTGTAATGCATGGCAGTGCAAGAGTAACCTTCCTCTGATTGTCATAATCAGGTGATACAAAGCATTGCTAAGGATGATGGGATTGGAGACAACCTATGGATCTTTTGCCTGTAGACATTATTGATACTGCGCGCAAGCAAGGCAGACACGCCTCGGCAACCGTTTCTGGACGCCGGCGTGAAGGTTTTTTACTTGGAAATCGCTTTGTCTTTTCGGATCAGAGTGAAGTTCTCTGGATGCAAGCCGGTCCGGGTGAATTCCGGGAATTGAAGATCTGGCGTAAATAGCCAACCTGGCTCATTTTGAGTTGAGGTAACAGTCGGCAGACACTGCCGTAAAACAGAGGCCGCCCAAGAGAGTGGGCGGCACAGAGTCTTTTGCGCTTCGCGTGTCACTTATTCTGCGTTGGCGGTCTGCTGTTCTTCGTCGTACTCGTTCGCTGCTTCCGTCTGAGTTTCCAGTGCGGCTGGTGCTTTTTCGATTGCGCTGGTTTCAGGGTAGTGGGTCGACTCTTCATTGCTGCTGTCTTCAGCGGCCATTTCAGGCGTTGCCGCCGGCTCTTCAGCCTGTGGCTTCGGCGCTTCCTGTTTGTTTGCCATGGCGGCTTCTTTCTCGGCCTGTTTCGCGGCTTTTTCGCGCTGCTTTTCTACTTTAGCGATCTGGCGATCCTGCTGTGCCCAGTAACCTGTGCGGAACTCGACATCACGCACGCCGTTCTCTTCCGCAATACTGTCGGCGATTGACTTAGCAGCATCGTCGGCATCACGTGCCATCAGTTTACGCTCTGTGGCATCAATGCATGAGAAGAGATCTAACAGCGCACTCGAGAGTACTTCCTGGGCAACATCATCACGACCTTTGCGGAAACGGCGCGCAATCATGCCCAGCATGGCCAGATCATTAGCATCAAGGCGCAGCTTCAGTTCTGCCAGAGAGAGTTCTTTCTCGCGTTGCTCACGCTCTTCTTCGTAATATTTTCCAATCAGGGCGTGGGTCTGTGTGGTCTCAGTCATGGTTGATGGCGTCCGTAAAGTGATTCGCAAACGCGTACTTTAGCGATAACCCTCATTGGTGTGCAACTGCGAGAGAGTCGTTTATGATAGGCCTAATCTAAGTAGTCAGGTGATGTATGAGTCAGGAGCGCACAGCACAGCTAATCGAGCAGAAATTATCGGCCCTCGAACCTCAGTTTTTGCGAATCGACAATGAAAGCCACATGCACTCCGGTCCAGCCACGGACTCCCATTTTAAGGTGACTCTGGTCTCTGCTGCGTTTGATGGCGTCCGCACTGTGGCGCGACATCAAAAGGTGTATGGCCTCCTCAGTGATGAGCTGGCAGGGCCGGTACACGCTTTATCTCTTCATCTTCATACACCTGATGAATGGCAGACTGATTCAACCATTCCCGATTCTCCCGCCTGTATGGGGGGCAGCAAGCATGATTGATAAATTGATCAGGCTCTCGCTGGCTGTTACGGCACTGGTGTTCACATCATTGGCTGCTGCCAGTGACTGGGAAGAAGTGGCCTACGACAAAGACGAAGATATCCGCGTGTTCACCCGGTTTGTCGAAGGCTCGGATATGAAAGCCTTTAAGGGCATTACAACCATCAAAAGTACAGTGACTGCACCGGTGGCTTTACTGCAGGACGTTAAGCGCGCACATGAGTGGGTATTCAATTGTAAGGCGATGGACCTGATAGAAGAGCTAGCCCCCAATAACGCTACTTACTACACCGTCACCTCGATGCCCTGGCCTGTGAAAAATCGCGATAATATCAGCGAATCACTGGTCACTCAGGATGCAGACACCGGCGTGGTGACTGTGACCATTCAGGCGCGTAATGATATTTTCCCAGCGAATGACGATCATGTTCGTGTGCGCGAACTTGATGCGACCTGGACGCTGGAACCACAAGCCGATGGTTTGTTAAAGGTAACGTATGAAGCGCATGCTGACCCCGGCGGTGGCTTGCCGTCATGGTTGGTGAACAGCTTCGTCGTTGAAGCCCCCCTGAATACTTTGCGTGATTTCCGCGAGCTGGTGGTCGATGAAAAATACCAGTCGGCCTCTCGGGAGTATATAACGCACTGATTTAAAAAGGCTTTTCGGTCTTTGTAATATTACTGTCATAAAAGTCAGGTACTCTCCGGCGCTGGTGAATAGAGTAGTACCTACTATGCGCATTTTTGTATTTGTCACAGCACTGTTGTTATCTTTCTCCGCTGCGCCTTCTTTTGGTCAGCAGCCGGCGTCACTCTTCGGTGACATGCCATCTGGCCGTTATCAGCATCTTTTCAGAATCGATGGTTCTAACACGATTGGTGCAGAACTTGGTCCAGCTTTAGCCGAAGCTTGGCTGACGAGCCACGGAGCAAGTAAGTTGTCGCGTGTTCCCATGGCTGAAAACGAAATCCGCATCACTGGCTACCTGGAAAGTATTGGCTCTCATGTCATTATTGATATTGCGGCCCACGGCTCTGGCACGGGGTTTAAAGCGCTTTCGAAAGGGCTGACTAACATTGCGGCTGCGTCACGCCCGGTGAAAGCCAGCGAAGCTGCCATGATACCCACCGCCGATCTGACCAGTGTCGATAGCGAACATATTGTTGGTATCGACGGTCTCGCGATTATTGTTGATCCATCGAATCCTATCAACGCGCTGAGTGTTGAGGCTCTGCGCGATATTTTTTCTGGCAAGGTTGCAAACTGGGCTGAAGTCGGTGGCCCGGATATGCCTGTCAGTATTTTTGCACGTGATGATAAGTCGGGTACCTGGGATAGCTTCCGCCATATGGTTTTAGGCAAAACCCTATTGGCTGAGAGTGCCGAGCGGTTTGAATCGAATAATGACCTGTCTGATCGTGTCAGTGGTGTACGAGGGGCGATCGGGTTTGTCGGCCTGCCTGCCGTGCGTCAGTCGAAATTACTGTCTGTGTCGGTAGGTGATGTGGCTGCTCTGGCGCCTGATCGCCTGACCGTTGCTACCGAGGATTATGCGCTTTCCCGTCGTCTCTATATGTATACGGCGGGTAAATCGGATAACCCCTATGTGCGTGATTTCCTTAATTTTGTCGCAACAGATGGTCAGCAGCAGGTTGCTGCAACGGGCTTCATTTCTCAGGATGTCTCTGCGGTTCGCCCGGAGAACACCGCCAGTCTGCCCTCCGAGATTCGTCAGCGTGTTGAAGGCGCGTATCGCCTGAGTGTTAATTTCCGCTTTAAAGATGGCTCTGCGCGACTCGATAATAAAGCGCAGCGCGATGTCGATCGCTTGGTTAAGTACTTGAGTAAAAATCCGGACGCCGACGTCATGTTGTTTGGCTATGCCTCCGAGAGCGATGATCTGAACCGTGCTCATCTTTTGTCTAAGCATCGCGCTATGGCGGTGAGTCGCGCACTGAAGCAAGAAGCATTGTATCCGGACGAGATAGACGGCTTTGGTGCTGAAGCACCGCTGGCAAGGATTGAAGGCAATGATGGTCGTCAGAAGAATAGCCGGGTGGAGGTCTGGATTCGCCCCCCACATGCAATCGCAGAAGCGCTATAGCGCTTCGCGATTGAGGACGCGTCGCTCAGTTCAAGCGGCGCCGTGCATCATAAGGTACAGTTCGACGATGGCTGCTGGAATGTTTGCACACATGCGATCGGACAGGTCCGCGTCTTCATCGATATCCGCCATTTCTGGCTCATCCATAAACAGCCCTGATGCATACATAATCGGAAACAGGTGCTGAGCGACGATTTCTTCACGATCGGCGTACCAGGCTTCTTCATTCAGCAGAACGGCCGACATAAAGCCCATTGCCCAGCTCTCAAGGGGCGGTTCATTTTCGTCATCAATCAGAGTCAGGTCGGTAGGCACCGGGAAATCCTGCCCAGAATCCAGCCATGCCTGAATTTCTTTTGAGAGCTGGCTCATCAGGGTATCAACTTCCTGACGCTCAGCCTTCGAGAAGCCCGGCTGCGCTTCAAACGCACAATCCCACAGGGTTTGTTGATCCGTGCCAGAGGCACCAGACGGGCCTGTAAGAAGGCCGGTAATAAAGCCGTGAACAGCGAAGAAATCAAAGCTATCGTTGCGCTCAGCTTCGTCTTCAAGCAGAGTGCCGAGTCGTTCGAGTTCTTCTTCGGTAAGGGCTGGGATACTATTCAGATCAGTCATAGATTCAATATTCAGATTTACTTAATTCGGGCAATCGTATCAGGCTTATGAGACAGCGGAAATCCTACCGACAGGAATTATGGTTAGATGTTGCCGGTGAAAGCGTAAAAGTGCTGCTCAGTGCGTCTGTTCGGAAGTCGATTCGCCTGCAAGTGAATTCAGAAGGTGATGTTGATATCCGAGTGCCCGTCGGTACGCCCAAGAGCGATGTACTGACCTTTGTTCGCCGGCATGAGAGCTGGTTGAGCGAGCGTCGGGAGGCGGTGAAAGAACGTGACCGTAAGCGCAGTGCGTCTGTGATGCTCTATGGCCGTGAGCTGCCGATTATGGAGAGCGCTCTGGGGGAGTTTCTGGTCACTGATCAGCAGGTGTGGATGCCGCTGGAGTGGCCTCAGGAAAAGCGCGACAAAGCGCTTGATAAGTGGCAGCGAGAAGAGGCCCGCCACTGTTATACACGTTTAATCGAGCAGTGGTGGCCGAGATTCGCGAAACCCGGCCGCGAGCGCCCTGTGCTTCGAATTAAGCGGATGCGCACCCGTTGGGGAAGCCTGTCTAAAAAAGGCTATATCAATCTGAACCTGGCTCTGTTGTCACTTCCAGAAGATTTGATTGAGCTGGTGGTCGTGCATGAGCTTTGCCATCTTGAGCACTTCGATCACGGCCCGGGGTTTAAAGCGTGTATGACTTCATGCCTGCCCGATTGGCGCGCGCGCGACAAGCGCATAAATCAGGCAGGTTTGATGTTGCTTTAACGCTGTCGGAAATCCTTTACGCAGGGTCTCAGCGATTGCTTACGTCAGTATTCACCCAAAGCTGCGAGTACCAGTAATAACGCCCGGGTTGACTGAGGCTTGGCGCCGTACAGTTGTAACGGCCACGCCCCGCAGTGATCTTGGTAGGTTGCTGCATGGTAACGGTCATAGCGTCGCCATCCGTGGATGTTTCAATATCTAATTCCCCAGCACCCGCGGCATAACATTGCAGCTGAGCGGGTTTAAAGTCGTGTACGGCAATAGTCAGCGTCAGTTCCGGTGGGTTGTCTGCCAGTACCGGGTCCTGTACCTGATCGGCTGAGATAGAAAAGGGCAGGCTCATAAGCTTGGTTGCGAGAGTGTCGGTGTTGGCATATGCCCCTGACGCCGGAAAGCGCGCGATAACCTGAGGGTGAGCACTTGTACCAACGGCACCGCTTTGTTGGCCAAGCGCGATGTAGCCGTGGTCTTCAAGCCATTCAGCCATCTTCAGGGTGTACTCCCCGTATGGGTAGGCAAACATCCGTGTCGAGCTGCCTGTTTCTTCTTTGATACGTGCTTCCGCTTGTTTGATTTCTGTCGCCCACCAGTCTTCGGCATCTACGCCCTCTGGGGTCTCCAGCAGATAAGGATGGCTGCGAGTGTGATTCGCGATAACAGCTCCGCCATCTTTGATCTCACGCAGTTGAGCCCAGCTCATCATGTCGGCGTATTTCTTATCCACCGGGTCAGTACTGGTGAACATCGTAAATGACCAACCGCGCTTTTTAAGTTCAGGCCAGGCATTCTCGTAAACCGACAGATAGGCGTCATCGAACGTAATAGCGACCGCACGTTCAGGAAGGGGCTCGCCTGTCATGACCGACTGCATAGCCTCTTCAAGGTTCACGACTGACATCTTTTTTTCTTCAAGTAATGCCATGTGTCGACGAAAGGTTTCAGGCGATACGCTGGTGACTGCCGGAGTCGATGCATCGACGTGGTGATACTGAAGAATCACCAGGGCATTGGCTAAGCCCGGAATCAGGATCATTAAAACGAGTACTGCGTAAACGAATCGTTGTGTCATAGGGTCCTCAGTGGTATCTGCTCAGGCGTGACGATACTTCAGTCGCTGATACGCGGAGCTTACCCGGCGGAAGGTCTCAGGGTCACCACCTTTGTCCGGGTGGTGTTGATTTGCAAGTCGCCGGTATTGCTGTCGTAAGCTCTGGCGATTCACCGGTGGCGTCAGTTCGAGCGTCGTCAGATCGTCATCGTAATGTTCAGGTATGACCATCCGTTGCCAGAAATCGTTCAACAGAGCTTCAACGCCTTCCTTATCTGTATTGAGGTTGTTCAGATCGAGATAATACTCAGCGAGTGGGTCATGCTGCCCCGGCAGTTCGTTTTGCGGTGTGTCGTTGATAGGTGCCAGACCGATATCGAGTGCGCTTATCTCAAGGTAGCCGCGTCCGTCTTTAAACCAGCGATCACGCAAACGATACAGGGCATGCATCACAATGAAGTTAGCACGGAACAGAGTCATTGAATCGCTCAGTGCATCTTCACGGAAAATGCCTTGCTCTGGCTTTTGCAGCCATCGGATTAATTCGTATTCCGGGCAGCGGTGACCCTCGGCGAGGTAGGTCGCCAGCAGGTCAGTGACCAGGTTAAGAGTGTCTTCTTCCATGCACACAAGGTAGCACAGTGCGGGTGGATCAGCCTTGTCTGTCGGGGTCTGTTTCTTCAATGACCCGTCTGACAAAGCCTGGGAGTTTCGGGCTAATAAGGTTCAGGCGTTGTGAGGTGATCGGATAACGATGGCGAATCCGTTTCAGGAAGCGCGCCAGTGCGGGAATGGCCGGCACCAGTAACGATACGCCAAGAATGATCATCAGCAGGCCAACGGGTACAGGCAAAGGCAGAACGAGTAGCCCGGCAACGATCAGAAGGACGCCGCCGACAAGAGTTACACTGCGTCGAATCATTAGTTATGCTTTGGAAAAGCCTCAAAGGGCGCGTGCAAGTGATGTATGCGCTCAAACTACTTACCAGATGTTGCAATACGATGACCGAACATAAAAAGCCGCTGCCACGCCGGGCACACCTGATTACTCCGGGGGGCATGAAAGCGCTTGAAGACGAGCACGATTTTTTATGGCGCCGCGAACGCCCAAAGGTAACTCAGGAAGTATCCGACGCGGCGAAACTGGGAGACCGCTCAGAAAACGCGGAATACATTTACGGTAAGAAGCGACTGCGCCAGATTGATAGTCGCCTGCGCTTTCTTGGAAAGCGGATAGAGGCCGTCACCGTGATTGACCGGCCGCCAGCGGATCTCGATAAAGTCTTTTTCGGCGCCTGGATTGAACTGGAAGACGAAGAGGGTGAGATGCTGCGCTACCGCATCGTGGGTGAAGATGAAATCGACTTACCCCATGGCTACATCAGTGTGGATGCGCCTCTGGCGCGTGGTTTGATTGGTAAATTCGTTGATGATGAGGTGACGGTGCGTTTGCCCAAGGGTGAGACTACCTATTGTATCGTCAGCGTTCAATACGAGCGCCCTGAGTGGGATTTGCGGCCGATGCCCGAGTTCTCTTGAGCGCTATCTGCTGAGTAATGTGACGCCGGGGCTTGGATGAACTAATCTTGAGCGAAGGAGGTGCATTATTATGCAACGATGGCTGCTTATGCTACTTGCGATACCGGCCCTGGTTCTAGCCGATAATCATGGGAAACACAACGCTGATTCAAAAGAGGCGCTCTCAGAAGCCTATGTGATGCCGGTGTGGGTCGACGCAGTGACTCAGGTGTGTCCATGGAAATCGGAAGACGCCGAAGGGTATATCCGCCTGATCCGCAAGCAGAATGAAGATGGCAGTCACGGCCTGTTCGTTCAATGGTTGCGAAAAGGGATTGCTGGCGCTCCGACTGCGGCCGTATCAACGCTCGCGGTCGAACCGCTTGAGCACGACTATCTGGTCAGAATTGAGATGCCATCACCAACGCTGGCGCGCGATGCGTGCCGTCTGAAAGCGTTGGCCGAAGATATGATGAACGAGCGCCGTTACGAATTTGACCTGCTACTCCGGGGCCCTGGAGACATGCAGGTCAACGTCAAGCGTATGCTGGGCGGCGGAGTCTGAATCTGAATCAGTCGTCCGACATCAGAAGGTCGATTCGGGTACCCAGGTGGCTCTTGTCCTGCTCATCCTGAAGGCCTTCGAAATTCCAGAGTTCACGGTCACCCAGTTGAGATGGAGCAACGTTGCATACCGCGGCGAAGATATTCTCACTGCGACCAGGTTGCTCTTTCTCCCACTGAGCAAGCATCCCTTTGATATTCTGACGCTGCAGATTTTCCTGAGAGCCACACAGGTTGCACGGAATGATCGGGAATTCCTTCTCAGCAGAAAACTTTTCAATGTCCTTCTCTTTGCAATATGCAAGAGGGCGGATCAGAACGTGTTTCTTATCATCGCTCAGCAGCTTTGGCGGCATAGCTTTGAGCTTACCGCCGTGGAACATATTCAGGAACAGGGTTTCGATAATGTCGTCGCGGTGGTGGCCCAGGGCAATTTTGTTAGCACCAATGGATTCGGCAAAGCCATACAGAGTGCCGCGGCGCAGTCGTGAGCAGAGGCCGCAGGTGGTTTTCCCTTCAGGGATGATCTCTTTCACGACGCTGTAGGTGTCTTTTTCGATGATATGGTAGGGCACGCCCACCTTATCAAGGTAAGCAGGCAGGATGTGCTCAGGGAAGCCAGGCTGCTTCTGATCCATATTGACGGCGATAAGCTCGAAATTGACGGGCGCACTTTTCTGCAGGCTCATCAGAATTTCCAGCATGGTGTAAGAATCTTTGCCACCAGACAGACAGACCATGATTTTGTCGCCGTCTTCAATCATCCGGTAGTCTTCGATGGCTTTGCCGACATTACGGCGCAGGCGCTTCTGGAGCTTGTTGAATTCGGTCCTGGATTTGCGTTCAGCTTGATTCTCTGCGGCTTCAGTTGTTCCCGCAGATGGCTCAACGGTCGCTGGGTCGAAGACCTCAGGCTGATAGCCTTTTTCAGGTTGCGAAACAGCAGATTCAGACACGTTTACTTCAGACATATAACACCCCATGCATAGGGTGCGCTTTATATCAGAATGTGGTGATTATATAAACATCAGGCCACAGCGTGACTGGATTCGACCAGCTCTTCGTAGCGTTGAACGAAGTCCTGAACGGTGAGGTCGTCACGGGTGTGGTAGCAGTTTTTCCAGAGTGTTGCCAGGTGCAGCACACTGGCGCCGCGCGGTAGGGTGAACTGTGGGTGACGAACGTAAGCAAGCCAGGTAACGGCAGTCGCGTAGGCCAGGTTGGTTGTTAGTTCGGCATGCGGGTTATCCAGAAATTCTCTTTGGCTGGCAATGCCACGCACCTTACTGGCCAGTTCTGGCCGCTCGGCGAGATAGTCGTCCCAGATGTGTCTGTGGGTCAGGCCGTGCAATCGGTAGATGCCTGAAGTGCGTTGCCCTTCTGTTTTCAGAAAGGCCCCCAACTCCGACTCAATGGCGGCAGTACCCAGCAACAACAACTCAGCGTCTGCACTGTTGGCATCCAGCTTCTGCAGCGTCGGACGAATAACGTACGTCCGGAAATCCTCAGCATCTATACCCATCAGAAACTCCAGGGAGTAATTTTTGGCAGTTAACGGTAGTGCAGCAATTAGCGTACCTGTTTGGCTGGCCGTGAGATAAACCCTCGCTATCAGGTGTTTACTCAATCGTACTGCCTGATACGGTAAGCATAGTGATGCAGGTCGCAGGGGGAGGCAAATATTTGCGCAGTGTGACCAATGTCTGATATTGCGAGCGAGAAAAGGATGAGCACAATCCGTGTGCTGAGCGATATTTATAAGCGCCAGAACTGAGATCAGCTCTCTGTCTGGTGCAGACACTCATCGTTGGCGCGTGTAAGTCCGGCGAGATCAAACAAGGTGTCGCTGTCTTTCAGGATAATTTCCTTACCCTGAGTCTCGATCAGTTCGTTTTTCTGGAAGCGAGTGAAGACACGGCTGATGGTTTCTACCGCCAGACCCAGATAGTTACTGATGTCGACACGTGACATTGGCAGACGGAAATGCGTCGCTGAGAAGCCACGGCGCTGATAGCGCTGAGAGATATCAAGCAGGAAAGACGCAACGCGCTCTTCAGCGTTTTTCTTACTGAGTAGCAGCATCATGTTCTGATCATGGCGGATTTCGGTGCCCATGGTCGTCATAAGCTGACGGCGCAGGTCTGGTAATTCATCGGCCAGCTGCTCGAGCTGCTGTAGCGGAATTTCACATACTGTGGTCGTTTCCAGCGCTTTTGCCGTCAGTGGATAGGTGCCAGCGTTGTAGCCAGACAAACCGATCAACTCGCTCGCCAGGTGGAACCCGGTAATCTGTTCTTCACCGTTACTTGCCAGTGTGTAGGTCTTAAGGGCGCCCGTGCGGACTGCAAAGACAGACTGAAATTCGGTGCCTTGCTGAAACAGCAGCTGACCTTTCTGGATAGGGCGACCCCGCCGAATGATATCGTCCAGACGCTCCATATCATTTTCGGTCAATGAAAGAGGCAGACACAGCGCATTCAATGAGCAGGTCTGGCAATGAGGCTGCGCTCCACGTAGCGGAGCATTAACTGACATTTTCATAGGCAAGAACGATCTCAAGTACGATAGATCAGGCGGCTGTAAAGCTGGCAGGCTGCCACACAGAAGCCAAAGTCCAGCAACCATAACCGATCAATAATAGACCCGCAATATAACGTGACCACTGGTGACGAATTATGTTCATTACCGATGCCGATGCGAGCCCTGCAGATAATATGGCTGGAAATGTACCCAAACCGAACACAAACATGGTCAGAGCCCCCATTGCTGGTTCTCCGTTGGCAGCTACCCAGCTAAGCGTGCTGTAGATCAGACCGCACGGAAGCCAGCCCCATAACATACCGAGAATCCATTGGCTTGCAGGGTCTGAACGACCGAGGCGTTTCTGCGCGTGCGGTTGAATTCTTTGCCAGAACAGTTGGCCAAACTGCTCAATGCGCGTCAGCCACAGTGCCCAACGGGCGATGTAAAGGCCCATCAATATCAGCATCACTCCAGCGACTGAGCGTAACGAGAGCATCAGGGTGTCGTGCAGGCTGGAGAGCCACAGTCCAAGGCTACCCACAAGCAGTCCTGCGAGGGTGTAACTGGTGATGCGGCCAAAATTAAACAGTAGAGATGCTCTTACTCTGTGCTGAGTATCAAGCTGCCCAGCGGCCGCTGCGACGCCACCGCACATGACCAGGCAATGGCTGGCGCCAAATAAGCCGAGCAGAAGGGCGGTGAGGAGCGAGAGGGGTTCAGTCATTCGTCGTCTTGTCTGGCTTACTGCCCGAATCAGAATCCGACTCTGAATCGGCCGTTTCAGCAGTGCTGTCTTCGCGGCGCTCGTTCAGGTATTCATCGTCGTCGAAGAGTATTTTGTGCGCGGGCGAGTCGAGATCATCAAACTGCCCCCCTTTGACGGCCCAGAAGAAAATAGCCACGGCAATAGCGAGTAGGGCAATCGACAGAGGAACCAGTACGTAAATAATATCCATGATCAGTTCTCAGCAGTAAGTGCAGTCGGGCGGCGGGTGAGTCGCAAGGCATTCAGTACGACCAGCAAAGAGCTGAATGACATGCCGATGGCTGCCGCCCAGGGCGGAACCAGACCAGCTGCCGCCAGTGGTAACGCAATCAGGTTGTATAGTAACGCCCAACCGATGTTCTGACGAATGACATTGCGGGTTTTGTGCGATACCGACAGGGCATCAGCAATCACTTCCAGTCGACCGTTGGTGAGCAGAGTATCTGCATTGGTTTTTGCCAGGTCAGTCGCTTCATTGACGGCCAGTGACACGTCTGCACCAGCCAGGACCGGGACGTCATTAATGCCATCTCCTACCATAAGCACGCTGTCGCCCTGTTCTTGCCACTCGCGTACGATGGCGAGCTTGTCTTCCGGGCTGAGGCCGTTACGTACATCGGTAATGCCTAGTTCATCAGCAACCAGAGTCGCAGATCTTGACGGGTCACCGGTGAGCAGTGCGACGTCAATTCCACGAGATTTCAGGGTGTCTATTAACGGACCAGCGCTGCGGCGCACGGTGTCGTTCAGGAGGAACCAGGCTAGCGGTTGTTTATCGTCAGCTAACAACAGCCATTGGCCGGATACGCTTTCAGGCGGCAAAATACCATCTGGCCAGACGAAATCCGGGCGGCCGAAACGAAATCTGTAGCCATTAACCTGACCACTGACCCCCTGACTCGGGTGATGCTGAATGTCTTCGGTAGGAAATACCGGGTAATGACGAAACGCCTTAGCAATCGGGTGGCTGGCATGCTGTTCAAGAGATGCGACTACCGAGGCCAAAGTATCCTGATCCAGCTCGATATTGTTTTCTCTAGCGCCCGCGACTGGGCGGACTTCCGTCAGGGTCAGATGACCCAGTGTCAGGGTGCCGGTTTTGTCGAACACTACGCGATTTACCGACTGCAGTGTCTCTAATACATGCCCTTTACTGATTAACAGGCCGCGTTCACGCAGAGCTGTTGTCGCTGCAGTAAGGGTCGTTGGTGTGGCGAGAGAGAGGGCACATGGGCATGTGACTACTAATACCGAAAGTGCGATAAAGAACGCGTGATCGTTGCCCTGAAACATCCAATAGCTGAACACAGAGGCCGAGATAATCAGAACCGCAGCGACGAAGCGGCTGGCAATGCTGTCGGCAATAAGCGCGACTTTGGGTTTTTCCTGCTGGGCTCGATCCATCAGGCGGACGATGGTCGATAGCTTTGCATCCGCGCCCGTGGCCGTAACCTGCATTACAAGCGGGCTTTCGACGTTCATGGTGCCGCCAATCAGAATGTCACCGGCTTGTTTGTTGAGTGGCATGTATTCGCCCGTCAGTGCCGATTCGTCGACGGTGCTCTGGCCATCAATCACAACGCCATCCGCAGGAACTGGGTAACCGGGTTTGAGCAACAGGCGGTCGCCGGTCGTGATGTCGCCTGCGGCAATGATCTCTTCGCCATCGGGTGTTTGCTTAAGGGCAACATTCGGTAGCAGCGTCATCAGGTTATTACCGGCTTTCCCCATGCGGTGCCGGGCACGCATTTCCAGAAAGCGCCCGAGTAAAAGCAGGAAGGTAAACATGCAGACTGAGTCAAAGTAGACCTCAATACCCTGATTAAAGGTGCTCCAGATACTGGCGCAAAAGGCGAGAATAATCGCCAGCGATACAGGCACATCCATGGTCAGATGTCGGGTTTTTAAATCCCGGATCGCAGCATCAAAAAAGGGCCGGGCACTGTACAACACGACCGGAAGCGTCAGAATCATTGATGCGAAGCGCATAAATACTTCGTACTGCTCCGCCATCCCTGCGTACAGGGGCACCGCAAGCATCATCACCTGCATCATTCCGATACCCGCCACCGCAAGGCGCCGTATTGCTTTTTTCCCTTCGCGTTCGCGTTGCGCGTCATCTGCCGTTGATGAAAAAGGCGCAGCTTTGTAGCCGAGACGGTAGATGGCTTCGAATATCTGGGATAGCGCGATGTCGTTGTTATTCCACGCTACGACGAGGCGGTGGTTCGAGAGGTTAAGCGTTGCACGTTCGACCCCTTTAAGCTGGTTAATTCTGTGCTCAATGAGCCAGGCACAGGCGGCACAACTGATACCGTCGATGATCAGAGTCGCTTCTTTCTGATCTCTCTGAGTTGCAACAAACTGCTTTTGCAGCGCTTCACTGTCGTAGAGGCTGAGAGACTCCCGCGCGGTCAGAACCTCATCGTCTTCGTTGGCAGGTGAGATTTGCGGGAGTTCTGTGCGGTGGCGGTAATAGTCTTTCAGACCAGACGCAACGATGGTTTCGGCCACGGCTTTACAGCCTGGGCAGCACATGGGTTCTTCTTTGCCATCGATGATGGCCGTCCACTGCTGGCCTGCTTTCAGTGGTTCTCCGCAGTGAAAGCAGGGCGTACGGAGGCTTTGCGTCATTGAGTGACTGTCTGAATCTTCTTACCGTTTTCGATGACTGTACGCGCTGTAACGCGCCATTCCTGATCTGGACTGGTCAGCCAGATGACACGTTTCTGTGGCAGCTCCAGTTCATTGGCCGCAACATATTGGCCCCCCGGAGTGCGCTGCAGGAAGAGCGTCAGGTCGCGATCTTCCAGGGTCGGGTGAATAAGTTGTAGCTGCAGAGAGCCGGGCTCTTCATCCGCGATTGATGTCGCGTTAACGATAATTTCGTCTTCGGTGAAGGTCAGGTCAGCCTGAACATTCAGACGACGGGCGCCTTCGTGAAAACGTTGATCCTGGGTGTAGCTCATACCGTCTTTGTAGTAGCTGTTACTGACCAGAGAATCCTTTGTATCAAGTGCCAGCGACAACATAATGAAGCCCCATACTATGGCGGCAAGCGGTACTCCGATAACAAGAAGCATCATGGGTTCTTTGTACCAGGGTGTTGTTGTTTCGCTAGTCATGCAGAGTATCCAGGGAGAAAAATGAAAAATCGCCCAAGTGTAACCACTTGGACGATAGGGCTCCAGTGCTTCTGTGTCAGGAAGTTATATGACGTTTAAATCGCTCGTGGCGCGATAAAACGGCTTTCTTCCCGGGTCACTTCTTCACCGGTTTCCTTGTTGGTAATGACGAACTCGATGTCGGTCTTGCTGGCTGAGGTTTTTACCTCGTCAGGGTCGATTTCGAGGTTGATCGTGGTTTCTTTCAGCTCGTTGACACTCAGGTCATACTCGGTGTCGCCAAGTAGCTGAATACCATCAAGACCGTCGACACTCAGGATGTAGGTATGAGGCTCCTGCGACATATTCATCATCTTCAGGGTGTAGGCATTCTGAATCGTGTCGTTTACGGTGATCTGATAGAGGCGACCGCGGTCGCGCTCGATATCCAACTCAAACGGTGTACGATCGAGAATCGCGTACCCCAAACCACCCATCATAAGAATCATGGCTCCGGCGTAACCAAAGAGACGAGGGCGAAGGATATGGGTCTTCTTGCCTTCAAGTTCATTCTCCGTGGTGTAGCGGATCAGGCCTTTTGGCTTATCGAGTTTCTCCATGATGTCGTCACAGGCATCAATACACAGTGCGCAACCAATACACTGGTATTGAAGGCCGTCGCGGATATCGATACCGGTCGGGCAGACCTGCACACACATTGAGCAGTCTACACAGTCGCCGAGTTGTTCCGTATTGCTTTCGGCTTTCGCTTTTTTACTGCGCTTGCCGCGAGGCTCTCCACGGTTGTAATCGTAAGAGACCGCTAAAGTATCGTTGTCGTACATGACCGATTGGAAGCGAGCGTAAGGACACATATAAATACAGACTTGCTCACGCATCCAGCCAGCGTTGAGGTATGTGGCTACGGTAAAGAAGCCGATCCAGAAAATACCCCACGCACCGACGTCACCGAAAGTGAATATATCGACAACCAGTTCGCGAATCGGTGTGAAATACCCCACGAAAGTAACGCCGGTCCAGAAGGCAACGACCAGCCACGCTGTATGCTTCAGTGCTTTTTTGCGCAGCTTCTCTGGTGACATGGGGGCTTTATCCAGCTTCATGCGCTGGTTACGAGTACCTTCAGCGCGTTCCTCAATCCACATGAAAATAAATGACCATGCCGACTGCGGACAGGTATAGCCACACCAGACTCGTCCGGCAAAGTTGGTAATGGTAAAGAGGCCGAACGCACAAATAATCAGTGCCCAGGAGAGCAGCATGAAGTCTTGTGGCCAGAAGGTAACGTTAAAAATATGAAACTGGCGTGCAGGCAGATCAAACAGAACGGCCTGGCGGTCTCCCAGATTGATCCAGGCAGTGCCGAAATAGCCCAGCATTAATGCCCAGAGTGACCAGGTACGAAGTTTCTGGAAAAAGCCTTCAACTTCACGAACGTAAATTTTCTCGCGCTTTTGATACAGGCTGACGGTCTCCGGATTCTTATCGGATTTACTGCCAGAAGGGGTGACGTCTTTGACCGGGATTTTACTCATAACTACTGATCACCTTGTCTTTAGAAAACTCTTATATAACGCATTGATTATATAGTTTTCAGTCGGTGGCCGGGATAAAAAAAGCGGCCCGAGGGCCGCTTTTTTAGATTTTCTTGCTCTAGCTCAAGAGGGGAGCGGAGCCCCCACCTGATTACTTGTCCATAGACAAAGAGTAGACATACGCAGACAGAACGTGAACCTTCTCTTCGCCGAGGATCTCAGCCTGAGCTGGCATTCTACCGGCACGGCCATAGCGGAGAGTGGTTTCAATCTGCTTGGTAGAACCACCGTAGAGCCAGATTTCGTCAGTCAGGTTAGGTGCACCAACAAGTTGGTTACCTTTGCCGTCTGCACCGTGACACGCAACACACAGCATGTCGTACTGTGGCTTCGCTTTGGCAGCAGCGTCTGCATCATGCTCAAGACCTGACAGGCTACGAACGTACTGAGCCATGTCTTTGGTGCCTTGTTCGCCCAGAGCGGCTTCCCAAGCAGGCATTGCTGCCTGACGACCGTACATGATGGTCTGTTTGATCTGTGCAGGCTCGCCACCGTACAGCCAGTCGTGGTCCGTCAGGTTAGGGAAGCCTTGTGCACCCATCGCGTTAGAGCCGTGACATACCGCGCAGTAGCTTTTGAACAAACGACCACCGGTCTGCATTGCTTCTTCGTTCTGAGCAAGCTCAGCGATTGGCGTTGCCAGGTAGCCTTCGTACAGAGGTGCGATTTTTTCATCGAACGCCTGAACTTCAGCTTTCCATTGGTTGGTCTGTGTCCAGGTAACGTCTTCGCCGTCAACTTTAACGGTACCGACACCGTCGAAGTTAGCCAGGCCATAGATACCGATGTAACCGAAACCGAATACGATGGTTGCCCAGAACATACCTACCCACCAACGTGGCAGAGGGTTGTCCAGTTCTTCAATACCGTCGTATGAGTGGCCGGTAGTTTCGTCTGTTTCTTCTTTCTTCTGACCTTTACTGGTGTAAACGATCAGGATACCGCAGGCAATCATGGACCCGATGACAATCGCCTGGACCCAGAAACTCCAAAATGAGCTCAACATAATTATTTACTCCGATCTTTATCGTCGTCCGCGGGCATTTCTGTGTTATCCCGGAAAGGGATATCGCCGTCATCCTTGAAGCGTTGCTTACGGCTGGAACCGTAAGCCCACCAGATGATGCCAATGAAAGCGATCAGAGCGAATACTGATCCAAGGCCGCGAACGTCGTTAATATCCATAGGGTTACCGTTTAGTGACGACTGTGCCCAGCTGCTGCAGGTAAGCAACCAGAGCTTCGATTTCGGTGACACCGTCAACCGCGTCTTTTGCACCTTCAATGTCTTCGTCTGTGTACGGTACGCCGACCATACGCAGAGCTTTCAGCTTGTTAGGTGTATCACGACCGTCGACCTTGTCTTCGAACAGCCACGGATAAGATGGCATGATCGACTCAGGTACTACGTCGCGCGGGTTGTACAGGTGCGCACGGTGCCACTCATCAGAGTAACGACCACCCACACGGGCCAGATCAGGACCAGTACGCTTAGAACCCCACAGGAATGGGTGCTCGTAAACGTGTTCACCTGACGTAGACGGAGGACCATAACGCTCAGTTTCTGCGCGGAACGGACGAACCATCTGGGTGTGACATACTGCGCAACCTTCGCGCATATAAATGTCACGGCCTTCAACCTGAAGTGCAGTCAGCGGCTTCAGGCCTTCAGCAGGTTGTTGAGTGTTCTTATCAAAGAAGAGTGGAACAATCTCAGCGAGACCCGCCCAGCTCAGTGCGATAACAATCAGCACCACCATGAGCGGCAGGTTCTTTTCAATATTCTCGTGCTTAATCATTTACCAGACTCCTTAAGCGTGTGCTGCAACCGCGGCTTCTTTCTTAGCGTCGCGGGTGGTCATGTAAACGTTGAACAGCATGATCAGCATACCAGTCAGGAAGAAAGCACCGCCCAGTACACGAACTACATAACCGCCGTGTGAAGCTTCAACAGACTCAACGAAGGAGTAGGTCAGAGAACCGTCTTCGTTAACTGCGCGCCACATCAGCCCCTGCATGATACCGTTCACCCACATCGCTGCGATGTACAGAACAGTACCGATGGTCGCGAGCCAGAAGTGAACATTGATCAGGCCGATAGAGTACATCTGGCCAGCCTTACGGCCGAACATAATAGGAATCAAGTGATACAGAGCACCGATAGATACCATCGCAACCCAACCCAGAGCGCCTGAGTGTACGTGGCCGATAGTCCAGTCAGTGTTGTGCGACAGCGCGTTTACTGTCTTGATCGACATCATCGGGCCTTCGAAGGTAGACATACCGTAGAAAGACAGAGACACAACCAGGAAACGCAGAATAGGGTCGGTACGCAGTTTGTGCCATGCGCCAGACAGCGTCATCATCCCGTTGATCATACCACCCCATGATGGAGCCAGCAGGATCAGAGAC
Source organism: Thalassolituus sp. UBA3500 (assembly GCF_002377545.1). NCBI lineage: Bacteria > Pseudomonadati > Pseudomonadota > Gammaproteobacteria > Oceanospirillales > Oceanospirillaceae > Thalassolituus > Thalassolituus sp. UBA3500. The sequence continues at coordinate 3,512 of NZ_DFQB01000048.1, read as the reverse complement.
ATAACCATACCTGAAGTCTGCGCCCAGTCTGGCAGAGCAGAGTAGTGCAGGTGGTGAGCACCGGCCCAGACGTAGATAGAAATCAGTGCCCAGAAGTGAACGATCGACAGACGGTAAGAGTAAACCGGACGACCCGCCTGCTTAGGCACGAAGTAGTACATGATACCCAGGAAGCCTGCAGTCAGGAAGAAACCTACCGCGTTGTGGCCCCACCACCATTGAATCATGGCGTCTACGGTACCGGCCCATACAGAGTATGACTTGGTCAGTGACACAGGCACTGCCAGGTTGTTACCCACGTACAGGATAGCAATCATGATCATGAATGCCGCGAAGAACCAGTTAGCAACATAGATGTGGCTTTCTTTACGGATAGCCAGCGTGCCAAGGAAGTTCACGACGTAAGCAACCCAGACCAGAGTCACCAGAATATCGATTGGCCATTCCAGTTCTGCGTACTCTTTAGTTGAGGTCAGACCCATCGGCAGAGTGATTGCAGCTGAAACGATCACTGCCTGCCAGCCCCAGAAGGTGAAGCTTGCCAGGGTGTCTGAAAACAGACGTGTACGACAGGTACGCTGAACAATGTAATAGGAGGTTGCGAACAGAGCGCAGCCGCCAAAGGCGAAAATCACCGCATTGGTGTGAAGAGGACGCAGACGTCCGAAAGAGAACCAAGGGGTATCAAAGTTCAGTTGAGGCCATGCCAGCTGAGCAGCGATGAGTACACCGACTGCCATGCCAACAACACCCCAGACAACAGTCATGATGGCAAACTGTCGTACCACCTTGTAGTTGTATTCTGGATGGTCAAATGCTGTGCTCATGATCAGATTCCATTAAACAGCGAGGGTTAGAGGGTTAAAAAATCGGCGCAATTATCGTCGCTGGCATCCCCATTTGCAAATAATCCATGTAAAAAAAGTGCCATAAATACAGCGGCTTAGGGCAGTTCTTACACGAATGATAATCAAATGAGAATCAGTCGTACTGACGATTGGTGGAATGTCTGACAAGTTTACGTGCCTCGCCAAGGCGTAAAACTCAGACCCAACCTGCGCATACTCCAATTTTACCGCACTTCGGCAGCCCAATTGCAGCCCCTGCATGGTATTACTGTCGTAAACCGGAGTATTGACCCAGCTCAAGCCTTGACGCAGAACGCCTGAAAGCCAGAATACGCGCCGTCAGAACCACCAATTAAGAAGCTTGAGAAGCGTCAGCCAGAAGAATAGAAGAGGAGTACCATATGGCCAGTGAACAGACACAGGAAATGCTCGACTGCACCATTATTAATGGGAAAGAAGGGTTGCCGACGCTCATACTGGCTCACGGAGCCGGTGCCGATTTATCGAGCGAATTCATGACAGACATGGCCGGCCGAATCGCTACGCACGGCGTTCGAGTTGTGCGCTTCAACTTCCCTTACATGATCAAACGAGCACAAGACGGTAAAAAGCGCCCACCCGACCGCGCGCCCAAACTGATTGATGCATACAGCGATTTAATCGAAGCACTGAACACTCCCTGCGTGATTGGCGGCAAAAGCATGGGCGGGAGAATCGCAAGCATGCTTGCCAACGGGAGTGATGTCCCGGCACAGGTGCAAGGGTGCATCGCTTTAGGCTACCCATTCCACCCACCCGGTAAGCCAGACAACTTAAGAACTGAACACCTGCTCCGGCTTACAACCCCCACGCTCATTGCCCAGGGTACGCGTGATGCGATGGGCACAAAAGAAGAAGTCTTGGGTTGCGGGTTAGATAAGACACTCGAACTGGTCTGGCTGGAAGACGGCAACCACGACCTGAAACCAAGAAAGGCATCTGGTTTTACCCATGATGCCCATCTTGAAGCGACAGCAAAACACGTCGCAGACTTCGTAAAACGCTGCCTGTAGGAGGGGATCATATCCCCGACAGTGCCTAGAGATACAGCCTCCTTGTAGGAGCGCTTCAGCCAGCTTGCCTGGCTATGCGCGAAAACTGCATGAGTTCAGGCGATGGTTAATGTGGGAGCGAATCAGCCGCAGGCTATTCGCGAAACCCATACATGTAGGAGGGGATCATATCCCCAAACCCTGTCCGGGGAGCAATCCCGACCTACCTCCGAACATCATGCCGTCAGAATGGTGATCTTTTCTTGCGTCTCCAGAATCGGCTGAATCGACGCAATCACATTTGCACGCTCTGGCGACTTCGCCCAAGCCTGCCAGGCCTCAACGCTCGTCCAGTTAGTGATAATCATCCGACGGTTCTCTTTCTTAACATCTTTATAGCTGGCACCTGAAACATAACCCGGTGCTTCGAGAATCGCGCGCAAGGTATTCTTTACCGCCGCTTCATAGGTGGTTTCCATATCGGCCGCAATCTCACGCTCGATAATCACTTTAATCATTACAGGGACTTCCTTCTGATGTGTCTGAATATCAAGTAAGGTATGGGCCGAAGGTGTCTATTGCAACCACGAAAACCCAAAAAGCGGAACAAAGAACCAATATGGCCAGCAGCGACCTCATCCAGCGACTCCATCGCCTGTTCTCAGAACAGACAACAGGCCTTAACACCATGATGCTCGGTGCAGAAACAGGCGTTGGTCCGGCTGAACTACAAAGTGCGTTGCAACAACTTAAAAGCGACTACAACGCTCCGCTCGAATACGACACCGACAGCCGCACCTACCGTTACGGCAAAACGCAGGAACAAAGCTTCGAACTGCCGGGCCTGCAACTCACCGCGACCGAACTTCGAGGCCTGGCCATCGTTCTTAACATCCTTAATGACCTGAACCCCGGTCAGGGCAGTGGCGAACTCAACCGCATCCATGAACAAGTATCACGACTGACCGAAGAACGCGGAGTCGACCTTAGCGAACTGACACAACGCATCCGCATCCTCAGTGCCACGCGCCGTCCGGTAAACCAGAACATCTACCAGCAAGTCAGTGACGCACTCTTCTCCCGGCGACAGCTCAACATCCACTACGTCGCCAGCGACCAAAGCCTCAGCGAACGTAACGTCAGCCCGCAAACCCTGGTTTACTACCGCGACCACTGGTACCTCGACGCCTGGTGCCATAAGCGCCAACAACTACGTACCTTTATGCTCAGTCGCATCAATAGTGCCTACCAGACGGGCGACGCGGCGAAAGAATTCGATCAGAAAGAACTTAACGACCACTTTCACAACAGCTACGGCATATTCTCCGGCGGCGAACAACACACCGCCGAACTCATCTTCATGCCCGGTGCCGCCCACCTCGTCGCACAACAGCAATGGCACCCCGACGCCAAAGGCCAATGGAAAGGCGACGAATACCATTTAAGCCTGCCATATAACGACCAGCGCGAACTGCTGCGAGACATGCTCTCTTACGCACCCAACGTCATCATCACCGCACCCGACGACCTCAAAGCCGCTTATAGAAAACGACTGCAGGAAGCGCTGAATCGCAATTTCTGACGCGTCTGCCGCATCGCATTTGTTGTGATGTAGGAGGGAAGCTTCTTCCCG
>NZ_DFQB01000053.1:0-20602 GCF_002377545.1 Thalassolituus sp. UBA3500 | reverse complement strand
GCGGCACAACAGGCAAAGAATTACGCCAGTCGTGCGATGCCGATCATCACCTTTATCGATACCCCAGGGGCCGACGCTGGTGAGCTGGCCAATGCCAATAACCAGGCGCACTCAATCAGCCACCTGATCACCGAAATGGTGAACAACGATGTACCGACCATCGGTATTATCTGGGGCGCGGGTTACTCAGGCGGTGCTATTCCTCTGGCCGCAACCAATATTCTGCTGTCAGTACGCGATGGTATTTTTAATACGATTCAGCCGCAGGGTCTTGCCAGCATCGCACGTAAGTACAACCTGTCATGGCAGGAATGTGCAAAATACGTTGGAGTATCAGGCTACCAGTTGCGTGAATCCGGCGTGATTGATGGCATCATCGATTACGCACCGACCGATGCCGATGAAAAGCGTGCAAATCTGCTGCGTGCAATTACCAGTGGTATTCAATCCATCGAAGAAGGTGCGAAGGAATTTACGCGCAACAACCCTTACCTGATGGATCACTACAAGCGCAGTATTGATCGTTTCCTGAACCCATCAGAAAAACTTTCAACGCTTGAGAATAACGCAAATTTCTTCCTTGCTCAGAGCCCGACAGAACATATCAATATTTTCGGCCTGTGCTATCGCTATACTCGCTACCTGACACTGCGTCGTCGTATTCACTCGACCACGGTTGAGAATTACGGCCGTCTTGCGGATAAAGAAATCCCAGCGGGTCAGCTGGAGCAACGCATCCAGAATGAGCAGAACCGTAAATTCCAGAAATGGCTACAGGCGCCTGAGAAAATCGTTTACGACGATGGCCTGCAGAAAAGCTGGAAAAACTTCTGGGCGAAATACGAAGAACGTGACGAAAGCCGTAATACCATCGTCCGTCTCTTTCTGGGTGAGCCAAAGAATAACTACCTGAAAGCAAAGCAGGACCTCTGCTTTAATTTTGGTCTGTACCTGTTTAATCGCTGGAAATCTGATGCCGCGGTTAATTTCCAGGGCCTGCTTAATTACCTTGAAGATTATCGCCAGAGCCGCTTTTTGCTGCGCTCATCCGATATTCTCGATGCCAGCGCCGTTGCCGATTTTATTGAAGACAATCCGCACCCACTGGCGGCTTATATTCGTGAGCAGTTACCACACGAAACCCGTCAGGAGCTGACCTCCGAACGCAACGCTGAAAAAGGCAAAGGGACACTGCGTCAGTCTCTGGCGACCGCGCTGAATACCATTCTGTCAGACGAACTACTGCCAGAAAGTATCCGTGCCGAACTCAAGCTCTCGACACGTTCAGAAGCTCTGTGCAACAACGAAGAAACACAAGCGACTGAAGCCAACCGCAGAATTATTGAAGAAGCGCTGGCGCCTTATATTCAGTTCCGTCAGGAAAATATTCAGAACCCGGCTAACCCAGACATCACGATTCTGGATGCCATTCTGCATGATGAACTGCGCGAAGAATTCCGTCACGTTTGTCAGAACATGCTGGTGTTTGGCAGCCTCTACGACAACTTTATCCATAACCTGGTCAGTGTCGCGAAAGAAGCGAACAACAACCGTGCGCTTTCCCGCGATTCTGTGAAAGCACTGTTGGATAAGTCTCTGTCGGAAGCGACCAAAGGCGAAAGCTACACCATGAAAGAGCTCGAATCCTTCAATTACTGGCTCAGCTATTTCATCAAGAGTTCGCAGAGCGGTGAATTCCTGAAGTCTGTCGAAGAGTGGAAAAAGCTCGCCTTCCCACGCTTGTCCGAAACCCTCTTCGTAGTGATTACGTTTATTTTCGAGAAGCTTCTGCCTGAGTACTACAACGCAGAGCAATCAGGAAAGAGCTATAACGGGCGCATCAACCCAGTCAGCATCGGTCGTCGTAAAGATTTCTGGAACCGTCTGACCATGGCCTATCACGACCTGCTGATTCAGGACGTACTCGACGACACCAAACGCCAGAAGCGCACTTCACCAAAGGCCATTATTGAGCGTTTCTTTGATAACTTCGAAGAGATCAATGCCAACCTGATGTCGGCAGACCCAGTGGCCTTTCCGGGTTTCCGTTCTTCTATCGAAAAAGCACTGAAAAATAGTATTCAGCCATGTGGTGTTATCACAGGCCTCGCGGATATTAATATCGGTGGCAAGACACAACGCGTTGGTGCGCTGGTATCAAATCTGGATTTCCAGGCTGGCGCTTTTGATATGGCCAGTGCCGAGAAATTCTGTAAGTTGATGGTCGAGTGTGCACGTCAGCAATTGCCTGTCGTTTGCTTCGTATCCTCCGGCGGCATGCAAACCAAAGAAGGTGCCGCGGCGCTCTTCTCAATGGCTGTTGTTAACGACCGTATTACCCGCTTTGTTCGCGACAATGACCTGCCTCTCGTGGTCTTTGGTTTTGGCGACTGTACTGGTGGTGCTCAGGCAAGTTTTGTTACCCACCCGCTGGCGCAAACCTATTATTTCTCAGGTACGAATATGCCGTTCGCCGGGCAGATCGTTGTGCCTAGCTATCTGCCAAGCACCTGCACTCTGTCGAACTATTTATCGGTTTCTTCAGACTCCATGGATGGCCTGGTATCGAACCCATTCTTTGACGACCTCGATGAACGCCTGCGCGAGATTGACCCGGATATGCCGGTGGCGCGCTACAGCGTTAACGACGTACTCGAACGTGTCCTTGAAGGTTATGTCTCTGCCGCACGCATGGCACCACTGACCGCCGAAGACGAAGTCAGCCAGAAAAAGTACGGCAAGATCGACAAGGTCATGGTTCACGCACGAGGCTGTACCGCTGTTAAGCTGATCCGCAAAGCACAGGAAAACGACATTAAAGTTGTACTGATCCAGTCTGACCCGGACATGGAATCTGTGCCTGTCGATATGCTGGGGCCACAGGATCGCGTTGTCTGTATTGGTGGTAACACACCGGATGAAAGTTATCTCAACGCCAAGTCTGTTTTGCGCATTGCGCATCACGAAGGTGTTGATGCACTGCACCCCGGGATTGGCTTCCTGTCAGAAAGCAGCCAGTTCGCTGCGCTCTGTGGCAACCACGACATTAATTTTGTTGGCCCGCCGGTCTCCTCAATGGAAACCATGGGGAACAAATCAAACGCTATTAACACCGCGATGCGCGTTAACGTGCCAGTTGTACCCGGTTCCCACGGCATCCTGACCAGCTCCGCCAATGCCGCAAGCGTAGCCGACGAAATCGGATACCCTGTTCTGCTTAAAGCCGTGCACGGTGGGGGCGGTAAAGGTATTCAGGTGGTTGAATCGGCAGATCGCATTCACGCCCTGTTCCACCAGATTTCCACGGAAGCGAAAGCCGCGTTTGGTAACGGTGATGTTTACCTCGAAAAATACGTGACGTCTCTGCGCCACATTGAGGTTCAGGTTCTGCGTGACTCTCGGGGCAACACCAAAATCCTGGGCCTGCGTGACTGCTCGGTGCAGCGTAATAACCAGAAGATTTTCGAAGAATCTGGCTCTACCATGCTGCCGCGAGAGCTAGAGCAAGGCGCCTACGATTACGCCGAAAAACTGGCAGACGCTGTCGACTATGTCGGTGCTGGTACCGTTGAGTTTATTTTCGACCTCGACAACATGGCGATCTACTTTATGGAGATGAATACCCGTCTTCAGGTAGAGCACCCCGTTACTGAACTGGTTTCTGGTATCGATATCGTCTCGACTCAGTTCCGCATTGCCGAAGGTGGTGACATTGCCGATCTGAAACCAGATCACAAAGGTTACGCCATTGAAGTACGTGTTAACGCTGAAAAAGCCGTATTCAAAGGCGACAACGTTGAATTTGTTCCAACACCAGGAACGATCCGTGAGTGCGTATTGCCGAAGTACGATCACATCGAACTTATTTCGATGGCTGCTGCAGGCAAGCAGGTATCCCCTTTCTATGACAGCATGGTCGCTCAGATCATTTGTTACGGTGAAGATCGTAACGACACCATCGCAAAACTGCGTAAATACCTGGATGAAATAAAAATCACCGGCGTATGTACCAACATTCCGCTACTTAAGCGCGTACTGGACGACAACGTGTTTGTAGATGGCGTTTACGATACAACCTACCTGCCGAAATTCCTGGATCGTATTGATCTTGATGCTCTGATTAAAGACATCGAAGACGCAGCAGACATGAGTGCCGATGCGGTTGATGCTTCTCAGCTCAAAATTGAAGGCTCAGACGAACTGAAAGTACTGTCACCATCGACCAGTATCTTCTACGGCTCGTCGTCACCAAGTGAGCCTGCCTTTGTTAAAGAAGGCGACGTCATCGATGTATCTCAGACTCTGTGCCTGATGGAAGCCATGAAAATGTTCACACCGCTTAGCCTTAAACAGTTTAACCGCGCAGGTAGCCAGCTCTACCCGGCTAAGCAGAAGTTTAAGGTGACTCGTGTTATGAACACGGACGGTCAGCAAGTGAACCAGGGAGACCTGCTCTTTGTTGTAAAACCAATGGCCGAAGCCTGATTCTGACCTCGGTTAAAACCGAAAAGCCCGCAATGCGGGCTTTTTTATGGGCCGGTATTACTGATAGGCCTCACTGCTCAGATTGGAGGGTTCCTGCAATAACTGATCTCTGACCATGGCGCGCGCGCGGTGCAAACGACTCTTAACCGCCGCAACCGATTCCCCGGTTTTATCGGCAATTTCACGATTGGTCAGTTGCTCGTAATCTTTCATCAGTAGCACTTCACGATAAAGATCAGGTAAGTCGTGGATCGCACGCGTCAGATCAATCAGTTGATCCTGCTCCGGTGTTGCGTTGAGCCACTCGAGGGCGGAGCCATCGCCATGCGGGTCGAAATCAAACGCAACACGCCCTAAGCGTCGGCATTCACGACGGGTTGTCGTAAACAACCATGAAGATAAGGCTGCTACAATTTTCAAACTCTCTAAACGCCGGGATACTGTGATGAGAACTTCCTGAACGGCATCATCGACGTCGTTGATTATACAGTGCTTCATTGCATAGTTATGAACATTCGGACGAACCGCCTGCAGCAGCTCAGATAAGGCCTCACTGTCACCCGCCTGAGCACGTACGATCATTGCTTCCTGAATTTCCTTAATCGTCACCGAATCAACTCCTTATCCCTTTCAGTGAAATATTTTTTCTCGCTGGTGAATCCTTTTTGAGTCCAGCCGCCTCTTATATAGACCTATGGCCTGACTGTCACCTCGTTCGGTCCCTCGTTCTGAGGACAGCGACCTAGTTTTATGGAAGTTAGATTATTTTTCTACAGGAGAAACCCGAATGACGACCGAAATGATGTCACTGCTGACGTTTGCAATGACCTGCCTGATAGTTCTGTTAGTTCAGGCCACTATTGCGATGAAAGCGTATGGGATATCGTACTTTATGAGCAATCGTGATGAAGCACCCGCAGAAGAAAGCCCACTGGCACAACGCTTTAAACGGATTGTCAGCAACAATATTGAAACAGGTTTCATCTTTGTCGCTCTGGTGCTGGTCGCTGCGCAAACAGAAGTCTCTAATGGCCTTACCGTCTGGGGTTCTATCGTCTTTGCCGGTGCGCGTATTCTTTATCCAGTCATCTATGCCGCAGGTATCCCTGTCGTCCGTACCTTAGTCTGGGACACAGGTATCGTTGCTCTGTTCGTTATTTTCACGGGTATCGTAACGGCTTGATAGTGCAGAACACTGCTAAAAAAAGCCCTCTGTATAGACAGAGGGCTATTTCTTTTATCAGCGAGGCCTTCTGACAATCAGCTGTTCTGGATCATTTTTTCTTTCATTGAGTGCAGCAGGTCACGCAGCTTAGCCGCCTCTTCAAAGTTCAGGTCCTTCGCAGCTTTAAACATGTCATCTTCAATTTTGGATATCCGTTTACCCAGTTCTGCGGCATTCAGATGCTGCCAGTCGTCTGCTGAGTAACCTGCTTCCTTCTCTGCCACTTGCTGACGAGCACGTCCGCGCTGTTTGCCTTTTTTACCCGGGGGCGGCGCTGCCTCCAGAATATCTTCAACCGACTTCATAACGCCTTTCGGTGTAATGCCGTGCTCTTCATTGAAGGCCAACTGCTTCTCACGACGGCGGTCGGTTTCGTCCATTGCGCGCTGCATAGAATCTGTCACACGATCGGCATAAAGAATCGCTTTACCATTCAGGTTACGCGCCGCCCGACCAATGGTCTGAATCAGCGAACGTTCAGAACGCAAAAAACCTTCTTTATCCGCATCAAAAATCGCGACCAGAGATACTTCAGGAATATCGAGACCTTCCCGCAGCAGGTTGATACCCACCAGCACATCGAATTCGCCCAAACGCAGATCACGGATAATCTCGACCCGTTCCACAGTATCGATGTCACTGTGCAGGTAGCGCACCCGAACTTGTTGTTCGTGCAGGAAGTCAGTCAGATCTTCTGCCATACGCTTCGTCAGAACCGTAATCAGGACACGCTCACCCTTCTCTACCCGCTGGTGAATTTCATGCAGAGAATCATCGACCTGACCGGTAGCCGGGCGAATTTCAATTTCAGGGTCCACCAGGCCAGTCGGGCGAACTACCTGCTCGACCACATTGTCCTGATGATCTTTCTCGTAAGGCCCTGGCGTCGCAGAAACGAAAATGCACTGGGGTACAATTGACTCCCATTCTTCGAAACGCATAGGCCGGTTATCCAGCGCCGACGGCAAACGGAAACCAAACTGAACCAGCGTCTCTTTACGGGATCGGTCACCACGATACATGCCGCCAATCTGCGGAATAGTCACATGCGACTCATCAACAAACACAAGTGCATCGTTAGGAATGTAATCAAACAAGGTCGGCGGCGCATCACCGGCCGCACGCCCTGACAGATAGCGAGAGTAGTTCTCAATGCCCGAGCAGTAGCCCAGCTCCTGCATCATCTCAAGATCGTACTTGGTGCGTTGCTCCAATCGCTGAGCTTCTACCAGAAGGTTCTCTTTGCGGTAGTATTCAAGGCGCTCTTTCAGCTCTTCTTTGATGCCTTCAATGGCATCCAGAATTTTCTCTCGTGGCGTCACGTAGTGGGTTTTCGGGTACACAGTGACACGCGCCAGACGGCTATAGATCTGACCAGTGAGCGGATCGAACGTGCTTAACTGCTCGACCTCATCATCAAATAACTCCACACGGATGGCTTCATCATCGCTCTCCGCCGGGAAGATATCGATCACCTCACCGCGCACGCGATAAGTACCACGATGGAAGTCTGCATCATTGCGGGTGTACTGAAGCTCGGCCAGTCTGCGCAGAATGTCACGTTGATTGACCTGATCACCGCGCACAAGGTGCAACATCATCTTAAGGTAAGAGTCAGGGTCACCGAGGCCATAAATAGCCGACACGGTGCAGACGATAATGGCGTCGCGACGCTCCATCAGCGCCTTAGTCGCAGACAAACGCATCTGCTCAATGTGCTCGTTCACCGAGGCGTCTTTATCAATGAAAGTATCTGACGACGGAACATACGCTTCTGGCTGGTAGTAGTCGTAGTACGACACGAAGTATTCAACGGAGTTATTCGGGAAGAACTCTTTGAATTCCCCGTACAACTGCGCTGCCAATGTTTTATTGTGGGCCATTATGATGGCCGGGCGCCCACACCGGGCAATCACGTTGGCCATGGTATAGGTCTTACCGGAGCCCGTTACACCCAGCAAAGTTTGTTTGAGCAGGCCGGCATCGACGCCTTTTATCAGGCCATCAATAGCTTTTGGCTGGTCGCCTGCGGGCGAATATTTGGATGACAGCTCGAATGGCTTACTCATGAGGATTCCAGTTAACGTCTAAATCCAGTAAGATTATACGTTGTTTTAGGGTCTATTTTGAGGCCCACTATTTTTAGGCACACATTGTGGCCGTGCTAGAGGAAAGTACATTGGATCTTAAATTGTCTGATCGCGTTCAACTGATCAAGCCATCCCCGACCCTGGCGGTAACCAACCGCGCAGCCGAGTTACGAGCGGAAGGCAAAGACATTATCGGGCTCGGTGCTGGCGAACCGGATTTTGATACTCCGGACCACATCAAAGCAGCGGCTGCAGAAGCTATTGATAAGGGCTTCACCAAGTACACTGCCGTTGATGGTACCCCCGGTCTCAAATCAGCCATTATCGACAAGCTGAAAGCAGACAATGGCCTTAACTACGAAGCCAATCAGATTCTGGTTTCCTGTGGTGGCAAGCAAAGCTTCTTCAATATGGCGCTTGCTCTGATCAACCCAGGTGACGAAGTCGTGATTCCGGCGCCCTACTGGGTATCTTACCCAGACATGGTAAAAATTGCAGAAGGCGAGCCAGTCATCATCGAAACCGATGAGTCTACCCGCTTCAAAATTACGCCAGAGCAGCTCGATGCAGCCATCACAGACAAAACCCGTCTGGTGGTTCTGAACAGCCCATCGAACCCTTCTGGTGTGGCGTACACGAAAGATGAATTCATTGCTCTGGGTGACGTACTGCGTAAGTACCCAGACGTACTGATCGCCACTGACGACATGTACGAATACATCTGGTGGGCAGATTTCGGTTTTGAAAACATCGTGACTGCTAACCCTGACCTGTACGAGCGCACGATCGTTCTCAACGGTGTATCCAAAGCTTACAGCATGACTGGCTGGCGTATTGGTTACGCCGCTGGCCCTGCTAAGCTGATCGGCGCAATGAAAAAGATTCAGTCACAAAGCACCTCTAACCCTGCGTCTATCTCTCAGGTGGCTGCTGAAGCAGCACTGCGTGGCGGCCGTGATTGCGTGACTCCGATGGTTACCGCATTTAAAGAGCGTCACGACTACATCGTTGATGCACTGAATGGTATTCCGGGCATCACCTGTATCCCAGGCGATGGTGCTTTCTATGCTTATCCTTGCGTGAAAGGCGCCATGGAAAAATTGGGCATTACTGACGACGTTGAATTTGCAGAGAAGCTTCTCAGTGATGCAGGCGTTGCTCTGGTTCCTGGCTCAGCCTTCGGTACACCGGGTTATATGCGTCTGTCGTTCGCGACCAGCATGAATACTCTGCGTGATGCCGTTGCCCGCCTGAGCAAAGCATTGAGCTAAACGCTTCGCTAGCGCGACGCAGCGCTCATAAAAAAGCCCGCATCTGCGGGCTTTTTTATTGTCTGAATACCTGATTCGATCGAGGGTCAGACGCCCAGGTACTCACGTAACTCAGGATCGCTGAAGATGTATTCCCACAAACGGTCGAGTACATCATTCACCCATTTTTCGTTGTACTCCTTCACCGGTGCCGCAGCAACACGGCGGGACTCACTCAGACCATACGGCTTAGTAAAGGTCGTGCCGCCATCAATAACCATCATGTTGAATCGAATGCTGACGCTGCACGCCGTCACCAGAAAACCCTCATTGCAGCTATAACGGAAACGATTCACCGCCAACTCCAACTTCACCGGATCAAGGGGGCTCTCGCCACCAAACCCGAGCTGGGTCATACTGTCCTGCAGGCGACGTGTCAGTACCGCCGACAATTCATCCTGAACATACAAAGGAGAATTTTCCGCGAGACGACCACCACGGCTCCCCAACGACTGGCGCTCATCGGAGCTGATTTCTTCGCGATTATCGACCACACGGATTAAAGCACCACGGGATACCGAGGCAGCGGGCTGCTCAATCTCGTAGCTTTCGCTCAGTTCAATCGTCTGAGGAGCCAGAACACACCCCGTCAGGCCGGTGGCCAGCGCAGTGCTGGCCAGCAAAGTCAGAACGCTCTTACGCATTCGGTACATCCTTCTCTGCACGTTTAAATACCCACTCAGTGGCGGTCGATTCTTCTTCAGAAAAACGATACCCCGCCACATCAAATTTTTTCAGATCTTCAGCATTCTCAATACGCTGAGTAATCTGATACGCCGCCATAAGGCCGCGCGCCTTTTTCGCATAAAAGCTGATAATTTTATACTTACCGTTTTTCTCATCACGAAAGACGGGGGTAATCAGCTCCGCTTTCAACGCCTTCGGCTTAACCGACTTAAAGTACTCGTTCGACGCCAGGTTCACGATGGTATTGATACCCGGTTGCTCCGTGAGTTCATTCAGAGCGTCGGTGATTTTATCGCCCCAGAAGGCATAAAGATCCTTGCCCCGATCATTGCCGAGTTTGGTCCCCATCTCAAGACGGTACGGCAGAATCAGATCAAGCGGGCGCAGCAAACCGTATAAGCCCGAAAGAATACGAAGGTGCCCCTGCGCATAATCGAGATCAGCCTTGCTCATGTTGTCAGCGTCGAGACCAGTATATACGTCCCCTTTAAACGCGAGCACGGCGGCTTTGGATTCCCCTTCCGGGAATGGAATCTTCCAGTCACTGTAACGCTGTACATTCAGCTCAGACAATTTAGGGCTCAGCTTCATTAAAGCGCCGATTTCGTCTGGGGAATACTTACGCAATACATCAATCAGCTCAGCCGAATCATCCAGATAATCTGGCAGACTGTGCTGATCCGTAACCGGCGGTGTCTCGAAATCGAGAGTCTTGGCGGGTGAAAGCAATGTAAGCATGTCGATCCTCAGCAGATATTTGTTGCGGTCATGATACCTTGTGCCCGCGTAACTCCCAAACGTGTCCTGTGTTTTGGCATTCCGGCCCGCTATGTCCGGTCAGGGCTGCCAATGCAGCCACTGTCATAAAGATGTGAGAATGGCTGACACAGAATACATTCACTCTGTCGTGTGTCCTCAGACGAGTCATCAAGAGGTATAGAAAATGGCAAAAGATATACAGGGCATGGGCCTAGGCCTTGCCGTTCGTTTCTCTGGCAGTGAGTTCGCCAGAAAGTACAAACTGCGTCGCCCAGCGGAAAAGCTGGCCTACGCAGGTACCAAGAAGGGCTTCGAAGTTATCGGTCAGATGATGGCTAAAAAGAAGGCCAAGAAATCCGAAGATCCTAAAATGCTGCCAGAGCCGAGCACGGCTGGCCTGTTTGACCTGACTTTGTCAGAAGAACAGCAGATGATCAAAGACACCGTGCGTTCATACGCCGAAGAAGTTGTCCGCGGTCTGGCACACGACGCCAACGAAGACATGAAACTGCCAGAGACCTATCTCCAGGACATCATGGACCTCGGTCTGAACTACTTCTCGGTACCTGAAAGCATGGGCGGCGCGGCTCAGAGCTACAGCCCGACCACCAACGCTATCATTGCTGAAGAACTCGCCTGGGGCGACTTCTCGCTGGCCTACGCAACACTGGCCCCTGTTGCTGTGGCAAACGCTATCGTTAAATGGGGCAACCAGAAGCAAAAAGAAAAGTATCTGCCTGACTACCTGGCAGAGACGCCTGTCAAAGCCGCGATTGCGGTACAGGAACCTGCACCTCTGTTTGATCCGGCAAAACTGTCTGCAAAAGCCAAGAAAACTAAATCTGGCTTTAAAATCTCAGGAGTTAAAAGCCTGGTGCCGTTTGGTGGCGAAGCCTCTCTGTACCTGGTGGCTGCACGCTACAAGCGTCGCAATCGCCTGTTCATTGTTCCGGGAGATGCGCCGGGTGTTCAATGGCAAGCCGCTCCGGCCATGGGCCTGCGTGCCACCGCGACTGGCACACTGACACTCGATAAAGTACTGCTTGGCCCGGATGCCCTGCTTGGCGACGACAGCTTTAATTTTGAAGCCTTTATGGACCTCGGCCAACTGCACTGGTGTGCGTTGGCCATTGGTGCCTGTCAGGCAGCGCTTGATTACCTGATTCCTTACGTTAACGAGCGTGAAGCCTTCGGCGAACCGATTTCTCACCGTCAGGCCGTTGCCTTTATGGTTGCGAATATCGGTATCGAACTTGAATCTATGCGCCTCATGGTCTGGCGCGCAGCGGCGCTTGCTGAAGCTGGCAAGCCATTCCACCGCGAAGCCTACCTTGCACACATCCTGTGTTCTGAAAAAGCCATGGAAATCGGCACCAACGCAGTTCAGCTGCTGGGTGGCCATGGTTTCACCAAAGAACACCCAGCCGAGCGCTGGTATCGTGATCTGCGGGTTCTGGCCTGCATCAACGGCGGCATGCACCTGTAAGGAGAAGCACAGATGATTAATTTAGAGAATCCGAAAAAATTCCGTGCCCTTGTTAACCAGGCACACCAGGTAGCGGCAAGTGTTTTCCGTCCGGTATCCCGTAAATACGACCGTTCTGAGCACGCTTACCCAATCGAACTTGACATGCTGGCCTCCATCATGGACGGCATGAACGACGGCACGACAGGCGAAGGCGCCGGTGCTGGCAAACTGAAGCAGGACAACGGTCCGAAGAAAGAAGGCATCCAGAACGGCACTAACATGTCGACGGTACTGTCTCTTGCTGAGCTGTGCTGGGGCGATGTTGGCCTGTCGCTGACCCTGCCACGTCAGGGCCTGGGTAACGCTGCGATTGCAGCGGTGGCTGATGACGAGCAGTTTGCTCGTTTCGGTGGCAAGTGGGCAGCCATGGCGATTACCGAGCCAGGCTTTGGTTCTGACTCGGCAGCTGTTCGTACCACGGCGATTCGTGATGGCGACGAGTACATCATCAACGGTGAAAAAATCTACGTTACCTCAGGCGAACGTGCTGACTGCGTTGTGGTCTGGGCAAGCGTTGACCGCTCTCTTGGTCGTGCGGCTATCAAGTCGTTCATCGTCGAGAAAGGCACGCCAGGTATGGACGTTGTCCGTCTTGAAAAGAAACTGGGTATCAAAGCGTCTGATACCGCAGCCATTACCTTTACCGACTGCCGTATTCCAGCGAGCAACCTGCTGGGCGACCCAGAGGTGAACGTCGAGAAAGGTTTTGCCGGTGTCATGCAGACCTTTGATAACACCCGCCCGGTCGTGGCTGCCATGGCGATTGGTGTGGCTAAGGCGTCTATCGACCGTACCCGCGAACTGCTGAAGCAGCTCAAAGTAAAAACCGATTACCGTACGCCGTACAAACTGGCTTCACAGCTGGAAGCCAAGTTGTATCGCTATGAGGCAGAATGGGAAGCAGCACGTCTGCTGACACTCAAAGCTGCATGGATGGCCGATAACGGCATGCCTAACTCTAAAGAAGCATCCATGTCGAAAGCTAAGGCGGGCCGCACTGCTAATGAAATTACCCTAGGCTGTGTCGAGATGCTTGGCATGCTGGGTTACGGCGAAGACGAACTGCTTGAGAAGTGGTCACGTGACTCGAAGATTCTTGATATCTTCGAAGGCACACAGCAGATCCAGCAGCTGATTGTTGCTCGTCGACTGCTCGGCAAGTCATCCGCCGAACTGAAGTAATCTGTACGACAAACTAAGCACGGGGCCTGGCGCCCCGTTGCTGTATTAATAACGATAATTTTCCGGTAACGTCGCACTCCGGACTTTCGAGCGAGACTCTTACCCGTATGACTCAATACAACGAAAAACTGGTTTCACTGCCGAATATTCTGACACAATTGGCAAGCCAGGCCACAAGCATTCCGATCAAACTGAAAGGTGTGTACGAACTGGCAACCAGCAAACCTGAGAAAGAGAAATCAATCGGACTTCTGCTGGAGAAACACGCACGCCAGCGCCCTGAGCACATCGCTATCCGCTACGAAGATGTGACCTACACCTACGATCAGGTGAACCGCAAGGCAAACCAGATTGCGCACTACCTGACTTCTCAGGGCATAGGCAGCGGTGATGTCGTTGCGGTCGTTCTTGAGAACCGTCCTGAGACTCTGATTTCCGTACTGGCCATCGTCAAACTCGGTGCCATTGCCTCCATGATCAACACCAGCCAGCGCGGTGAAGTCCTGCTTCATAGCCTGACACTGGTCAAACCGAAAATGATCATCGTGGGCGAAGAGATGCTGGAGAACGTCAACACGGTCGAAGGCGACCTCGACGAAGCGTCTCTGAAGTCTCTTCACTATTTACGCGACACCGGCGAAACTGCCTGCCCGGAGCATTACACCAATATCCTGACCGCCATCGAAGGCCAGTCGGATAAAAACCCGGATTCCACCAAGAAAGTGAAAATGCACCAGCCGTGCTATTACATTTTCACATCTGGCACCACAGGGCTGCCAAAAGCCTCGGTCATGAGCCACTACCGCTGGTTCAAATCTCTTGCAGGCATGGGTCTGGCTTCCATGAACATGAGCAGCAAAGACATCCTGTATGTGTCTTTGCCGCTGTATCACAACAACGCACTGACCGTATCCATGGCCGCAGTACTGGGCTCAGGCGCATGCATGGCGATTGCACGTAAGTTCTCCGTGTCACGCTTCTGGGACGACATCCGTCACCACAACGCGACGGGCTTCTGCTACATCGGCGAGCTGTGCCGCTACCTGCTGAATGCGCCAGAAAAAGACTCAGACAGCCAGCACAAGATCCGTGTCTGTGTCGGTAACGGCCTGCGCCCGGACATCTGGATGCAGTTTAAGAACCGTTTCAACATTGATCACATCAATGAATTCTACGGCGCATCCGAGTGCAATCTGGTATTCACCAACGCCTTTAACCTCGATAAAACGGCAGGCTTCTGCCCTCTTTCGTACAACATCGTGAAGTACGATATCGAAGAAGACGCGCCGCTGCGTGACGACAAAGGCTTTATGATTCCCGTGCAACCCGGAGACAGCGGTCTGCTGATCACCGAGGTAAACGATAAGCAGCCGTTTGAGGGCTACACCGACGAAGACGCGACCAACAGCAAACTGCTGCGTAACGTCTTCAAGAAAGACGACTGCTGGTTCAACACCGGTGATCTGGTCAACAACCAGGGTTACAAACACGTCTCCTTCGCTGACCGCCTGGGGGATACCTTCCGCTGGAAAGGCGAAAACGTCGCCACCACAGAGGTTGAGTCCATCTTGATGGAACTCGCCAGCGTAGAACACGCAGTGGTCTATGGTGTTCAGATTCCACACACCGACGGCCGCGCAGGCATGGCAACCATTACGCCATCGGTACCATTGGAAGAATTCGACTGGTCTGAGCTGTCGGCACACGTACGCGACAAAATGCCAGCGTATATGATCCCGGTATTCATCCGCGTTCGCGAACAGCAGGAAGTGACGGGCACCTTCAAATACCGCAAGGTTGAACTGAAGAAAGAAGCCTACCACCTCGACAAAGTGGATGATGAGCCAATCTATGTCATCGTCGGCAAAGACGGCGAGTACAAAGAACTCACCAGCGATACCGAAGCGAAAATCGACGAAGGTGAACTCAGCCTCTGATCACCTGACGATTATCGTCATTGCCAGTGCAGTCATTCTGCACTGGCATCCCCTTATTAGCGCCTGAACCTTTCCCCCATCCCCGCCCCCTTGTGATAGAATTCGCCGCTTTCTTTGCACGCTTGCGCGAAGTGACGCCGCAAACATGAGGACACAAGACATGACAGTACCTGTCGGAATTATCATGGGCTCCAAGAGTGACTGGCCCACCATGAAGCACGCAGCTGATATGCTGGACCTGCTGGGCGTAGACTACGAAGTCAAAGTCGTCTCGGCGCACCGTACTCCCGACCTGCTGTTTGACTACGCAAAAACCGCACACGAGCGTGGCCTCAAGGTCATCATTGCGGGCGCAGGCGGCGCAGCACACCTGCCGGGTATGGCCGCATCGCAGACCTCATTGCCTGTACTGGGTGTACCGGTTAAATCGCGCGCACTGAACGGCATTGACTCACTGCTCTCCATCGCCCAGATGCCAGGCGGCGTCGCCGTTGGTACACTGGCCATCGGAGACGCAGGCGCGAAAAACGCAGGCCTGCTGGCCGCACAGATTCTGGCCACCTCAGACGCTGAGCTGATGAAGCGTGTTGACGGGTTCCGCGAAACTCAGAAAAACACCGTATTGTCACAGCCAGATCCACGAATTATTGAATAACCGCAGCACGGACATCCCGATGAAAGTAGGTATTTTAGGTAACGGCCAGCTTGGCCAGATGTGTGAAGCCAGCATCTCCGATCTTACGGATATTGAAGTTTCACTGTACGACCTGCGCGCTCACAGCGACGACGCACTGGCAGAGTTTATTGCCTCGGTCGACATTCTCTCGTACGAAACCGAGAACATCCCGGCGCATATCGTGACCTTACTTGAGCCACACGCCGACAAGCTCTACCCCGGCCTGAATGCCCTGAAAACCTTTCAGAACCGTCTGCTGGAAAAGAATGCACTGCGTAACGCGGGCATCGCCACTGCAGACTTCCGTGCCGTGAATTCACTCGAAGACGTGCATACCGCAGTACAAGAACTCGGCCTGCCGATCGTCATGAAAACCACGACCGAAGGTTACGACGGCAAGGGTCAATTCGTACTGCGCACACCCGACGATGCAGCACCGGCCTGGAACTCCATCGGCAATCGCGAACTCATCGCCGAAGCCTTTGTACCTTTCGACCGTGAAACCTCGGTTATTGCCAGCCGCGACCGCGACGGCAATATCGTTGTTTTCCCAATGACCGAAAACGTACACCACGAAGGCATCCTGCGTTACAGCCTCTACCCGGCACCGGCACTCTCACAAGAGAAAGCTGAACAAGCAGAGCGTTACATCCGCCAGCTGGCAGAAAGCCTCGACTACGTGGGTACTATTACTCTTGAGCTGTTCGACACCGAAGACGGCCTTGTTGGCAACGAAGTGGCACCGCGCGTACACAACTCTGGCCACTGGTCGATTGAAGGCACCGAAGCCTCTCAGTTCCGTAACCACATGCTGGCCATTACAGGCAAAAGCCTCGGCGCGACCGAGCCTAAATTTGCCTCAGTGGCCATGCTCAACGTCATCAGTGAAGAAACCCCGGCTGAAAAAGCCGATGGTATCGACAATGCTCACCGCCACTCCTACGGCAAAGAAGCACGCCCTGCGCGCAAACTAGGCCACGTCACCGTGACAGGCAGCAACGACGCTGAACGCGACGCCACCATTACCGAACTGAGCGCCCTGATGCCCGAAGGTATCTGGCCGCCGAAACACTGATCGGGAGACATACCTCATGGGTAAATCACTTCAGGATCAACTGCTGGGACTCGGATTAACCGACAACAAAAAGCAGAAAAAGAACGACAAAGAGAAAAAGCGCCAGGAACACCTGAAGCGCACCGGCCAGGAAAACAACGCCGACGAATCACGAGAAAAAGCAGAACAGGCGCGTAAAGAAAAAGCCGCTCGTGACAAAGAACTGAATCGACAGCGCGACGCAGAAGCTCAAAAGAAAGCCATCAAGGCCCAGGTACAGCAACTCGTCGACAACAACCTGATCACCGCCACACAAGGTGACATCAAGTATCAGTTTGTTGATGGCAAGAAAGTAAAAAGCCTCTACGTTGATCAAGCTGTCTGGGACCGCCTGTCGAAAGGCCAACTGGCGATCATCGCGCATCGCAACAGCTACGCAGTGATTCCACTGCAAGTCGCTGAAAAAATCCGTGAACGTGACGACGGCCACTTTATCGTGATCGCCGAACAGACCGACGGTCAGATGGATGAAGATGATCCGTACGCAGCGTATCAGATCCCCGATGATCTGATGTGGTGATTAAAACGAAAAGCCCGCTTAAAAAGCGGGCTTTTTGTCTCTGCCATAACAACCCCAGAAGATACCATCAGATATCCAGATCAACCCCACCATCTCCATCGCGGAACAACCTTCCTATGTTACGAAGGATGGTCGCTATTGTCCTGTAAGGTAAATCAAGCACGAGGTCGACAATTTCATAAAAGCCATCATCAACCGACGACTTCTTAGGAAGTAGAAAGTGCACCAGGACAAAACCCCCGATACAGAAAAGCAGTACCGGCAGACTGAAGCCATACACGAACAAATCAACCGCGAGATACGCGCTTATACAAAAAACACATATTGAGAGAAATATTCTCAAAAGGTCCAAAAGAAAACTCCTTTTCCTAATCAGCGAACTTATTTACCCCAGGGGGTTGGCTTACTGGCTGAATGGAAAGTGCCGACAAAAAGCTCCTCTACTTTGGTTCGCGCCCAAGGCGTACGCCGTAGAAACTTCAGCGACGATTTAACCGAAGGGTCTGACTTGAAGCAATTGATGTTTATCCGGCTAGCCAGACCTTCCCAACCGTAGTGACCAACCAGCTGGTTGAGTATAGATTCGAGAGTCACTCCGTGAAGTGGGTCGTGTTTGTTGTGTTCTTTCATAGATATGGGCCTGACCAACGAGGACTAAAGGTTGTTTGGATATACTTTCAAATGCCGTAGGTTTTCCTGGCCTGAGCAATCTGGCTCTCGACTGTTGTGCCCGACACCAAATAGTAACTCGGAGCGATAATGGGTTCCGATTTACTCACCTGCACTGCAATAATTCCCTGAATTGGAAAAGCATCGCCAATAGTCGGGCTCAATACTTCAGCGCACTTCTGACCCACTAGTAAAGCGAACAAGAATGAACTTTTTCCTCTTCAGGCAAAAAGGTCAGTCATTTCAATCGTTTAAACTTTAAACTCAATAGGGTCTTTCGATACAAAACCCTTCTTTCTCATGACCGTAATGGCAATAATCTGGCGATGATCACTACCTGTTCGATCAATACTCATTTCCACAGCACACGGTATATTGATATCTGTTTTAGTGCAGCGAACGTTAAAAGTATCGAGATGTTTCAGCAGAAGAAGTTTGCTGATATAAACTGTAGTAAGGCGATTAAAAATTCCTTTCAACTCAGTTAACGTGATACTTGGGTTATTTCTTGGGTGGTTCATTCGATCTTTCACAAAGTGAACCGACATTTTAAAGCTCAACCGATCCTGGGAAAATTGTTCATTAAGAACACTTTCCAATGTCGATATTTCATCCAACGAAATACTCATGTTACTTCCCTTTAAATTTTCTAAAGACTTCTTCCAGTTTCGTATTGAGTTCGTCTGATGTTTTCGCTCGTATGATCCCCGCTTCTTGGGAATCAGTTACTGTGCCAATGCGTACCTCGAAATCCACATTATCAAAAGATTCAACAAAGACGGCCTCCCCCGACTCTTTGTCTATGAATGAGGCATAATTGTCGTCAATTGACATATCAAACTTCATAAAGAATTCCCTATACCATATTACCCATACAAACAGCCAACATCGTATGGCTACAGCCCCATATATACAATACGAGAAAGAAAATTAGATTATTAACCTAATCACCGGAACAAAAAACCTACGACCAGATGGATGAAGATGATCCATACGCAGCGTATCAGACCCCTGGTGATCTTACCGACTTCCAAGACACTCATTCAAAGAAATACGGTTGCACTACTTCACAGGAAATTTCAAAGGAGAAATTTCAAAAATTTCAAAGGACAGTCATCCTAAAGTAATTCCAAAGGACAGTCATCCTAAGAAGAATGCCTGATTTTCCTTTCAGGTCAACTCGTGTAAGGTAATTCTGTCAGCCAACATCAGGAGGATGTATGCCAAAGCCAAGGAAGCAGCTCGTATCCCTCGAAGCCACCCCCTACTATCACTGCGTTTCTCGCTGTGTGCGCCGTGCCTTCTTGTGTGGCACAGACTCTGAAGGTCGTTCGTTTGAGCATCGCCGGGGATGGATTGAGAAGTTGATTCTCGATCAGGCTCAGGTCTTCTGTATAGATATTGCCGCTTATGCCGTTATGTCCAACCACTTTCATGTTGTACTGCATGTCAGTCAGCAACGTGCACGCGGACTAACGGATCTGGAGGTAGTTCAACGCTGGCATCAGCTCTATCAAGGGGTCTTACTTTCTCAGAAATTCGAACGCGGTGAGGAGCTGTCTGAATCACAGCAAGCCATGCTCGATGAGCGTATTGATGAGTGGCGAGAACGCCTGATGAGTATCAGCTGGTCTATGCGACGCCTGAACGAGACCGTCGCTCGTTTAGCAAATGAAGAAGACCAATGTACCGGCCATTTCTGGGAAGGTAGATTCAAGTCTCAAGCTCTTCTCGATGAAAAAGCCCTTGCTGCCTGCATGGCGTATGTTGATTTAAACCCACTACGAGCCGCCATGACCAAAACCCCGGAAGAATCAGCTCATACGTCCGTAAAAAAACGCGCTGAAAAAGCCAAAGAAGCTCACTCACCGAATCACCCGCAACAGCAAGCCTATGGCTTACAGCCCTTCTCGGGTAACCCACGCAAGGACATGCCCGAAGGCATTCAGATGAGGCTAACAGACTACTTAGATCTTGTTGACTGGACAGGTCGGCAGATCCGCGAAAACAAGCGAGGATCAATCTCAGAGGCAGAACCTGCCATCATGGATCGCTTAGGAATCGACGCCGAACACTGGCTCTACATCACTCAAAACTTCGAGTCAGAATTTAAAGGCATTGTCGGCGCAGCCCACGAGGTGAAATCAAAAATCACCAAATTCTGGGACGGCCAACGAGAACGAAGGCGAGCCGCTGGCATCGCTGCATGTAAGTTACGCCTCTCTTAGAAGGCTCCTACCTACCGTAACTCCCAATCAGAACACTCTGAGAATTTGCCTCACCTGAAATCTAGCCTTTTTCACTTAAATAGCCATGAAATCTTTGTTTTTGACAGCCTAACAACCCTATTTGATTAACCGGGAAAAATTAGAGCAAGCAACAAGCGCTTTCTCTCTTACGATGACCGTCCACGTAGTCTA
>NZ_DFQB01000032.1:90489-286321 GCF_002377545.1 Thalassolituus sp. UBA3500 | reverse complement strand
GACGGGTCCATCTCATTTCCCACATGACTAACCCTCATCAGATATTCAGAATCGTCTGCGTTATCTGATCGGTGGTTTCAATGGTTTTCGCACTCGCCTGGAAGTTACGCTGGGCGATGATCAGCCCCACCAGTTCTTCCGATAAATCGACGTTAGAGTCTTCTAATGCAGATGACCGTATCTGGCCAAACGATGCCGTTCGCGGTGAGCCAATGGTCGGGATACCCGATTCAAAAGACTCAGCCCAGCCCGTGTCGCCTACCGGTGTCAGGCCTTCCGGGTTACGGAAGTTGGCCATGGCCACCTGACCCAATGTCTGTGCCTGACCGTTGGTGAATCGGGCGAAGATGATACCTTCTTCATCCACTTCGAGACCGGTCAGTCGACCTGTTGCATAGCCGTTCTGGTTCACTTCGTTCACCGAGAACTCGCTCCCAAACTGGGTCGAACCACTCAGGCTGATCTGGAAGTTTGAGTTGGTTGGTGGATCACTCAGTGGCAGGCCACCTTCCAGTACGTTTGTTGATGTCAGTGCACCTGTTGCATCGCCATTCTCATCGACTGGATCCCAGTTGGTGATGAATATATCACCGGTCGCCACTTCGTCCAGTGTTCCGTCCTGGTTAAAGAAGAGCTCAAACCGTGCACGGGTCGGGTCGAGGTTTTCCGGGAATGGCAGCGATGGGTCAGGGTCGCCCACATCGTTACCATCCACCAGTACGTACATAGCCCAGACGTTCTGCTCGTTCGGACGTGTTGGGTCCAGTGGCTCTTTCACAAAGTACTGAGTCATCACATGGGAGTTACCCAGACTGTCGTATATGGTGGTTGAGGTCGCGTGGTTGTACGTTTCCTGGTTATCCGGATCAAATGAGTTCAGCGTGAAGTCAGAGTATTCGTCATCGGTCAGCGCGCCAAAGATCCCGGAAACGACAGGCTGCGGATCACGCATCACGTAGTTTTCATTGAGGATGAAATTAACAGTACCACCTACGGCTGCCGCGACATCAGCGGCGGATGTACCGCCGAGCACAACCGGCCCCGTGCCCTCAGCGCCCTGCACGACAAGTGAGTCAGTCACGACTGGGCTATCGATCGACACTTTGATATCCCGACCAATCTCATTGGTAATAACGAGATCACCGGTATCGTTCAACTGAGCGCGGAAACCCGGCAGTGTCGTTGCCCTGTAGGCATTGATCTCATCAGCCAGTTCTTCAAGGCTGGTTGATTCAAGAGCCTGACCGTTGAGGGTCAGCGACATGTCGTTGCCGGGCGTGTTGTAGCCCGACAGTGGAATTGTCATGACGGTTTCTGCCGACGCTGTAACACCGGGCTGCTGATTAAACAGAGAAACAATTTCGTTCGCTTCGGCATGCTCCGGAATTACGATTTCTGTTTCTTCACCGTCCGGATCAATTAAAGTCACGCGCTGCTCTGGGTATTCGTTGGTGACACCTTCGATACCGGTGGTCAGCAGTGTGCCGTCATCAGGGTTCACCTGAAGAATACCGTACAGGTCAGACTCAGACACGTCCTGGCCGCCCGCTGTGATATTGGTGATGGAGATGATTGAGGCTTCGCCCGCTTCTACCGCCGACAGCTGAAGCTTGTACTGAGGTGGTACGGTTTTCGGCTCGACCTCAACAGCGGCTGCCTGAACGCCAATGTAGTTATCGGCATCCTGACTGTTCAACTGGCGGTTAATGCTTGCCGCCAGTTGTTGAACCGAGCGGTACTCTTCATCCAGCGACACCACAACCGAACCGCTGCGGTTATCGTTGTCTGGCGCTGGTACAGTCAGGTTGATACGGAAGCTGTTGGTGCGATCCACTTCATCCTGGCCGGTAACAATGAACATGCTGTCAAAGCCCAGCTCACCCAGAGCCTGGGACTCTGCAACGGTTGGAGTTAAGGACACGCCTTCACCCGCACCCACCTGTGTATTGGTAAATACCAGTTGGCCACCAACGGCATCGACGTTCACTTTACCGGCAAGGCCGCCTGCACCGATGTAAATATCGATTTGTTGCTGAATCGCTACGGCCAGTGCTTCGAGGTTGGCGTAGTTAGCAGGCGGTATCGTAATGGTGAACGGGCCACCTGCGTTGCCGCTGGTACTGGTGACTTCAAGATTGAATTCATTGTTTGCCAATACAGGCTCAACACCCGAATCAAGGCGGTTATTGCTGAGGAAGCCTAGGTTTATCAGGTCGTAATTTACCGAGCCGGAGTCATCGGCGATCTGAACGAAGTCACCACGAGCCCCCGGCGCCTGCACCTGAAACTCGATACGACCACCGTTGTCCACTGCCAGTACTTCTTCGTTACCGGCACCCGCGGTGGCGGTAATCTGCGCGTTAATTTCGGCGACGATTTCTGTCGTGGTTACGTTCGCGTAGCTGGCTGGTGCAGCGCCGACCCAGGCCGCTTCACTCAGGTTGATTGGGTACAGAGCACCGGATTCGGTGGCGATACGGAACGCAAGTACGTTGTCGACGGCTGGCGCGACTTTATCTTCGAGATCCAGTGCGCTGTAGGTGTTGTTCGCTGTCAGTACGGCAAACTGGCCCGGATCACTGGAGACGATATTAAGAGGCGGTGTTGCTGTTGTCCGCGTAGTGGTTTGCGTACCAGGAATCGAGCGGAAATCAGCGGTTACCGGGCTGGCGCCCACAAACAATTGCTGACCAGCCACCCCGGCAGATACCGCACCCGCAACACCAAAGACACCATCCCAACCAGGCGTGGTAGTGATCGAGAATGACGTGCCGTTAGTCGCGTTGTAACCCGCACGTTCAATGATGAGGTTGCCGGTGGATGGATCTTCTACCGCGCGCAGCTGCTGTGAGCCAAAGGTGGCATCCAGCGCTGACTGTATATCGTTAAGCACTTCCTGAACGGTGGCACCTGCGGCAACACCGGCCAGGGTTATGGTCTGACTGCCATTACCGTCACCGATATCAAAGTCCATCGACTCATTACCGTAGCCCGCCGCCGCGACTGCCGCGACTGTATTCGGGAACAATACCTGTGCAGGAATGCCTGCATCCGTTGGCTGACCCGCTGAATCCAGTACGGTTTTGGTGGATTCAAGAATGCCCGCGTCTGCCGCACCAACAGACAAACCGTTGGTGGTTATTTGCAGACCCTGCTCCTGCAGAACCTGCTCACCGGCATCCAGGTTTACGATGGCGGTGGCAAGAGTCGTCAGGCGTGGCGGCTGGTTAGCAATCTGAATATTGATGTCGCCCAGCACACCGCTGACCACACCGTTTTCGTTGGCTTCATACCCCTGCAAACGAGAGCCGTTGTTAGCGACAACGAAGCCGTCTTTATCCAGAGAGAAAATCCCCGAACGGGTGTAAGACACACTGCCACGGTCATCCAATACGAAGAAGCCATTACCATCAATCGCGAGGTCAAGAGCGTTTTCAGTACCACTGATATTACCCTGAGAAAACTCCTGGCGAACGTTATCTACCAGCACACCACTACCGACCGGCTTGAGGCCTGTACCAAGTAAAGTGCTGGTGTAGACATCGGCAAATTCCGCGCGGGATTCTTTAAAGCCTACGGTACTGGCATTTGCCACGTTGTTACCGGTGACTTCCAGATCCGTAGAGGCTGCACGGATACCACTTAAACCAATATTAAAAGCCATATTTGTACTCCTCTCGCCGGATCAGGCGTCAAGAATCTGTTTAATCTGATCAAGGTTGGCGCGTTCGCCACCGGTTAAGTTCAGGGTCACTTCGCCACCGGCACTCATGGTGACGCTGTCGACGCGTGAACTCATCTGCATATCCAGTTGTTCACTCTCACCAGCAATGGTGCCGCTGAGTTTGAAAACGTACTGACCCGGTGGGTAGACGTTTTCAATCGGGTCTCCGTTGTCGTCCAGTACGATCTCGCCGTTTTCATCGCGGAAGTACTGGTCGAGATTCATCTTGCTGCGGTCGAGGTTGACGATGTCACCATCCACCATCAGGTTGTAGCCATCCCAGCGCACTGACATGGCACCAGCATCGTGAGAACCCAGAGAAATCTGCTCCAGAGTCTGACCATTCTTGTTTTCGATGGTCAGCATCATGTCGCCTGTTGCCGCGGGCACCTCGGTAAAGCCACTGACCACACCACCGTTCGTCAGTAAGCCTGTAGTGTTGCCATCAACAATCACGCTCTGACCGACCAGACTTGAGGCCTGCAACGCGGCATTCGAGGTGAACTGAGCGGCCATGCTCTCTGCCGTGTCGTTCAGGTTGTCGATACCTTCCACCGATGAGAACTGGGCCAGCTGAGCCACAAACGCCTGGTTGTCTGTCGGCTCCAGTGGGTTCTGGTTATTCAGCTGAGCCACCATGAGTTCAAGAAAGGCGTTACGTCCCAGCTCGTTCTCTTTGGCTTCGGTCTGCGTCGGCGTACGGTACTGATCCAGTACGGCGGCGTTGTTGTTTACTTCGTTAATCGCCATTTATCGCCCCCTTACTGGCCGAGTGTGAGTGTGCGCTGCAGCATCTGCTTCGCGGTTTTAAGAACTTCGACGTTCATCTGATAACTGCGTGACGAGGACATCATGTCGGTCATTTCTTCAACGATGTTGACGTTCGGGTAGTACACGTAGCCATCGTCGTTCGCCATTGGATGATCAGGCTGAAAGCGGGCTTGCAGCGGTGAGTCTTTCTCGACGATGCCGTCGATTTTCACACCGGCGCCCATCGCTGCATCGGTATCCATAAAGCCATTCACATCACGGCTTTTGGAGTTCACTTCGCTTTCGAGCACCGAGAACCAGGGCTTACGTGCGCGGTAGGTTTCGTCCACAGAGCTGGAGGCGCTGTCGGCGTTGGCAATGTTACTGGCGGTGGTGTTCAGTCGGACTGACTGGGCAGTCATACCGCTTCCGGCAATGTTAAGTACGCTGGTCAGTGACATGATTATTCTCCCCGGATCGCGTTACGCATGCCTTTGAACTTACCGCTCAGAAATTCGAAGCT
The DNA here is from genome assembly GCF_002377545.1 of Thalassolituus sp. UBA3500. Taxonomy (NCBI): domain Bacteria; kingdom Pseudomonadati; phylum Pseudomonadota; class Gammaproteobacteria; order Oceanospirillales; family Oceanospirillaceae; genus Thalassolituus; species Thalassolituus sp. UBA3500. Next base: position 281,324 of record NZ_DFQB01000032.1, on the reverse strand, counting down.
GGCGTTGTAGTCCATGCTGTTGCGGGCAAACAGAGCTTGTTCGGTCTGGGCGTCGACCGTGTTGCCGTCGATGGAAGGCTGCAGAGGGTTACGATATTTCAGTTCGTCATCGGCAAAGCCGCTGGTACCGCTCAGGTGAGCAGAATGCGTCGCTGACATACCGAATGAGGTATTGCTGTGAGTTTCTGCTTCGAGAATGGCTTTAAAATCAAAATCACGGGCCTTGAATCCAGGGGTGTCAGCGTTGGCAAGGTTGTTTGCCAGTACTTCAGCGCGTTGCGCACGAAGCTGCATTGCGTTGTCGTGGATTCCGAGTGCGTTGGTAAAGTTGATTGCGCCCATTCTGTACCTGCCTGTTTGCCATTTGTGTTCATCTGCAGAGATACAGCAAGAGCTGGGCCAATTTATTTTTTACTTATTTTTCAATAGGTTATAAAAACAGAGGGCATTTAAAGGAGAGTTTCAGAGAGGGGAACGGCAAGCCCTTACCTACCGGCGGCAAGGGCAAAATCGACTACTTTTTCCGGTAGAGAATGCCGGGGTTGCAGCTGACCATTTCATAATGATCCGGCATCCCGCTCAAGGCTTCTGAAGCACCGAGGATCAGATAGCCACCCGGCTTCAGGGCACCGTGCATTTTCAATAGGATGTCGCGCTTGCGTTCGGCGCTGAAATAAATCAGTACATTGCGGCAGAAGATAATATCGAAGGTGCCGAGACGCGAGTAGCTGTCGTTCAGGTTAAAGTTTCTGAACTCTACCCCCTGGCGCAGTTCTTTGCCGACGTGCCAGGCATCTTCCCCGGTTTTTTCAAAGTACTTTGCCAGCTGTTCTTCAGGCATGCCACGCCGTATCGCCATCCAGGGGTACGTCCCTTCTTTGGCGGCGCTCAAAGCACTTTCTGATAAATCGGTAGCCAACACTGACACAGCAGGCAGGCGTTTCGAGCTCGTTCGCCGGAATTCCAGTTCAGTCAGTTTGATGGAGTAAGGTTCCTGCCCTGTTGAACAGGCCGAAGACCAGATACGTATGGGCGATGATTGTTCAGCGAGCGCAGGGAACACGCGGTTGCGGAGAATTTCAAACGGGTGGCTGTCACGCAGCCAGAGTGTTTCGTTGGTCGTCATGGCATCAATGACGTTATTTTTGAACTGACGGTCACGCTCCATGCAGTACATCAGTTCTGTCAGGTTAGGTAATTCCCGGTCGGCCATGAGCTTTCGCAAACGGCTTGCGACCAGGTATTCTTTTCCATCCCCCAGCAGTATGCCGGAAAGCCCTTCAAGGTAATCGCGAAACTGGTTGTACTCCGAACCAGTCAACACGACTTCCTTCTTGTTATGCGTCATCACTTTCAACCGTGGTTAATTCGGCTCACAATATTGTCGGCCAGTACGTCGGGGTCAAACTTTGCAATAAAGTCATTAGCACCCACTTTTTCAACCATTGCCTGGTTAAATACACCACTCAGTGATGAGTGCAGTACTACATAAAATCCCTGCATCGCATCGTTACTTCGAATGTGAGTGGTCAGCGTGTAGCCATCCATCTCTGGCATCTCAATATCGGATACCAACATCATGTAACGGTCCTGCGGTCGATCACCCTCTTCCACGATTCCTTTCAGGTGCTCCCAGGCTTGTTTGCCGTCTTCTAGCGCAACCACCTCAACGCCAATGTTCTCCAGACAACGGGTAATCTGCTTACGCGCAATCTTGGAATCATCCACGATCAGAACTTTCTTTTTACCGGCCTCAGTACGGACGTCGTCACTGACGATGCCTTCACTGATGTCCTCTTTCACCGGCGATACTTCAGCAAGAATCTTCTCTACGTCGATGATCTCGACGATGTGATTCTCAACTTCGGTGACAGCAGTAAGGTAGTGTTCACGGCCTGTACCCTTGGGTGGTGGATGAATATGTTCCCAGTTCATGTTGATGATTTTATCGACCGAAGCCACCAGGAAGCCCTGAGTCGCGCCGTTGTACTCAGTAATAATCACGAACGCACCATTCACTTCCTCCAGCGGAGGACCACCCGTTGCCAGGCTCATATCGAGAATCGGTGTGGTTCCTGAGCGGATGTGAACAACCCCACGGACAACACGATTGCTGCCAGGCAGGGACGTCAGTCGCGGACACTGTATGATCTCTTTTACTTTGAATACGTTAATGCCGTACAACTGTTTACCGCGGACGCGGAAAAGCAGCAGCTCCAGACGGTTTTCACCGACCAGCTTGGTACGTTGGTTTACGGACTCAAGAACACCAGCCATGTGTGCCTCTCTTTCAGATCAATTCCGGCACGACCTTTGCTCAACCTGAGGTATGAGTAATAAAAGTGCCGGAATCATGACATCATTTTCGTTAGCTTCATTGAGCATAGTAGAGAACCGGAGAAGCGCAGGCGTTTTATTTGGTTTTTTCATCTGGTCGTTGTCGACCGTTGCTCAGGCCGGAAGCTCTCTGGATGATGTCACCGCTGAACTGAAAAATCGCTGGATTGCACTGGGGGGAGACGCCGGTGTATCGGAGTTTGAGTATCCTTCTGTATCACCGGGATATGAGTTGCCTGACTGCAGCGCTTCGCTAGAGGTGAATGTTATCCGCCACCTGCAACCTGGGCGCAACGGTGTTGAGGTCAGCTGTGCAGCGCCCTTCTGGCGCCAATCGTTCGCGGTTGAACTGAAGGTGTTCGCAGATGTCGTCACCGCTGATACCGATATACGCCGGGATACTGTTATCAATGCAGGTCAACTCAGAATCAGTCGCCTTGACACCTCTGATCTGCACAAAGGGTATTTCAGTAATATTGACGCCGTCAGCGGAATGCTGAGCAAACGAACTCTGCGACAAGGAACACCTGTCACACCTGACATGGTCGACTTACCCGACCTTGTTCAACGCGGGCAACTGCTCAAAATCAGGCTGGTCAGGCCGGGAATTCAGGTCGAGATTAAGGGGGAAGCCCTGGCTCGTGGTCACCTGGGTGAACAGATACGGGTCAGGAATACGCAGTCGGGAACCACCCTGTTTGCGGAAGTCATCGGCGATGGCTTAGTACAGGTCCAGTGAGTTTTCAAAAAAACTGACACTTTTTCCTAAAGTAATGAAATCTGCTGCCGTTAACTACAATGAAGAGGTACATCTGAATGAAGCTCGGAGAAATGATGATGAACATCAATAAATTCACTAACGGCAACAGTGTCGACACGAATCGTAGTCGTACTGAACCCGTTAAGGCCCCAGAAACGAATGCTGAAGGCAAAGCCAGGGAATCCGCGCCGCTGACCGATCAGGTCAAGCTTAGCGCGAGCAGTAAAAGCATTCAGCAGATAGAAGCTGAGATTAAAGAGATGAAGGACGTCGACGACGCAACTGTTGAGCGCATCCGTAGCGCCATTGATAACGGTGAATACAAAATCGATTACGACAGACTGGCAGGGAAAATGCTTGATTTTGAGGACCGATTCAACTTCTGAGGTCCTCAGGTATGCTTTTAGATACCTCTCCCCTTGCCCGGCTGATGTCATCCGAGCTCGACGCCAGCCGACAGCTCTTCACCCTGCTGGAGCAGGAACTGGAGGCCGTGAGCCACCACCGTACGTCTGAACTGGACACTCTGAACCCTGCCAAAGAGAAACAGGTAACCCTCCTGAAACAGCAGGCGAGTACCCGCTTACAGTGGATGAAAGACCACCAACTACCTCTGAGTGCAGAGTGCCTGCAACACGAGGCTGTCCAGAATAACTCCGAAATTCACCCATTGTGGCAGCAGCTTGCCGCTCAGTACGAAGCCAACCGGCAAATCTCAGAGCGCCTGAGCGAAATGGTTCTGGCGTTGCGATTCCGCGCCGAACAGAAGCTTCGTATCTTGCATGCCCGACAGAATGATCCACACTTATACAATGAACATGGAAAAACTGCCGGAGCGAATCCGGGACTTAATAGTATCGAAGCGTAGTGGACCGTCAGACATGCCAGAGGCAAGTATCAACCAGGAATTTCTGCTGAACACCCCAGAAGACGTATACGGCGCTCTGCGCAAGGTTGTGCTTCTGGAAACTCCTGTCACCCTGCGTATTGATGGCGACGACACCGAATACAAATCGGCAATTACGGAAACCAGCTTCAAGTCCCGCAGCTTCTTTATGGATCGGGTTATCCCAATGCAGGGCAACGACCTGATCAGGAGCGGGAAGCGATTTTCAGTAGAGTGCGACACCCAAGGGGTGCGCATTGAATTCCGAATGACGGGTCGCCTGCGCTATCAACCTGACCAGGAACAGTATCGGGCCGAGTTTCCTGAAGAAGTTCTTTATCTGCAACGCCGCACCGCCTACCGTGTCATGGTGCCACCTGCACACCAGATATTAGTAACACTGCGCTTCGAAGATAATGATGAAGACAGCGATGGGCTAACAGGGCGCCTGGTAGATCTGTCGTCGAGTGGTTTTAAGGCCAAGTTCAAAGGCGACATCACTGAAATGCTGCACAACCACAAGGACATCCCTATGGCCCGGGTTCGCTTTAACCGCGACAACTCGATGGATTGCAGCCTGGAAGCCCGCCACATCCAGCTGAGTAACAACGGCAATACACAATGTGGCTTCTCCTTCACTACGATCTCACCTCAAGGCCAGCGCTTCATTGACCGACTGATCACGGAGTTTCAGTGGGAAGAACGTCGCCTGAAAGAACAACAGAAAAACGAATTAGACAACATCTGAGTGCGCAGCCCCAACCGGGGCTGACAATCACGACACCAACCGTTAGAATCCTCAGCCTTCCTCCCTATAGCTCAACAGGATAGAGCTTCCGCCTCCTAAGCGGACGATTGGGGTTCGAGTCCCTGTGGGGAGGCCATCTTTTTACACTACAAATCAATAACTTAGCGGAAAAGATGATCACTTTTTGCACTGTGCCAACAGTGTGTCAACATGCGTTTTTCTGGCCTTTGTGCCAATTTTTATGTCAACTTTTCGGGCTCGTTTTGCATACGATGTTGGCTGTTTGCAATGTATTTCTAAATAGCGGCACCAGAGGATGGCAAAAACTACGAACATCACCAAAGAGAAAGCCAAGCGTGGTATGTCTCAAGAAGATACAAATGCCTCGGCTCGTATTATTCGTGCTCGTTTATCTAAAGCTGGTGAAGGGTTCAAAGAGCCTCCTGAAATAAGCTCTGGCGACCCGGAAAGACGCCGCAAGAAAAAGACGCAAAAACAGAAAGTAAGGAAAGCTCGCAAGACAATAAGGCTCTGCTGAAAAAGTTGTTCTCTGTAGTACCATGATCTGGTAACCGGTTAGATTGATGGACAAACGATGACCTACAACAAACCTTGGCTCAGCATTGAAGAGCAATTAGACAAGCTGCAAGCACACGGATTAGCAGTCACTGACGTACAACGTGCAGAGCAGGCTTTGCGGCGTATAGGGTACTATCGGTTGAGCGGTTACTGGTACCCATTCAGAGAGCGCTCAGGTCCGGCTTGCTCAATTCCGGAGCTGCCGGGCAAACCATCGAAGAAAGATAAGAAAGTTCAAACATTCCCTCTTGAATCCTTTAAGCACGGCCTACGCTTTCAGGATGCCGTCGAACTGTATGTGTTTGATAAGAAACTGCGGTTACTGGTACTCGACGCGTTAGAGAGAATAGAAGTTGCTCTTCGGGTCGATATATCTCACACGCTTGGTGAACTTGATGCGTTCGCTTACCTCAAACCGGAGCTACTGTCCGACGAGTTCACACAAAATCTGAATGCAAGGGGCGGCCTGAGCGACTATCACACCTGGCTTACTAACCATGCAAAGTTACTCGATAGATCCAAAGAAGAGTTCATTAAACACAATAAAGAGAAATACGGCCTGCCGATTGCTATTTGGATTGCCTGCGAGGTCTGGGACTTCGGCTGCATGTCACGCTTGTTTGCCGGCCTAAAAGATGAACACCAGGATATGATATCGAGTCGATATGGGATTCAGAATGGTGGCGTCTTTGCCTCATGGCTTCGTAGCCTGAACTACCTTCGTAACGTATGTGCACACCACAGCCGCCTCTGGAATCGAAACATCATTGATCAACCGCAAAAGCCCGGGAAGTCAGAAGTGCCTATATTCCGTCATGCGTGGGATAACGGACGTCTGGTTGCGAGACCATTCCTACTATTCTGTATAATCCAGCACTTGCTACAAACGATAAACCCAACATCTAGCTGGTGGGAGCGTCTATCAAGCTTACTGGAAGAGTTTCCGTTGAACGGAAGCGAAACTGCCCTGTCACTGGATGCGATGGGTGCAATAGACGATTGGCAGAACTGGGGATGGGGAACATAAACGACAGGCATTAAAAAACCCCTCAGCAGCTTCCTCCGCAGAGGTTACCGATCGGGGCCGTGTTACAGGCAACTCTAGTCCCGACATACCCGTCAAGTCAAGATAGAATTACTCATTCTTACTACTTTTTAGTAACTTCTACTAATGTCCGGTAGTGTCATGTCGACCATCTAGCAACGGATGTTTCGGGGTAACTTCCGGGGTAACTAATTTGAAGAAAAATAAAATATCATTAATTTTCAATCAGTTAAAAGTAATGTTCGGCCTCCTGTGGGGAGGCCATTACTGAATATCACTGTTTCACCTCTCACTCCTCGCCGGGAATACTAAAGATACGATAAGCTCCGCGTTCTGGAACGTCAGGTTCAAGGACTTTAAGGCACTCATTCATGCAACTCAGCGAAGCTCAACAAACCAATAATATCTGGCGCCTGACCATTGCTCAGGCGCTGGCTGGTGCAAACTCGGTTGTGATTTTTGCCACCAGCGCGGTCATTGGTCATCAGCTGTCGCCAGCCCCGGCTCTGGCGACACTTCCGATTTCTCTGTTTGTGGTGGGGCTGGCTATTTGCACTCTCCCCTCAGGCCTGATTGCGCAGCGGTTCGGGCGCCTTGCTGCTTTCCAGGCAGGAACAGCCATGGGCATACTGTCAGGGTTGTCGGCGATGGCCGCCATGATCTACGGCTCATTCACTCTCCTCTGCCTGTCGACTGTTTTTGGCGGCGCCTATGCTGCAGTAGTTCTGTCTTTTCGCTTTGCAGCGGCCGATGGTGTAGCACCCGAAAGGCAACCCAGAGCACTGTCTATGGTGATGGCGGGTGGAATCGCCGCCGGTGTCGTTGGACCACAACTGATTACACACACAATGAACCTTTCTCTGCCCGGATTAGACACCCCACCCTTTGCGGCGTCGTTCCTGATTCAGGCGCTGGCTGCTGCGCTCGCTGGTGTGGTGCTGTCGGGCGTTAAGTTACCTCGGCTGAGCGTTGAAGAAGTTGCCGGCGGGCGTTCACTGGGTGACATTGTTCGACAACCGCTTTTTCTACCTGCCGTTGTGTGTGGTGCTGTCTCTTACCTGGTGATGAACTTTCTGATGACAGCGGCTCCACTTGCGATGCATTTTCATGGGCACTCTCAGGCTGACGCGAACCTCGGGATTCAGTGGCATGTGATCGCCATGTACGGGCCCAGCTTTTTTACTGGGCACCTGATTGCGCGTTTTGGAGCCATCCGTATTTCAGCAATCGGGTTGGCGCTTACTGCCATTGCAGCCGGAGTTTCTCTCCATGGTGTGGACGTATTTCACTTCTGGTCGATGTTGATTATGTTGGGCGTAGGTTGGAATTTCGGCTTTCTGGGTGCGTCTGCCCTGATTTTGCAGTGTCATCGGCCAGAAGAGAAAAACCGGGTGCAGTCGCTGAATGATTTTGTCGTTTTCTCGCTGATGGCCATGGGCTCTTTTGCTTCTGGTGGCATTCTCAGTTACTGGGGTTGGGACACCGTACTCTGGGTGTCGTTTGTTCCTGTCATTGTTGCCTCTGTCATTATGCTGCTATTACAACGTAACCGATCAGCCGCGGTGTCGAGGGCTGAGAACGGCGAGTAATCAATTATTACTATCACACTGATACATTTAATATAATTTTAATATCAACCTATCGCGCTACTCTGTATCTTAGTAATCACAAGCAACGCTAATAACGATAGCAATTGATGAGGTGCGACGATGGACAACAACTCTGCGGGCAAATGCCCGGTTATGCACGGCAGTGTCACCCAACACGGAAATTCGAACACAGACTGGTGGCCGAATAATCTGAACCTCGACATCCTGCATCAGCACGATACCAAGACGAATCCACTCGGCGAAGATTTCAATTACGCCGAAGAATTCAAAAAAATTGATCTTGAAGCTCTGAAAAACGACGTTAAAGCCCTTCTTACTGACAGCCAGGAGTGGTGGCCTGCTGACTGGGGGCACTATGGTGGCCTGATGATTCGTATGGCCTGGCACGCAGCCGGTTCATACCGCTTGGCAGACGGTCGCGGTGGTGCAAACACTGGCAATCAACGCTTTGCGCCGCTGAACAGCTGGCCAGATAACGCAAACCTCGATAAAGCTCGTCGCCTGCTTTGGCCAATTAAGAAGAAGTACGGCAATAAGCTGTCCTGGGCTGACCTGATGATTCTGGCTGGTAACATGGCATATGAATCTTTTGGTCTGAAAACCTTTGGTTTTGCCGGTGGCCGTGAGGATATCTGGCATCCAGAAAAAGACACTTACTGGGGCTCAGAGAAGGAGTGGCTGGCGCCGAGTGATAACGACAACAGTCGTTATTCCGATGACCACGAAATGGAAAATCCACTCGCAGCAGTAATGATGGGTCTGATCTATGTGAACCCGGAAGGCCGCGACGGCAAGCCTGATCCACTCAAGTCGGCAGCTGATGTACGCGATACTTTCAAGCGTATGGCGATGAACGACGAGGAAACCGTCGCCCTGACCGCTGGCGGCCATACCGTGGGTAAATGCCACGGCAACGCCAACCCTGACGACCTTGGCCCTGAGCCTGAAGCCGCGGATGTGGATGAGCAAGGCCTGGGCTGGAACAACAAGAAAGGCCGTGGCATTGGCCGTGACACCCTGACCGGTGGCCCTGAAGGCGCCTGGACAACCAACCCGACTCAGTGGGACATGGGCTACTTCGACATGCTGCTGAATCACGAATGGGAGCTGACCAAGAGCCCAGCAGGTGCATGGCAGTGGAAACCGATCGATATCAAAGAAGAAGATATGCCGGTGGACGTTGAAGACCCGAGCATCCGTACCATGCCGATGATGACTGATGCGGACATGGCGATGAAGGTCGATCCGGAATACCGCAAGATTTGCGAGCGCTTCCACAAAGACCCTGAGTATTTCTCAGATGTCTTTGCCCGAGCCTGGTTTAAGCTGACGCACCGCGATATGGGTCCGAAGAGTCGTTATATCGGCGCAGACGTACCGGCTGAAGATCTGATCTGGCAGGACCCGATTCCTGAGGTGGATTACACCCTGACGGATGATGAAGTTGCAGACCTGAAGGCACAGATTCTGGATTCTGACCTGACTGTTGCCGAACTGGTGGCAACCGCGTGGGACAGCGCTCGTACGTTCCGTGGTTCTGACTTCCGTGGCGGTGCCAACGGCGCGCGTATCCGCTTAGCGCCGCAGAAAGACTGGGAGGGGAACGAGCCTGAGCGTCTGCAGAAGGTGCTCGCTGTTCTTGAAGGTATCCGTGCTGGCTTCAGCAAGCCTGTCAGCATCGCCGATATGATTGTACTCGGTGGTACCGCGGGTGTTGAGAAAGCAGCGAAAGACGCTGGCGTCGATGTGACTGTACCATTCGCACCGGGTCGCGGTGACGCAACGGATGAACAGACGGATGCTGAATCGTTCGATGTGCTTGAACCCCTTGCTGATGGTTTCCGTAACTATGCCAAGAAAGAGTATGTGGTTTCGCCTGAAGAGATGCTGCTCGACCGCGCACAGCTCATGGGGCTGACTGCGCCGGAGATGACGGTTCTGATCGGCGGCATGCGCGTACTGGGTACCAATTTTGGTGACAGCCAGCACGGCGTATTTACCGATAACGTTGGCGCATTGAGCAACGACTTCTTCGTGAATGTGACGGATATGGCGTACCAGTGGAAACCAGCGAGCAAAAGCCACTACAACATCGTTGATCGCAAGAGCGGTGAAACCAAGTGGACAGCGACGCGTGTCGACCTGGTGTTTGGCTCTAACTCGATCCTGCGTTCATACGCTGAGGTGTATGCGCAGGATGACAGCAAAGAGAAGTTCGTTAACGACTTCGTGAAGGCCTTTGTGAAGGTAATGAATGCGGATCGCTTTGATCTGAAATAGTAACCTTGTTGGTCTTCTGGCCCGTATCAGCGCCGCTCACAGCGGCGCCCGATGCGGGCTTCTTTCGTTTTACAGGCATAGAACTCTGTTGATAATCCGGGCAGTTTCTGTACTATCGGGCTTAATAATAATTATCAGAAACGGGCGCTGATGCGCTGCGATTACGGAAAATACTATGCCCTCGTTCAAGTCTGCTGTTCTGGCTGCGGCCGTTGCCCTTCCAACTCTGTCATTCGCCGATTCGGCAATTAACTACGATTTCGTTCAGGCTAGTTTTGCGAAGAGTAAGCTGGATTCTCCATCGTCAGGTGAACCAAATAACACGACAGCAACCATCTTTGAATTGCAGAAAGACCTGGGTTATCAGGTCGTCGCCAGTGTTTCTGCCGGCTTTGTCGAGCTGAAAGACCGTTATGAGACCGACGACTCCAGATACAGTGCAGATATCGACCAGCGTACTTTGCGCATCGCGATCGATCGTTATTTTCAGATCTCCCCAACCCTGCACATCGTTCCGGGCTTATCGTACAGTGAAACCAAATCTGACGTTGAGACCAAATACCAACGTACTGATGTGAATTTCTTTTTCGAAGAATCCTCAGTGACCTACACAGACAGCTCGGCGTTTAATCTTGAAACCCGATACCGCTTATCTGAATATTCACCGCTGGAGTTATCCGGGACCGTATCTTATGCAACAGGTGAGGAAGAGGATTCAATCATCGTTGACCTGTCAGCCGAGCTGAATATTTCAGATATTATTTCTGGTCGTTTCTCTTATCAGAAAGATATTGAAAATTCTGCTCCGGCCTACATTTACGGTATTCGCGTTTACTTCTGAGTATCGCCTGCACAGGATGTCACTCAGCGATATGTCGAACATTCCTGAGTGTCATCACAAATAGAAAGACGATTATTGTCCCGCTCGTAGGTTCCGGTGTGATCATAAGCATTACACCCCGGATCAGCATCCGAACTTCCTACCCTGTAGCTACATTGGCTAAGCACGTAAGAGCCTGATATTTCATCACCGAGAAAAGTCAGACGACAGTCACAGCGAGAACCATCTTCCTCCTCAAGGTAGTACGCGAGGTTGGTATTTAAAGCTCCGCCAGTCAGGTCGAGAAGAAAGCCACTACCGGTTTCTGTCCATTCGCGGAACAAACCGGCATCAGTTTCATCATCATCGCCGCTGATCAACGCTGTTGTTGGAGAGCCACCGCCACACGCGAACAGGGCTGAGGATAAGAGAAGCACGAAGAAAGGTTTCATGTAACGTCCTTGTTGTTTACTTTGTTTGCTTCAGGGAGCGCAATTCCGCTCGCACTCCCATAGGGTTATTCTGTTTCAGTAATACAGGAAGATGCCTGTACCAAAGGCACGATAATCAGAATCCAGATAGGTCGTCATATCAAGATAGGCCTCTATCGTGCCTACCAGGCGTGCACTCACCCGCCCGCGGAAATATGCATCGTTAGTATCTTCGGTCAGGATAACTCCCAACAGAGGCTGAATATCGAGACTGTTGTAATCGTCGATAAACCAACGTACGCCAACCGACAGATCTGCAAAAGGCTCTGAGCCCTTTTCATCAATGACTGTGGTTTCAATTTCATCTTCGAGTTTCAGGCGGCTGTAGGTGTCATAAAACGCATAACCCACTTTTGCCGTTCCAACCGCATCTGCTTTCGCTGTGATCGGCAGGTGAGCACCAAGGCTGACACCAATATCGATCGAATCACGCTCATAAAAGTACGAGTTACCCGAGGTCATCAATTCATCATCGGTAAACTCGCTGGTACCGAACGCCTGATAGATAAGACCTTGCTTCAGCTCTTCTGAATAAATCGCTGTGACACGGTGACCTTCCAGCTCTTCGCTGAAGCCGTCGACGCCAATCCGTTGGTAATCATAGGTAAGACCCAGATAATCGTAGTTAAATGGTTCAGCGGCGGTTGCTGCCATTGCCATTGTCATTCCTAACAAGGCACTGACTGATGCAGTTAATGGTCTCATTCTTGAGCCTCTCACAGGTTATTAACTACCCAGGAGTTGTGGTGAATGCCGCCTCTGCGGGCAGCTTCGGCAAGATTACATTGGCTGGTTTTAAGCTGCAAACCTAAGTCTCACTATATTGATCTGAACCCGTAAGCAGGAAGCATCAAGTGCGCTGTTGCGCCTGCTCCAGAAACGCTTTAAGCCCGCCCAGAACAAATACTCTGGCCGCATCATAGGTTTCAGAAAACGCTGAACTCTGAACCTCCCCCCGTGTCATGCTGTTCACTCTGAAGTTATCAGCAAACACACTAAGGTAAGTTGCCAGAATAAACTGCCAATGCCGCAGTAAGTCTGAAAACGGGATACCTGGATACAGAGTATGCAAAGCCATCAAAAACTTCTGCGTGATCGGGTTGTAGAATTCAACGACGCTCAACAGTACTGGCGATCGTGAACCAATCATCTGATTGACCAATCTGAGGTAATTACGCCAACCCTCACCGCGCTCGCTGACTTCCAGCAAAGGGTCAAAGAAAGCTGAAATGATCTCTGCAGCCTGTTTTTCTCGGGGCTTGGCATCATCAATCGCGGCCAGACGCTCTTCACGCAGCGCATTAACGACCTCAGCCCGGCGCTTGATGACCTCATAAAAAAGCTTTTCTTTGCCGCCGAACAGATCATTGACCGCTGCCAAACGCACTTTGGCCAACCCGGTAATGTCCCGCACGCTGACAGCATGGAAACCGTATGAAGCAAACAAAGCTTCGGCGGCATCCAGCAGGCCATCCGCCCTGGCCTGCTGTTTAGGGGTCAATTCAGTCATTCATTCTCCAGCACCTTGGAACAACCGTTCCAGTAATGTTAGTATGAACCGGAACATTTGTTCCAAAAACCCTAAAAATAGCAAACAACAGATTATTAATCACCCACTTTTCGCTACCGACAGGAGTGCCTGCATGAACCGTCTTGATGTGTCTTATCAATCTGGTGATGATCACTGCGCCGCATGGTTATATCTTCCGGACTCAGATCATCCAGCTCCCGTTGTTGTTATGGCACATGGTCTCGGCGCTGTTCGTTCTATGCGCCTGGATGCATTTGCCGAACGTTACTGCGACGCCGGTTATGCCTGCCTTGTGTTTGACTATCGTCACTTCGGTGATAGCAGCGGAGAACCGCGCCAGCTTTTAAGCGTAACAAAGCAGCTGGAAGACTGGGCAGCTGCAGTGAAGTTCGCCGCAAATGATCAACGCGTGGATGGCAGCCGGATAATTATCTGGGGCAGCTCATTCAGTGGTGGTCACGTACTTAAGACAGCAGCCAATGTTTCTGGGGTTGCTGGTGTTATGTCTCAGTGCCCTTTTACTAACGGTATTGCTTCTTCAATGGCGCTCCACCCTCTGAGCCTGATGAAGGTATCACTGGCGGCAACCGCTGACCTTCTGTCTATGCCCTTCAGAAATGCACCCGTGATGGTCGATCTTGCCGGATCACCCGGCGACGCTGCACTGATGACCGCGCACGATGTTATGGAGGGATACAACGGCATTAAGCCAGAAGGTTCAGATATTCCTGGCTATGTTGCTGCTCGCTTTGGCTTTGAAATTACCCGCTATTTCCCTGGGCGTTCAGCTTCGCAAGTAACTGCACCAACGCTTCTTATTGCTTGCCTGAGAGATACCGTGGCGCCAGTCAAACCCACGTTAAAATACGCAAAATCGTTGAAGAATGGCTCGCTCGTTGAGTTGGATACCGGACATTTTGATATTTATCGCGGTGAATGGTTTGAGAAAGTAGTTTCCATTCAGATCGACTGGCTGGGTAAAAATTTCCCTTTATAAGAAATGTGCAGAGAGCGATGAAATATGATGAATTAATTCCAGACGATGGTTGGCAACTACCTCCGGAGCGTCGTGTTCCTTCTGTTGCGGAGGGTGACATGAGTTTCTTTAAACGCGTTCTTCTCTGGGGAATCGAGCGCTTCGGAAAACTCAATGCAGCCAATCTGTGGTTATTAATGATGCACAACATGCGACTGCTGCGCGGCATGCTGTTCTTCGCCTCCAAGCTGATGCCATTCGGGAAACTGGATCGACGCGATACTGAATTGGCTATTCTGCGCATCGCCTGGTTGTGTCGCTCACGCTATGAGTGGGGCCAACATGTCGATATTGGCCTACGTGCAGGCCTGACAAAAGACGAGATTCGCCGTATCCCTGAAGGCGCAGACGCCCATGGCTGGAGTGAACGCCAGTCACTGATTTTGCGTGCATGCGACGGCATGGTCGGTAATAACCTCGTCGACGAACAGACCATGCCTGGTCTGAAAAAACACTACAACCATGCGCTCATGATCGAGCTACTGATGTTAATCGGCTGGTACCAGGGGCTCGCTGGTGTTTTGAACAGCAGCGGTATTCCCCTGGATTCATCCTTAGAAGATGTTCTTACCAGATTACGCAGTTAATCAATGTCTTCCAGGCCGGCAGGTTCATAGTGCTCAGTAACACCAGAAGCTGTCGATCGCTCCCAGGTTTGCAGATAGGCTTCTGCAGATGTCATGACGGCTTCGTACGTTCGGGCCGGTGCCTGCTGGCGTAAGTCTTCAATGAAGTCCGCCAGCATTCCGTAGTGGGCCATGCCGTCCTGATTAAAATCGAACGTTCGGTTACCTGAGGTCTGCCGGTTAAATTCGATACCAAACTCTGAAATAAATGGATAATTTAACGGATTCGTTGCCACATCAGCTCGTGGACCCGGCTGACCTCCGAGGCCGCTCATGTCCGTACCGATACCCACACCGTTCAGGTATTGGGTGTCGGCAAGAATATCCAGATAACGATCCACCCGACGGACCATGTCTGTGGCATCACTGTTATAAGGTGCCACAAATCCACCCGCTTCTATTAAGCGCTGGGTATTACGATGCACCGCTCCACCAGGTGCGTTAAGCATCCAACTGTGAGTCGACAGTACACCGCTGTACCCTCGGGCCTCTGCTATATCCATGACCGCGGTGGCTGTCGCGTCACTCATATGATCCAGCTCGACCATCATCTTCAGATCAATCATGCGATTAACCAGATAGCTTCCTAATGGGCTCAGACCGTGTTGATTGCAATGCGGACGCGATTCGTCATAGTCGGGATTCAGGTGTACGACATCGAGAATTTCCCGTATCACCGGAATATCACCAATCAAAGGGAACCCGGATGTCATTGGCTTACCGTGGGTATGCGGGGCACATTCTTCTGTCTCAAAGAAGCGTCCGGAAGACAACAAATGGCCAATATTAATAAAACCACTTTCTACGACTGAACCTGCAAGCTGGTTATCGAATTTATGCGTCGGATAAAGAGAGCGCACGCCCAGGTCATAGACCTCCTGCAGTTGCGATTCTATCGTCTCGCGCGTGCAGTAATCGTTGAGCCCGCAATTAAATGTTTCTGAAGCCTCAATGCCGAGCACGACGGCCATACGCCCGGCGGCAATAGTCTCACGCGCTTCCTGAGGAGTGGTCACAATGTGGAAGAACCCCTTACCTGGGCCTCCCGCCTGAGCGTCGACGTACTCTTCAAGCTCACGCAGTCGTTGTGCTTGCAGACGAATCGAGTCCATCACATTGCAGCTGTTCGGGTTGATCCAGGAGGCAGGGTTTATTCTGCTCTGAGCCCAGCAAAGCACTTCATTTTCTACCAGATTGGTGACCATGATGCGCAACCCTGAAAGGTAAGCACGCTCCATCCATTTATAGTAATAACCCGAGTGGCTCATCTGCTGGTGATTTGGCCACCATAGAAAATCGGGCCACCCACGGGTGTCATAGCGGTTGTTGATATCGTTGAATGTATAAAGGTTACCAATCAGATCGAGCGAGCCGTCTTTTCCGTGAAGGTGCGACGAATCCTTAAGTGCTTCTTCAACGCCAAACCGGTGGAAAGGCTCACCGGCCATAAATTTACCGCCCATAAACTCATACGACGAAATATGTGTGTGGGCGTCAATATAGCCACGAACAGGTAAATCGACGTCGCCTTTTAACGCATCACGATCTCCGTGAGCATTCACTGTGACTTCAGGGAACTGGCTGCACCCGTCCAACTCAACAAAGTTCAGGGCTGTTTCTTTATTGAGAGAGAATACGTCGAGGGTGCTGGTGAAGTAGAGTTCGCCATTTCGAATGCGATGAGCTAACTGAAAACCAGTTTGTGCGTTGTGAAGTGTATAACCATCACCATCACGCTCCAATTTCCATTCTGCGCGGTTATTCGCTGTCTCCGTCGCTCTCACTATCGCCGTCGTGCTCGCACCAAGATAGCTGCTGGAAGCATCGCGCAATAAGAAGTGCTGGTGCTGGCTGGGTTTCAGATAGAAGCGACTGGCGCTGGCAGATGAATCTCCAGAAAACGAGTAGGACGGGAATCCGTCTGCCCATCCCGGATTCTCTTCAAAGCGCAGCCAATGACCAGTCCCTGGAGACTGGATGCCGATACATCGCTGCGCCAGACTCGCCACACTGCCTTGATAAGGCTCGGCGAGTTCAAGAGCAGGAGGAGACGACATTGCAATTGCATTGACGGACGACAGCAGAAAACTCACTGCGACCCATGAGCGAAACCCAGACATAGCATCACCTTTATTATTCTTATTTTTTTTAAATTTTAGTTTTGTAGCTTCAACCTACGTGTATTACGAAGGGCGGCCAAGGAGTAAATTCGGTTCGGCCCGAAAAGAACCAAGTCAGGCCTACTGGAACCATCGTTCATCTGGCGGTAGAGTAGCGACTGACTTTTTACTCTGATTCCCGGGCCACTCTGATGAATTCAAGATTGTTTCTTCGACTGACGACAACTGCGCTGTTCGCTACTTTTCTTGCATCCTGCGCAACCTTAAAAGGGATCGTCGATGTTAAAAAACCCACCGCTGAAGTTGCAGGCGTTTCTCTCGGCAGCCTGTCACTGGAACAAGCGACGCTGTTAGTGGACGTTGCTGTCAGCAACCCGAACGGATTTGCCCTGGATGCAGCGGGCTTTGATCTTGATCTGGGGGTCGCTGGATCTCCTCTTGCCTCAGTTAATCAACCAGACGCTACGGTAACCGTACCCGCCAATGGCACGGAGTCGGTTCAGCTTCCTGTTACGCTTAAATTTACTGACCTAGCCAACGCGATTGATGGACTGAGCGGTAAAAACGCGGTCGATTACACAGTTGATGGCAATGTGCTTATGGATATTCCGGTCATGGGCAATATCAGCATCCCGGTAGACTTCAAGGGCACCTTACCCATCCCTCAATTGCCACAGATCAGCTTCAGCGATATCAGTCTTTCGGATGTCAGCTGGAGCGGTGCCAAGCTGATGCTGAGTCTCGATGTCGAGAACCCGAATGCGTTCGGGCTGGATCTGAAGTCTCTGGCTTATAACCTTCAGGCTGAAGGAAAATCACTGGGGAAAGGCACATTGAACAGCGTTAAGCTCGAGCAAGGTCAGTCACAGAAAATCGATATCCCACTGGAAGTCAGCCTGACCAATCTGGGAATCAGCCTCTTCCGGATGCTCTCTGGTGGTGAGGCAGTAAAGGTGGGGATCGACGGTAGCGCCGACGTCGCGCCTGACATTGGTCTCTGGAAACCTGAACCACTGCAGTTCAAAGCGGAGCGCACCCTGAATCCATAAGGCCTGAATCCCGCGCGCTTCAGACTGGGTAAAAGGGGTAATCCTGGCGGAATCGCTCCATCGAGAAGAGCTCGTCAAGCTGTTCAGACAGCCGACGGCTCTTACGGCCGTCCAATCCCAGGTATTTAAGTTCCGCCAGGCAATCCGGGCAGATACTGAGCGTTTTCTCCGGGTCACGGGTACTGGCTTTGATGCTTTCAGCATCCCGAAGTCGATGCAGCTCATGACAGGCAGCGAGATGTATCTGCCCTTCTCCTTCCACCCAAACCCTCGAATTTTTCAGTGCCAGCGTACGATCCGGCAGTATACGTAACTGCCCCGGTAACGCGTTCAGTGAGCCCTTGGCCAGTTGATCGCGCTCGCCAAAGGTCAGCTGATGCTCTGGGTCGAATTCGACAAAGTGTCCGTACCCATCTGCCCCCATACGGTGCTTAAGGGCATTAAACTCGGGTTCGTCCAGAAAGTTATATAGCTTCATGGCTGAACCCTATCGAGTATGGTGGCAATGCGGCCTTCGGCATCAGTGCGAACGCGAAACTCTACCCGCCGGGATGCCGAGCCCAACTCGCTTCCGGCGTCATCTCTCACCACTTTCGCTGATGACAACCCGTTGGCGGTCAGGTGTGCCTTCAACCAGCTTTTATCATCAGCAACCGGTTTCAGGCCTAACACGTAGGCAAGCGTAGAACGGGTCCGCTCTTGTGACAGGTTCATATTGAGAATGTAGGCTTCATCGTCTGAACGGGCGCCAAACCAGCCGCTGGAAGTATGCCCTTCTATGCGCACTTCAAGAATGTCGTCGCGATATTGTTCCTGAGTAATGATGCGTACATAACGGGGAAAAAAGTCGTCGAGAATGGCCTGAAATTCCGGTTTTAGCTCAGCCTCACCCTTATCGAACAGAACATCAGTATTATTAAAACGGAAGGCGAGGTCTTCATCGAGTTCTGCGCCCCACCTCGACATATCATCAGCAAACTCGGTCTGAAGATCTTTATAAAGTTGGGTGCGCAGCTGGTCATACAGAATGGCAACATCACGGATTTTATCGCGCTCAGTTTCCACGTTAATCATAAAGACTACGGATACCAGCATGAACACCATCATCAAACCGGCCATTAAATCCGAAACGGCAACCCAGTGACCTTCGTGATCCTGAGAGTCATCAAGCTTTTGCGAGTCGTCGAGCATGGTCAGTCCTCAACCTGGCGGGCCATATTCACCAACTCTGTCAACTTGTCAGTGAGCGGACTGTAATCAGAGACAAATTTCTCAGACAGTGCCGTTAACTGAAGACCGAACGCACGCAGCGCTTTATTGAGCTCTTCCTCCATGCCGGTATCCAGCTGAGCGACCTGTCGCTCGAGGCGCTCGCCCAGTTTCTGCATGTGCTGCTGACTTTGTTGTTGCTGGCTAAGAAGCTGCTCCTGGCTCTCGACCATCACTTTATTCAGTTGCGAAGTCAGCTCTTTCTGTGTCTGGCTCAGCTCTTCTGTGGCCCAACGCTGCTGTGACTGAACTGCATCGGACATACCTTGAGTCAGAACTGACAGGCGTTCCTCCAATTTAGGCAGCCCCTCAGCAGCGTTGTTGACCATGTCGGCGAGGCTCCCCAATTGCGAATGAATGTTCAGTCGCTGAGTTTCGAGCCCAGTGAGTAATTCCTGCAGTGATTCTGATATCCCGTTGAATGCGTTGGCATTACGAACCATGTACTCAAAAGCATTACTGGCTTCCTTCATCAGTGCCGAAGATCGCTCCTGCTCTGAAATCAGCTCATCAAGCTGTGTCCGGTAGGTTTGTTGCCACTCAAGCATCGCAACGACAGACTCATTCAGCTGTTTGAAGTTTTCACCGTATTGCTCGTTGATCTTGGTGTTGAACTCATTCATTACTGTGCGAATGGCATCAACCAGCGCTTTCGCATTTGCGTCAGCCATCTTTTGTTGATACGTCGTTAATACGTCGATTAACTGGTCGAAGCGGCGCTGAGAAGCGCTATGCTGCTCAGCAAGTTCTGCTCTGAGGCTCTGCTCTGATCCATCATGAAGTTGCTTCACCAAAGCTTGCAGAGACAGATCGAGGTCATCCACGGTGGCGGCGCGATGTTGTGTTGACGCTCGCCTGCCCGCTTGCTCTACAGCGGCCCGTATTTTCAGCGTCAGTGCAGCAAAGAGACCAGCAATAGAGGTCCAGAAGGCCGTTTTAAGGCCATCCATCAGCCTGGGAACACTGCCCTGAATATCGGCGGTATCAAAATGCCACAGACCAAGCGCTACCCCAAGGAAGGTACCAAAGATACCAATACTGGTCAGAATCGCGGGCGCTACTTCGGCTGTCTTCGATGAGTACCGGAACAAGTGGAAGAAAATGCCAAGTGCAAGCACAGCGCCAATGAGTACCAGCGTCCATACCGAGAATTGTTCCAACACCATAATACGTAGCCTGACAGGTTATTTATTGCATCACACAGAGTCAGTTTAGTCGTTATTTACGCTTTCGCCGGGAAGCTCTTTCATGACACCTTTACCATCCTCCATCGGCATTTACGCCAAACCTCACGTAAAACAGCACAGGCTGGCCGGTGAATCAGCGAAATTATTGAAAACAAAGAAAAAATCCCTGCCTGTCTCAGCCCAAGAAATTTACATTTGGGGTTTGCGAAGCAGTGATTTTACTGGTTAGAATGCCAGCCTCACGCGCGAGTGAGTAACCGCCTCGCGCGCTGGAAGTATGAAAAAACAGAAATAATAACGGCCTTTGGGCCACCTTTTTGAGGTACTGATATGACTACGACAATCTGGAGCCTGCTCCTTGTTGGCGCACTGGTCGCTCTGACTTACAAGCGTAGCTCGCTGAAAGTTGCAGCCGGTGTTATGGCTGCTTTCACAGTGGCTGCTTTCGTTTTCGGCGCAGCAACTGCTGTTACCGTAATCTCTCTGATCGTTGCTGGCGCACTGGGCGTACTGAGCCTTGATGGTTTCCGTACCAACACTGTGACTAAGCCGATCTTCAACTTCTACAAGAAGATTCTGCCACAGATGTCCGACACCGAGCGCGAAGCTCTGGAAGCCGGTACTGTCTGGTGGGATGGTGAACTGTTCTCAGGTAAGCCTAACTGGCAGATGCTGCTGAACCACCCTAACCCGACTATTCCTAAAGAAGAACAGGACTTCCTGGACAACCAGGTTGCAACTCTGTGCTCTATGGTAGATGAGTGGGAAATCAGCCAGAACGGTGACCTCTCTAAGGAAATCTGGGACTACATCAAGAAAGAACGTTTCTTCTCGATGATCATTCCTAAAGAATACGGCGGTCTTGGTTTCTCTGCTCAGACTCAGTCTGCTGTTCTTCAGGCACTGACTGTCTCTGGTGCTACCTTCTCTACCGTGGGTGTTCCTAACTCTCTCGGCCCAGGTGAGCTGCTGCTTAAGTACGGTACTCAGGATCAGAAAGATCACTACCTGCCACGCCTGGCTGACGGTCGTGAGATCCCATGTTTCGGTCTGACTGGCCCACGTGCTGGTTCCGACGCTACTTCTCTGCCAGACGTTGGTGTTGTATGTAAAGGCACTTGGGAAGGCAAAGAAGTTCTGGGTCTGAAACTGAACTTTGAAAAGCGTTACATCACTCTGGCACCGGTTGCGACCGTTGTTGGTCTGGCGTTCCGCATGTTTGACCCAGAAGGTCTTCTGGGCGACAAGAAAGATGTTGGTATTACTGTAGCGCTGCTGCCACGCCACCTTGAAGGCATGGAAATCGGTAACCGTCACAAGCCTATCGGTTCTCCGTTCATGAACGGTCCGATCTTCGGTAAAGACGTATTCATTCCACTGGACTTCATCATCGGTGGTGCTGACATGGCTGGTCAGGGCTGGCGCATGCTGGTTGAGTGTCTGTCTGTTGGTCGTTGTATTACTCTGCCTAGCTCCGGTGCAGGCGGTGGTAAATACTCTATCGCGGCTACTGGTCCTTACTCACGTATCCGTCGTCAGTTCAATGTGCCGATTGCTAAGCTGGAAGGTGTTCAGGAGCGCATCGCGCGTATCGCTGGTAACACTTACACCGCTGGCGCTGCTGCTCGCGTCACTGCTATCGCTATTGACGAAGGTCACAAGCCGTCTGTTCCTTCAGCGATTCTGAAGTACAACCTGACCGAAATCGCTCGTGCTGTTGCTAACGACACCATGGACGTTCACGGTGGTAAAGCGATTATTCGTGGTCCTAAGAACTACGTTGAGTCTGGTTACTCTTCGGTTCCTGTTGCGATCACGGTTGAAGGTGCAAACATCCTGACCCGTTCTATGATCACCTTTGGTCAGGGCGCGATCCGTTGTCATCCTTTCGTACTGCCAGAAATGGAAACTGCGAAAGCGAACGACCTGAAAGGCTTTGATAAGGCACTGTTTGGTCACTTCGGTTTCATCTTCTCTAACATGAGCCGTGCGCTGGTTCTGAACCTGACTAACGCTGCCTTCACTGGCGTACCTGTGTCTGGTCCTACCAAGCAGTACTACAAGCAGCTGAACAAGTATGCTGCTTCTTTCGCTATCTGTGTCGACATCGCGATGTCTACTCTGGGTGGCGAACTGAAGTTCCGCGAACTGATCTCTGCGCGTCTGGCCGACATGGTTTCTAAGATGTACCTGGCTTCTATGGTTCTGAAACACTGGGCTGACCAGGGTTCGAACAAAGAAGACCTGCCACTGGTTCAGTACTCTATCGAGAAACTGTTCTTCGAATTCGAAGAAGCGCATGAAGCCTTCCTGCAGAACCTGCCAGCACGTCCTGCTGCGTGGATGCTGAAAGTTCTGACTATGCCTCTGGGCCGTCGTGCTAAAGCACCTAACGACAAGCTGGTTGCTAAAGTTGTCGACCTGGTTTCTTACCACACCGACACTCGTGAGCGTCTGATTCAGGGTGCTTACCGTGGCGAGAAGTACGGTACTGCTTACAGCAACGGTCTTCGTAACCCGCTTGCTGTATACGACAGCCTGCTGGACCGTGTTGAGAAAGCTGAAGGCATCTACAAGAAAGTTGGCGATGCAATCAAAGCTGGCAAGTACGACGAAGCGACTCTGTCTATTGAAGGCCGTATCAACGAAGGCGTTGAAATGGGCATCCTGACAGCCGATGAAGGCGAATTCATGATCGCGTTCGAGAAAGATGTTCTGGATATGGTTCACGTTGACCACTTCCCTCTGGAGCACTTCGGTACTGTTGCTGAAAACCACGACAAAGCAAAAAAGACCTCTAAAAAGAAGTCTGACGAAGCTACTGCTTAATTGCTGATGTCGTAAGAAAGAGCCCCGCACCGCGGGGCTTTTTTGTGCCCGCTTTTCGGGTATTATCAATACGGTCACTAAGGAGAGAGCAATGCTGATCAGTAATATGGAAGTCGTGCCAGGTAAACGTATTACCCAGCATTTAGGGATGGTTCAGGGCAGCACTGTCAGAGCCAAGCATGCCGGCCGGGATATTATGGCGGGCTTTAAGAATATCTTCGGTGGTGAGCTGAAGGGATACACCGAGCTCTTGAGCGAGTCCCGGGAAGAAGCCATAGAGCGCCTGAAACAACAAGCCGCCGCCTTGGGGGCTAATGCTGTTATTAACGTGCGATTTTCAACCTCATCCATTGCCGCCGGCGCTTCCGAAATTTTCGTGTACGGCACAGCAGTAACGGTAGAAGACCGGTGATCGAACTCATTGTATTCCTGGTCCTGCTGGCTCTGGGTTACGGCTTTGGGCGACTCTCTGAAAGCCGCCATTACCGCTCTATATTTCAGCGCGAACAGGCTCTCAGAAGCATCGCTGTGGTGCCAATCAAAATTCCACCCCCCGAATATCTGAGGCACAACTCGACTCTGGTCAGTGGTAGTGTCGTAATCTCGGTCGATTACTTCAAAACCGTAGTTGCCTCTTTGCGTAATATTTTCGGCGGCCGCGTTGGCGCCTATGAAAGCCTGCTCGACCGGGCACGCCGGGAAGCCATCCTGCGAATGCAGGAAGAAGCTCGCGAGCTGGGTGCCGAGACCATCTATAACGTGAAATACGAAACTTCACGCATTGGCGAAAATGCTGCAAAGGGCCTTGGCTCGGTTGAGGTGCTGGCCTACGGCACTGCATTAATCGCCTGTCCTGACTCTAAGTAGCTACCTGGCAGATTAATGAGCTTCCCGAAGGAAAACCCTCAACTACCGGAAGGGATCAATAACCAGCACGACAATCCCTTCGTCGATTTTGTCATTATGGCCGGCGCGCTGTTACTGGCGGTTGTTGCCATATCATTCCTGATTGGTTGGGGTGCAACTCGCATCGCCCCTGCCGTTCCTTTTGAGTGGGAACCCAATCTGTCTTTTGGGCCGTCCGACGTCAGCTCAGAGCAGGACCAGCGCATCGCGGAGTACCTTCAGCAACTTACTCGTGATCTGATTCCACACGACGCAGATATATCCGAAATAAACGTCCATTGGTTACCCGACATTGAAGCCGCGAATGCCTTTGCAACCTCTGGCGGTAACATTCATGTGACGCGAGGATTACTTGATGCTGTCAAAAGTGAAAATGGGCTGGCTATGGTGCTGGCACACGAATACGCCCATATCGAGTTGCGACACCCTGTGGTACTTATGCTGGAACAGATCGGCCACACATTGATTGCATTGGTTACAGGATTTGATAACTCGTCTGCGGGAGCGATTACGCAGCAGACCGGATTTATCAGCCTGATGGCATTCAGCCGCGATATGGAGCGCGCTGCGGATGAGAGAGCGGTGACGCTACTCAACGCCTACTACGGTCACTCCAGAGGCTCTGAGGAGCTATTTGAACATATTCTGCAGACAGATAAGGACGCAGCCCACCAATGGGGACTCTGGCAGTCTCACCCGGCAACCCAGGAACGCATCGAGTTTCTGGAATCGCAAAAAAAGGGCGAAGATACTCACGTATCGCTCCGCCCTCTTCCAGACTGGCTTGAAAAAGCCCTAAACAGGGAGCCCTGAACAGCGCATTTTCAAACCGATAAGCACCCGATCAGATTACTGATTATCGAGGAACCGCTCTGCGTCCAGTGCCGCCATACAGCCCGTGCCTGCTGAGGTGATTGCCTGGCGGTAGATATGATCAGAAACATCACCCGCAGCGAATACGCCTTCTACGCTGGTTTGTGTGGCGTTCCCATGCAGACCACTCTGAACGACGATATAGCCGTCTTTCATCTCCAGCTGACCTTCAAATATGCCGGTATTTGGCGAGTGACCGATGGCTACGAAGATGCCTTCGAGATCGAGTTCTTCAGTCTCGCCCGTTTCGCGATTTTTGATGCGCATGCCGGTAACGCCCATGTCGTCACCCAGCACTTCATCGAGCTCGCTGTTCCAGCGAATAGTCACGTTGCCGTTTTCCGCTTTATCAAGCAGCTTATCGGCCAGAATCTTCTCACTACGGAAGCTGTCACGACGGTGAACAACAACGACTTCGGAGGCAATGTTCGAGAGGTAAAGTGCCTCTTCAACGGCGGTGTTACCACCACCAATCACGGCGACACGCTTTTTGCGGTAGAAGAAACCGTCACAGGTGGCACACGCTGAAACGCCCTTCCCTTTAAACGCTTCTTCACTCTCAAGCCCAAGATATTTGGCACTTGCGCCTGTTGCGATGACCAACGAATCACAGGTGTATTCGCCGGAATCGCCTTTCAACCAGAACGGACGCTGATCAAGCTTTACTTCACTGATCTGATCAAACACAACTTCAGTGTCGAAACGCTCTGCGTGCGCTTTCATGCGTTCCATCAGCTCGGGGCCCTGTACGCCCTGAGCGTCGCCCGGCCAGTTGTCTACCTCGGTTGTCGTGGTGAGCTGTCCGCCCATCTGCATACCAGTGATAATGACCGGGTCGAGATTAGCGCGAGCCCCATACACCGCTGCTGTGTAGCCAGCAGGGCCAGAACCCAGGATTAACATCTTGATATGGCGGGGATCACTCATCCGCTGTCTCCGTGAAAAAGTAAAAAGGTAGGTAACTAAACTGGGGCCGAAGTATAAAGAATCAAGGGGAGTCGCGTAACCCCGCTTAATGCCTACAATCAAGCTGTCTAACATGGCATTACAACAAATAACAATGCTGGCTTACATTGCCTTTCCCCTTTTAAATCAATGGGATGCATCATCTTAAACTGAACAGTGGTTCAACTGTCAAATTCTGTTCGTTGTCGAAAATTTAGCCATGGGTCAGGATTACCCCACAAAGCAATAACCCGAAGGCCATGAAAATGAGTAAACAACAAGAAATAAAGCAGAAGTCGCGCCTTGGCACGCTACTCATGCACAAAGGACTCATCACCCGTCGCCAGCTAGATGAAGCACTGGATCTACAGAGCACCAGCAAACTGATGCTTGGTGAGATCATGGTCGAGAAAGGTTGGATTACAGAGAAGCAACTGGATAAAGCACTGAAAGGCCAGTCACGTTATCGTATGGTGGCAGCTGTTGGTGCGGTGCTCCTTGGGCCTGTTCAACCTTTTGTTGCCAGCGCAAATGCCTCAATCGACACATCCATTGAGACTGAACAGTACGAAGCGAAGCGCATCGCTGGTTTCGGCAACATGACGCCTATGTCTGAAGGGGATATGGCAGAGATCACCGGTCAGGGTATCAGTGAGAACGTCGCCTACCTGCAAGACGTCCTTAATGGCGACTCTGACGGGGCTGACGCCCCTGAAACAGCCACAATGACCGCACTGCAGAGCATCTTTCCCGGTCTTAACATGCTGACAGACTACGAGATCAGCGATGTTGAGTACTATGGGGACGGCCCATCTGTGACCCTTCATGAAGATGGATCAATCGAAATGCAGGGCCCAAAACGCATCGGTGAGATTGCCTTTAAGGATGTCAATTTCAGGGGGGCCACAGGACCAGCTATGGGTGATCTTTCGATCAAGAACTTAAGCATGTCAGAGGGATCCACCATCACTCTGCGCACCCGCAACTAAACCTCGAACCGCCGGGCGCAAAAAGACCTAAACCGATTAGACTTTTTGCGCCTCTATTTTTCATAATCCCTCTCTAGTCCGGACAATTGAAGCCGCCACCCCCGCGTAATGTGAATTGAGTCACAATGACTGGTCATCCTCAGCCACTTTGATGTTTGATAGCTGAAAAGCTTCTCAGACACTAATAAGAATACCCGAGGAACCTATGGACGCTTTATCTAATGGACTGAAAACCTTCCGTATCGCCTCATTGGTCACAACCGTCGGCCTGAGTATTATGTCGACATCGGCTTTCGCAGAGTTTAAACGCCCCACTGATCCCGATTCGCTCGCGAAACGCGTCGGCATGACCGCTATCTACGACGAAGGCATGTCGGGAGTGGTAGCTCAGGGATTTCAGGATGACATTGATTACCTTATGGAGGTTGTCGACCAAACAGGTCCTACTGATCAGGCACCAGAAATCGCTCTGATGGCGGTTCTCCAAACAGCAATTCCATTTCTCCCAGCATTCAGCGGGTACACGATCACTGGTATTGAATATGACGACCCTGAAGCCGAGCGGGTTATTTTCAATGCTGATGCCACGGTCACTCTTATATTACCGGATCGTATCGGCGAAATTGCCTACCGGGACTTTAAGGCACGCGACAGCTCAGGTGCCGCGATGGGGGATATTATCTTTGACGATGTGCGCCTTCTGGAAAACTCAACGCTCAAGTTAATCGGGTCTGACTAACCCCTTGTCGAACGCAGCCAATATAGCGCACGTGCGCAGTCTGACGGAGAGACTGCGCCACTATCCCGGGCAGCCTTAATAGTGTCCAGACACAAAGCGCCCTTCCCTCTCTTCGCATCGATTTCCCCTGAACAAGGTCACACCTGACGTGGTCTGATAACTCCCCCCAAAACAATAAGAAGGGAGTCACCGCGTGAACACCAGTGGAAGAACATCAGGACTAACAACGCTCATTCGCCTCAGCGTCATCACATTGTGCACATCTACTGCTTACGCCGGACCAACGGTTCAGGAGCTGGAGCAGCGAACCGGGCTCGCGAGTCTCGCCGATGATAATATGCAGACCATTTCTGCTCAGGGCATCAATGAGGACAGCCAGTACCTTATCGAGCTGGGAAACAACAGTGGCCCGGACGAAGAAGGTGGCCTGAAAACGCTGATGGTGCTGTTCCAGGCGGGATTGCCATTACTCAACTTCGTTGGCGACTACGAGATCACTGGCGTAAGTTATGATGACCCTGATGGACCGCGCAGTATCGTCAATGACGATGGAACTATCAGCCTGGTTCTGCCCTCCAGCATCGACGAAATCGCCTATCGCAATATGAGTATTGGTAGCACCGGTACCGATATCATTGGCGACCTGTATTTCAGGAATATTTCGACCGTTCCCGACTCTACAGTAACACTGATTCCACGCCCCGAAACACCTTAAGCCAGAAGCAATTTAATCTTGATACGGACTGTATGAAAAGCAAAAAAAAACGGAAGCATCTGCTCCCGTTTTTCATAGTGCGATATTACGTCAATACGCTATCGCAAGCGGTACAAAGGCAACGATGATAAGTGCTGTCGCCATCGTAGCCAACGGCAACAGTATCTTCTCGTTCCTATACCAGAAGTTCTCGCCAACCACTTCTTCCTTGGACAAGCGGACTTCTTCTTCGCCGACCACCTGCCTGGTTAAGAGGTGGTTAAGAGCAACAGGCGGACTGAGATAACCCAGTTCGAAGGCCACCAGTGTCACCATCCAGAAGTGAACCGGATCGATTCCGCTTTCATAGGCGATACTCGCGATTGTAGCACTCACCAGAATAACTGCGCCGTACGGGTCCATAACCATACCGATAACGACCAGAATGGCGACCAGAAGAGCCATTGCCAGCCAGATAGAACTGAATTCGGTCGGTACCATGGACATTACTTCGGCACGCTCAATAACACCACCGATGCTGACAGACATCCCCATCAACATAAGCAGGGCACCAATGTGACCTGTCGTCTCTGTGGTCGCTTCACGGATAGTCTTCTCGATAGAGTCACGACCTTGCTTGAGATCATCGTAGCTCTCTTCAAGACGATGCCCGACGTAATCAATATTCAGATTCTCACGCTTCAGAACGTCTTTTTCCTGGTTAAGGCGTTCATAAATCAGAATCACCAACAGCAGCACCGGAAGAATAATAGGTGCTGAGAACTCATCGAGGTAAGCATTTAACAGAAGTGCATACACTACCAGAGTCACCGTAATCAGAATGACGTAAGGGATCAGCGGCTTAAGCGCTTCTTTGAATTCAGGCCATACGTTGCCATCCGGACGTTGGATAGCCACCGGCTCTTTACGCGTGAGCAGTGCATAGAAAGCAAACAGAACGGTAGTCAGGAAGAAAACCTTAACACCCCAGCCAAACAACTGGTCTGTCGTCACTTCGTTGTTCAATGCCGCAACGATAACAACCAGAAGGCATGGGCGCAGTACGACACCCAGAGAGCCTGACATGGCAGTCGCAGCCAGGGCCAGCTGACGTCGCGCTCCTGCACGGCGCAGTTCCATATAGATCAGACCACCAACAGCAATCACAAAAATACCAGAACCGCCAGTGTAAGCAGTTGGCACCGCTGCCAGGGCAACCACCGCAACAGCCAACATTTCTGGTGGCAGCTTAAGCGGGCGGAAGATATTGAATACTTTCTGAGCCATCTCAGTACGCTTAAGCAGCATACCGATCCAGACGTACAAACCAACATTCAGGAACAGCTGGGAAAGCTCCATCATCTGGTTGAGGTAAATACCAATGCCCGCCGGGTGATCCGCCAGAATAAAATAAGTACCCGAAATCAGACACATAGTGGCATACAGGGGTATCGCCAACTGAGCTTTCAGGAAGTTACCGCCTGGTTGCGCATCCTTCGGTATGACAATCATCTGATAGAGCGTCAATGCCAGCGGCGCGCCGAATCCAAAAATCCAGAGCCAGTGAAGCACGGCATGCTCGGTACTGACTTCAATCCCGGCAGAGAATGCAATGTTTTTGAAGCTGTAAACGGAATAAAACAGGATAGCGAAAGCAACGAACTGAGCGCCCGCAGCAACACGATAGTCCATCGCCGTTACCATAGGTCTCAGGGCGATATGGTGACGACGGAAAAGTGCAGTACCACCACAGATCAACACGAGAATCGCGAGCATGATGCGCTGAGTCGCCATGCCAAGTTCACCGAAGTTGGCAACACCCAACTCTACTGAACGAAAAATCTCAACCGCCGGAGTAATCCGGTCTTTTGTTGCATTGTACTGATCGTACTTAATCTCACACTGGGCCTGAGCGGCTTCCAGTGACTTCCGCATTACCGCAGGATCAACTGGCTCTGGTGCGAACAGGTCGAACTCATCCATTGGCTGGTTATTTCGTTCTTCGACGATTCTTGCCAGCTCAGTATCAATATCCATATTGAGGTTACAGGACGGCTCAACCGGATCATGCCGAAGCATAAAGTATCCTTCCCAGACACTCTCACCCAGTTGCAGTAATTGCGCATGCATCGTATGACTGGTATTCAGAATAATAACGAATACCAATACCAGGAATGCAGGAAGCGCAGCGAGCCATTCGTAAATCGTACGGTTGCCCGCACGTACGTGCTGCTCCATGAAAAACACCTCTTATATTATAAAAGAACCGAAGCCGGACGGCTTCGGTTCATCCCCCAATGTCCGCTCCCCGGAGGCAAGTGCCTGGGGAGACAAGACGTGTTACTTAGTCTTACTCAAGATTTTCTACACATTCCGCTGCAGAGCCATCCGCCTTACAACGCAGGTTTTTGAGAAGGCGGAGCATTTTGCCATCGTAAACACCTTCATCACGCAGTGTGATACGCACCTGACGCAGCATTTCGTTATATTCTTTTTGCTGCGCTTCAGGCAGATCTAACCAGTAGTGGTCTTCGATCTCGTCTGTGTGCTGCTTAATGCTTTTGATTGCCCGGTCAAACAGGCCCGCAACAAATTCTCGTGATTTCTGCGTGTATTCATCGTTGAACTGTTCGCGATGAAAGACCAGCTGAAAATCAAGGTAGGCCAGGTTGTAGCGCAGAATTGCGCCGTTTTCACCCAAGCCTTTGTACATTTCGAGTGGTTTGTATGCGATTGCTGGCGCGTAGGCAATATCAACGCTACCGTTGTTAAATTTGCCTGAGAAGTTTGCCGAATTTGACGGAACTACTGCCGCACCTACGTGATTGACCATTTTAATTGATGGCGCATCGTAATCCAGTGTCGCAATTTTCTTGCCCGACATCTCTTCGACCGTATCAATGCTACGGTCGTTAACAAACAGATAAACCGCACCCGCCGGAATGACACCGCCGACCGCATAACGTTCAGTCTGCATCAACTTAGCAGCCTTTGGGGTGGCCGTAGTCATAACAACCTGACGCATGATTTCATCCGTCGGCACTGCACCAATCGCCTCAATGGTAGAAGCAAATTTGCTGAACGGACGCGCTCTTGCCCCAGTCATGACCACACCGTCGCACTGCTCTGCCTTAAAGTCGTCAGAAGCAATTTTCTCATCGGTATAGGCGTGAAGTTTGATTTCATAACCTTCCGCGAGTGCAAACTCGCGGTAGTCTTTCATCAGACCAAACATTGGACCACTGTTACCCAGTGGGTCATAAATGCAAAGGTCACGTTGTTCAACGGCGCTTGCAAACGGCGCCAGGGTCATCGCAGCGATGGCCAATAATTTACGCATATCCAGTCCTTAATCTAACAAGTCGTCAATATCCATCACGGGAGCAGCACTTTCGTCCACATCATCCCAGAAAGTTCCGAATTCACCGACCGGCGTACGCGAGCCAGTCGCATCAGTCCACATACGATCAGAAACCGCACGGATCTGACGACTTGCTACAACATCAAGCAGGCGGTAATCGCGATGGCTAGGGTTAGTTTTAAGTGAGGCTGCGTGACGACGGATAGCTTCCTTCACACGATCCGTGTGACCACCACCATCAGCAACAAGAATTTCTACAGCATGTGCCAGACGAACACCGTTTTCGGTTGCTGTGCGGGATGCGGTTTCCAGCTCAACCCACGGGTCTGTAGCGCTTGTATCAGAGCTGTCAGGCATCAGGATCTTCAGGCCTGCAGACGCAGCTGCCGGAACACCCCAGTATTCTTCATTATCAAGGCACTGAAGACCACGAACAGCCTTCATTGCGATATCTTTCGGTACGTTTACGACACTCTGTGCCTTCAGGTCGTTCAGTACTGACTGCAGGCCAGCCAGGTTGCCCAGAGTCCAGTAAACACCTTCGTCGTGGTTAAGGCGCGGGCACTTTTCACCCGGCTCACCGAACTCATCGACCATGTGCTGATACGCACGGTACTGACGGGTCGCAGCGATAGCGTACTCGCGCTTCTCACGAATGCGCGCGTCTTTTGCTTCGTTAATATTCTGGTTTTTAAAGGCTCGGATGTACGCCAGACTTTCTTCAACTGCGGCTTCTTCAGCACAAGATCCCGCCATCATGTTCATCATGAGGTTAGCGAGGTCATCCGTTGATGTAACGCGGGTGAAGGCATTAATCAGAGGCTGAAGGCCTTGAGTGGTTGAACATGCAACGCCTACATCATCAATTGTCATCGTGTATGGCGTTACATGACGATCGGTCAGGTCGTAAACAACCCAGCCCATTTGCATGTAAATAATGCTACAACCAGACAGCGTGAACAGAGTCATTGCTGTAATTAGAACGCGAGAGAGAAACGACATGACGCCCCCATCAGAATCAATGTTGTTGTTATTATTCTCCGGGCATAGAGAACCCGGAAGGTTCGTAGCCCAGAGAATATCTGGTTTACGCTACGAATACCAATGTAAACCAACCAAATTGCCTTCCCGACGTAAGCTATTGGAAAAGTTGCGCCTCATAAAGGTTAATTGGTGCCAAGCGGCTTTTTGGCACCCACCCGCGTCTGTGACATTTTTTTACAGAAATTCGCAATAAAAAAACTTTTCAGAACCCCTGTGGTTATAAAATTCCACAAAAATTAGTCATTAATCGCCACCCAATAAGGTCGTAAAACGCCATTTACATGGATTAACACCTCCACTATCTGGCACAGTTGCACTCCGTAAAAGTGACGATTACATACACAGATAAACAATTGTCTATTTTTAGTTTCCAGACCAAAGCAATGCGGACAAAGTCACACCCTTACACTCGGTAGTTGCAAATCCTGATCAGGTCGTCATATTGATAAAACAGACGACAGGATTGGAGGGAGTCTCTCTGAACGATCTCCTGACACGGCTGGCCCTGACAGCCGTAGCACACAGCATGATCACTGACTGCACACCGCAGACGCTGGGTACAGGCCGCATCGTCACTCCCCCTACCGCTCTTCAAATACCCCCCTCGGAAGACATACGTACCGAACTTAAGACGGCTGAGCCTAAAGGCTTTACCGGCGGGTTTCTGTACCTCTGTGCTCCGCTCTATGACGCAATCAGGAGACTGACTCTATGGCCGCGCGTAAATCCGATACCAAACTGTACGTTATCGACACCAATGTTCTGATTCATGATCCAGCAGCGATCCTGAACTTCGAAGAACATCAGGTCGTTATCCCCATGACAGTTCTGGAGGAGCTGGACAAACTTAAGATGGGAAAGGCATCCATCGCGACCGACTGCCGGGAGGCGATACGACAGATAGACCGCATCATCGGAGACGCTTCTCCGACAGAGATTGCTAAGGGCATTCCGATAGAGCGGCCCGACGGCGATTATCAGGGACACTTCTCAATACTGCTAGATACTTTCCACACTCCAAGC
Organism: Thalassolituus sp. UBA3500; assembly: GCF_002377545.1. Taxonomy (NCBI): domain Bacteria; kingdom Pseudomonadati; phylum Pseudomonadota; class Gammaproteobacteria; order Oceanospirillales; family Oceanospirillaceae; genus Thalassolituus; species Thalassolituus sp. UBA3500. The sequence continues at coordinate 247,547 of NZ_DFQB01000032.1, read as the reverse complement.
CGCGCTCTGCCAGACGACCTCAACGACAACAAGATCATCAACAGTCTGGTCACTCTTCAGGAAAAATACCCCAACCGTGAGACCATCCTGATCACTAAAGATATCAACATGCGGCTCAAAGCTCGTGGTTGTGGCGTCGGTGCTCAGGACTACCAGAATGACCAGCTACTATCCGATGTGTCTCTTCTGGAAACCGGTTATCACCATATAGAAGGGTCTTTCTGGGAAACACAGGAGCAGGTAGAAACCTTCCATGATGAAACCGGCACCTATCACCGCATTCCTCGCCACCAGCTGCCAGAAGACATCATTATTAACCGCTTCATCAGCGACGATAAGGGGTTCATTGGCAAGGTTCATCAGATAGGAGAAGAAGCCGCGCTGATTAAAGATCTGCCCTACGAACAGATGATGCAGACCAATGCCTGGGGCTTGAAGCCGAGAGACCCTGCGCAAGCGATGGCACTTAACCTCTTGCTCGATCCTGATATCCACCTGGTCACGTTATCGGGGCAAGCTGGCTCAGGTAAAACCATACTGGCACTCGCCGCTGCCATTGAGATGACAGTCGCAACCGGGCAATTCCGCCGCATCATCGCGACGCGCAGCACTCGCGGACTCGATGAAGATATCGGCTTTCTGCCGGGCACCGAAGCCGAGAAGATGGAGCCATGGCTTGGTGCGATCACAGATAACCTTGAGGCACTCCACTGTGATGACGAAAACGCCACCAGCAGCGTCGACTACATTCTGCAGAAAGTGCCACTGCAGTTTAAATCACTGAACTATATCCGTGGGCGAAGCTTCCAGCACAGCCTCATTCTTATCGACGAATGCCAGAACCTGACGCCTCACCAGATGAAAACCATCATCACGCGCGCTGGCGCTGGCAGTAAAGTGATCTGCTTAGGAAACCTCGCCCAGATCGACACGCCCTACCTGAATCCGATCAGTTCTGGCCTGACGTACCTGATCGAGCGATTCAAACACTTCCCGCACGGCGGCACGATACATCTGCAGGGATCTCCGCGCTCTGAACTTGCTGAGTATGCGGAGGCGCATCTTTGACGCCCTGCCAACCCTGAACTATAAACAGTAGAGGGCCGTCGCGCCCTCTTACTTTTTATACACAATCAGGTCATGGATAAGGATTATGAGATATCTGCTCGCATGTATGTTACTGAGCGCTTTTCTGCCTGCAATGGCAGCCGACGAAGAGTCGGTAGAAAGAATCTACGAGCTTGAATTTGAAACAGATTCCAGTTGGGCGAGTATCGAAATTCGCGACGACGCCGTCTTCGTAAACGCCCCAGCAGACAGTGCCATGAGTATCACCGCCAAAGATGGGCTGCGTGCTTATAATATTTCACCAAAGAAGATATATCTGAGGGCTAAGTCTCGGGGCGTTGTGAATATGAATCTTTTCGTACGCTCAAAGAATAACGTACTCGGGTTAACACTGTGCAAGGGGTCGCGTAACAGCTACAGCTGGATTAAATCCGATGAGTCGCGCCAGAAGAATGACCTGAAAGAACCAGATCACTGCGAGCAACACGCGCTAGTTCTTAATCTCTTCTGATAGAAGAGTCTCTACTTCCGGACGGTCAGAGTGTTATCTATTCACCTGACCGCCCTACGGGTGACTCAATGACGAAGGATGTCTTCCGTAAAGTCTCCTTTAAACATAGGAATTTCGTGCAATTCCTTTTCCCCTTCCAGGCCGAAATACATCCGGCTGTCTTCCGGCGGGAATACCTTAAGATTTGACTGTGTGCTGATCACACGCTCTCCATGCATCATGTCTTTCATCTTAAGGTAGATCTCTTCGTAACTATCGCCTTTAAGCTCAATCTCTACTTCGGTAGTAAAGCGGAACGACATCTTAGCCATGACAGTTCTCCTTAATACATCTCGTTGGGTACTGACTCAGGCTAGTCGGTTTTCAGTCTCAAAAAAGTAAAATTTGTTTCAGTATGCAAAATTAAACTGACTAGACCTGTTGCCAAAACCGTGAGGTATAACGGTTACATGAATTGGTAATACAACGGTTTCACTCAGTCACAGAAAGGAGATGTCGTGACTCCTCCGCGAACCCCGTCCCTACCTCTGCGTAGTAGTTGAAGACAACATCTACGCCCAATTCAAGAAGCTGACTTCGTTCATCTTCATAACGAGCTACCGCCGCAGTTTTCCCTTTGTAGCCAGCTATTTTCATCATCTGTAACGTGGCCAGCATTTCCTGCTGGGACGGGAGCGCCAGCATGACAAGACGGATGTCACAAGCAGAGGCCTGCTGCCAGAACTCGAGATCGTCAGCGTCACCTGAGATGACATTAAAAGACTCGCTGCGCAGCTTTTCAGCGCGGTCTGTGTCAGATTCGAGCCCCCATGCACTTGAGGTATCATTGCCATGCAGTGCCTGATAAGCACCCTTTCCAACGCGACCCATACCGACAACCAATACATCAAAAGAAGATGGTAGCTTCAGCGACTGATGCGCACCTTCGCGCTCAAAACGATTTATCGTTTTGTACATACGCGCATAAATGGAATGCGCACGACGGAAAAGCACGTTGCTGATAAGAAAAGAAACCGACATAGCCAGGGCAATCATCACCAGCCACTCGTCACCTAACCAGGCTTGCTTCACGCCCATATCGGCCACAATAAGACCAAACTCACTGTAGTTGCTCAGCGCTAATGCTGTGAGATAGGCGGTACGACCGGACAGTCCGAAAAGAATAAACGTAAAATAGAAAAGTACGAACTTAACCACGAGCAGGAGCGTCAGCCCCGCCGTCACGTAAAGCATCTCCAGTGTTGGCAACGCAGCGAAACCGATTGATAAGAAAAAACCAATAAGGAAAAGATCCTTGAAGCTCATCAGTGTTTTATACAGCTCTGACGACTTATTGTGCCCGGCGACCAGTACGCCAAGGATCAGGGCACCAAGATCGCCCTTAACTCCAAGGGCATCAAACAGTTCGTAGCCACCTAGCGCAAGAAACAGCCCCGTCAGCGGTAGCAATTCGCCATGACCTGAACGCTCCATAATCCAATAGAGCACGGGTCTGAGTAGAGGCAGTAAGAACAATGCGAGAGCCCACTCATCCGGTATTTTACCGGTCGCCGCGACCAGAAAAACAACCGCAACAATGTCCTGAACAATAAGAATGCCCAACGCCAGACGCCCATGCCGGACTTTCAACTCAGACGCCTCTTCAAGCATTTTGACGACCGCGACGGTCGACGAAAAACTCAGTGCAAACGCAACCAGCGCCGCCGTTACCAGATCGACTTCAAAAATCTGACTCAGGCCCAGCCACGTCGGCACGGGTAAGGCCGCGATACCCAGAAGAATCCAGGTACCGCTCTGCACCAGCGTCCCTCCCCAGACTTCTTTGCGGATTAACGTGCGTACATCCAGTTTGAGCCCAATGGTGAATAGCATGAGCGTGATTCCGAGAGAGGCCAGCTCATCAAGCAGAGGCGTCGCTTCGCGCCCTAATACATTGAGAACGAAACCTGCAACCAGAAAACCAATCAGAGGAGGAAGACTGAACTGTCTCGCCACCAGACCAAACACAAAGGCAATCAGAATCCAGAGAAAATCCATAAACCGTCTCTACATATAGTGAGGAAATAAGACAGCGATCAAAAAGCTGCCTGTATACCGAAATATCCCTGAGTTTCAGACCCAATGCCTTGAAGCCCCTGAGCGACACCAAGCACGACCGGCACCAACGCCCGATATCCAACAATACTGTTTAACCGTAATTCTACGCCGGTTCCCACCATAGCTTCAGGGTCATCGGACTCCGTCCAGGCCCGGCCACGTTCAAGAAATACCCGAAGCTCCAGGTCATCCAAGCCTAAGGGCCAGATCCCCCAGTTGTCATTGATGGAACTCAATTGCGCGGCATAGACCAGCCTCTCCCTGTCGTAGTAACGTCCAAACTGATTACCTGAATCGAATCCGCGCAGGCTTAGTTGTTCACGACCGAACAGTGCGTAGTCTTCCTGTGGTGGTAAACCACCGAGCTGCCAGCCCGGCGCCTCTTCAGACGCGAAGCCAGTGTTCAGTGAGAACATCAGGGAATGGCGCCCCGGCAGGTCGAACATGTAATTAAATCCGGGCTGAACGTGCACACCTGAGAAGTCGTCATTAAGCAGAGAAAAGTCTTCTGCAACCAATTCTGCCCCCGGCCCGAATCCTCCCGGAGAATGCATCAACCCACGCTGATCATTAAACGTTAATGCCAGGCCTATGCTGTGCCTTTCAGCAGCCCTCTCCCCAGAAATAACCACACCTGGCTCGACGCTATCAATGGAAATGCGGCGACTGACCAACCCGGAGTGAAGCCCGAGCCGGTCCCGCATTGCCTGAACCAACCAGTTTCGCTGAAGGCGCCACTGCTGATCTTTAATCACGGTAAAACCGGGAACGGTATCGTTGAAGTCGTACAGTTCATTCTCAACATCGTAGCCCAGAAGCCAACGCTGATACTGGTATACCAATGTCATATCGAACGCCTTCTGCTCAGTGCCATAGGCAAGGTCGACCTGATAGTTATGGCGGCCCAACGCATCCGTACCTCCGGTACTCAAGCCGACATAGCGGGTATCTTCAGTGCCATAGAATACGGGTAACCAGTAATGCGGGCGAAGCGTCGACCAGGGCTCGTAGGCTTCCGGCGCAGACGCTTCAACACGCTCAACATCGACGGAGCGCGTTGCCGCCGTTTGATATTCGACCTGTCCGTGCGCCAGAGGTAAGGATGTATTTTTCAACAGATAGCCGCCCGCCGTATATTCCTGTAACCACAGTCGGTCTCCTGTGATCCAGGGGTCGAACGATTTCGTTACATCCACATCATCTGAAGCTAACGACAGAGCGCTGCCATCCTGCCACTCATACATGCCAAACTTCCCGGCGTAATCGGCAACAAACAATAGTCGATCATCGGTAGTGAATCGCGGCTGCGCTTCGTTCGCCGAAGAGTCTGTCAGCAAGGTCCAGTCACTGTTACTCACATCTTTGCTGGCAAGCTCCCAGGACCGCCCCGGAGTTTTATAGGCGGCAATAATCTGTGTACCGTCGTTATTAATATCGAATGCGCCAACGTATTCTCCATAGTTGCCCCGCCATAGCAGAGTCTCAGAACCATCCGGTGACAATAACAAAAGATGACTGAATCCCGCCCGGAAGCTGGTGTAGAGAAAGCCAGAGCCGTCAGGCAGCCAGCGAGCATCGGCGACCCGGGCGTCTGTCGTCAGAGGTGTCCAGGCGCCTCCTTCCAACAACCACAGATCAGCAGAGTAGCGGCCGCTGGCGTACGTCAGAGCGCGCACCGCAATGATCCGGCCGTCTGGTGTGACATCAATCGAAGTAATGTCTCTGCCATCAGCAATATCAGCACATTCAACATCTACGCCCGTGCAGCGCTGCAACACAGGCCTATCTTCATCATCCCTGGCCACGTAATAGACCGCCTGCCCATCAGAGCCACTGACTTGCTGACGCAACGTACTCGCAGGTAACTGCCCCGCCGTCACCGCTGTGGCGGTATCCTCGCCACCAAACCTTTGCTCCATCGCGATGCGGAAGCCAGCCCAGAGCGACTCAAAATCACGTCCATAAACGCGCCGCGCTGAACTATTGAGCATCAGGTAAGGAACAATCTCACCGCTATAAAGACTCAGCCACATCTGTAGCTTTTCCTCACCATAGGTCTGAATCAGATATTCGATAAAAAACGCGCCATACAGATAGTATTGCCCGTATGGCCATTCACGACTGCTGATCGCTGCTTCGCCGAGGGATGCGAATTCGCCACTCCGAACTTCCTCGCGCATTTGCATCTCATACCAGCTCGACGCCAAACGCCCCGTTCCCGCTTCGTAATCGGTTTCCAGATAAACCGCCAGACCTTCAATCAACATCGGGGAAATCAACGAGTGTGGAAAGAAGAACAGAACGCGCCCGAACACCGACCGGAATCTCTCTGGAGCACCACGCCCCATTTCCATATGTAGAATATGTACGTACTCATGCCGAATCAGCAGTGCCAGCCAGTCGTCATAATTCTCAAGGCCATTGAGGTCATGCGGAGGCGTGAGATAAAGCCGTATCTGCGAAAACGGAAAGAATGTCGCCCACCCGTTTGCAATGTCCTGATCATCAGAAAGTACCAGCTGGGTCTTTGCCGCCGGAGGCGTGGTGAAGAACGGCATCAATTCACTGTGGGCCTGCTCGGCGATATTCAGCGAATGCAGAGCCAGTGTCTCATATGCGGGGTCTGAAGCTGGATAGTGAGCGTCAAAATGTTCAGAACTGCGGGTGAGCCAGCCCTCCGCTCCCGGACCGTCCCATGCCACCGGTTCTGCGTTTATATACAGAGGAAAGAACAGCAGAAATAAGAAAAAACGACGAAACATAATCAGCCTTCCATGAAGAGTCACGTCATCATATCCGAGTCTTGTTACTCCGCAAGGTGTATTGAACGGGCGCGTGCCGTAAACTGCGCGCTTTGACTTCTCAGCCGGAATCGTACGATGGAACTTGATATTATTTACCAGGACGAGCACCTGGTTGCCATCAATAAACCCAGTGGTCTGCTCGTGCATCGCAGCGAAATTGACCGCCACGAAACTGCGTTTGCCTTGCAGTTGGTGCGTAACCAGTTAGGCCAGCGAGTCTACCCGGTGCACAGACTGGATAAACCGACATCCGGTGTGCTTGTATTCGCGCGCCAACCAGAAACGGCCAGCCTGGTCGTAGAACAGTGGCGCCAGCGAGATGTAGAAAAGCACTACCTGGCAATCGTTCGTGGCTACATGCCGGATTTCACCCACCTCGACTACGCCATGTCGCCGCCAGTCGACAAGTACGCAAAGCATGAGCGTGTTAAGCCGCCCCAGGAAGCAATCACAGATTTCACCTCATTGGCTCAGGTCGAGATACCTGTGGCCATCGATAAGTATCCGCAGTCACGATACTCATTGATTGACTGTCGGCCTCATACAGGACGCAAACACCAAATACGTCGGCATCTTAAACACCTCAGTCACCCGATCATTGGCGACGCACGCTACGGCAAGGGACGTCACTCCCGATACTTCCGCGATCATATGGATGCACCAAGATTACTGTTACATGCCTGGTCACTGGAGATGCTCCACCCATACACAGGTGAACTGCTCACTCTGATAGCCCGACCGGACCGGATCATGCGTCAACTTTTCGACCGCTTTGACTGGAACCTGGCCTTGCCGGAAACACTGCTGTCAGAGCTCCAGCACCCGCCACATCCTTCAATGGATGCCTTCTTACTACCCGCAGAGGTTCGAAACCCTGATAAACCGTGACCTGCGCACGGTTACCCACACTTTCTGTGGATAACTTTATGGATAAGTTTTTCAAAAGTGGCTGGAACCCGCATGGTACAAGGGACGCTGTCATTTTGCTGAAAAAATTAACAGTAAATTTTTCTATATAAATCAGCAACTTATAGATTGACAATCCTATCGATAAGAATTTGACACTATCCTGTCAGTCCGGTGGCGCCACTGAGATTTCATGTGCATAAGAAGTTTTAAATAGTTTTCAGGTGTCAACACCTGAACGCAGGTTTTGAAGCTTTTTTTTGAAAAAATGTCGTAGTTTGTCCCGCCATAGTTTCCCACAATTTCTGTGGATAACTGTGTGAGTAATAATTTAAAAACTCAGCCCAGCCCCGATAAAATGGGCATAAAGCTTAAATTGTATATTTTTTAATCAAGTAAAAAATGTATATTTTTCAATGACTTACGAAAATCAATAGATACTTTCATATTTTCTACGCCAGATTGACACATTTATTCGGCCACTTTTGAAGATGTGCATAACAACGCACCAAAATAAACCCAGGCGCACTGAAAAAACCCCGAAACCGGCGTTGACATTCTATTTTCTGACTGGAATCAGAAGAGGCCTGCAAATACACTGAAAACCTTCCCCTCTGGATAATAGATAGCATAAATTGTGGATAACCTCAGTCAGCCCACGTAATGACTGATGTCAGGTTATTCACAAGTGTCAAGCCCACATTCCTGATGCATAAAAAAACCCGCCGAGGCGGGTTTCTAACATGGTGCACCAGCATTGGCCGATTATATTCCCAGTCGCTCTGCAAGCTTATCTGCTTCCATGTAACCCGGAATCAGCTGGCCATCAGAGGTAACGATCGCAGGCGTGCCACCAACGCCAATCGCACGCCCAAGGTTGTATTGAGCGGCCACCGGCGACTCACAAGAGCCCGAAGCCACCAGTGCCTGCATTTCTCCACGTTTTTCATCAAACGCCTTCATGGCAGGCTCCCGGTCAGACGCTGAAGCGTTGCGCACCCGGCTATACGCTCCTGAGAGTTCGCCCTGCAGTGACTTAATCTCAGTCATGGCTTGTGCACGATCGTCCTGATCCTGACACCACACATAGTTAACCTTGTTGTAAGACTCGGTATAACCGCCAGTCTGATCAAAGATGCCAGCACGCGGATACGCCAGGTAGCGAACGGTTATACCTTTCGCATTGATATCATCCATCTCGCGATGAAGTTTCTGGCAGTAGCCGCAATCGATGTCTGTGAACACATTGATGACGGCCTTTTCATCCCCTTGCGCAGGGAATACGACTGTGTCTTCATTGGGGATCGATGCCATCTCCTTCTTACGCAGCGTTACTTTGCGCAGATCACTGACATTATCAAGTCCACCCTCGCTGAACTTATACAGAGTGTTCTGATAGATCAGATAATTCAGGTCCGGCGTTATATGCATTAAAGAGCCGTCGATCATCACCACTTCATAGATCTGCCCCTCGCCCAGCGATACCACTTCAGTAACATCCGCCCGCGGGCCAAGTACTTCTTTCATCTTGGCTTCAATGGTTTCTTTCAGCTTCGCATTATCAGCGAGAGCCGGTGCACTCATCAGCATGGCAGCGACCAGCGCGGTCAATGTCTTTTTCATATCTGTGCTCTTATACATCGTATGTGACTTTATCTCGATAGGCTGACCATAACAGGAAACCGTATCTGTCAGGCACAAAAAAGCGGGCACAAGGCCCGCTTTTCGGTAAAGAAAGGTATTCCCGAAGGATTATACCTTTTCTTTGATACGTGCAGATTTACCGCTACGCTCACGCAGGTAGTACAGTTTCGCCTGACGTACGTCACCACGACGCTTAACAGCAATGCTGTCAACCAGTGGGCTATGAGTCTGGAAGGTACGCTCTACGCCAACACCGTGTGAAATCTTACGTACAGTGAAAGCAGAGTTCAGGCCGCGGTTACGCTTACCGATCACCACACCTTCGAACGCCTGCAGACGCTCACGGTTGCCTTCTTTTACTTTTACCTGTACGACAACAGTGTCACCAGGGCCAAACGCAGGGATAGCATCTTTCAGCTGTGCGTTTTCAATCTGCTGAATGATTGGGTTCTTGTTGCTCATTGTTCGCTCCTTAACAGTCTGACGAGTGCTCAGCCGCGTTCTCGTCAAGGTATTCTGTCAATAACTTTCGTTGCTCGGTTGTCAGTTCCAGTTCAGCCAGTAAGTCTGGTCTGCGTTGCCAGGTTCTGCCCAGTGCCTGCTTTAAGCGCCACTGGCGGATCTTTTCGTGATTCCCGCTCAGCAATACCTCGGGTACTGCTTCGCCTTCGTACACTTCAGGCCGTGTGTAATGCGGACAATCCAGCAAGCCATCCATAAAAGAGTCTTGCTGAGCCGACAGTTCATGCCCCAATACACCAGGCACTAACCGGATCACAGCATCCATCAACGTCATGGCTGGTAACTCACCACCACTGAGTACGAAATCGCCGACAGACCATTCTTCGTCGACTTCCGCCTCAATCAGACGTTCATCAATGCCTTCATACCGTCCAGCTACCAGAATCAGTTTGTCGTGCTGAGCAAGTTCGAGCACCCCTTCCTGATCCAGTTTCCGGCCCTGTGGCGACATATAAATCACCTTAGCGCCTTCTCCTGCCGCTGCTTTCGCAGCATGGATGGCGTCCTTTAATGGCTGAATTTTCATCAGCATTCCTGGGCCACCGCCGTACGGCCGATCATCCACCGTCTGGTAATTGTCGTAAGCGTAATCTCTTGGATTCCAACAGGTCACGCTGACTTTCTCCTGCTTGACTGCCCGTCCGCTGACACCTTGTCCGGTCAACGCCTGAATCATCTCAGGAAACAGAGTTACAACACCAAACCACACCGGTCTTCACTCCTCTCTGGCCCTGTTGGCCAGGGGTTAAAAATCCGGGTCCCAGTCCACCTGGATCACACTGCCGTCCAGATCGACCTCAAGAACGTATTGATCTACAAAGGGTAATAAGCGCTGCTGTTGATCGATGCTGCCCTCGCAAGGCGTCACCGTCACCACCTGATTACCACCACCCGAATCAAACAGTTCTTTCACCTGGCCCAGCACCACACCTTCGGTATTTACTACCTTGAGTCCGATCAGCTGGAACCAATAATGTTCATCTTCTTCAAGCTCAGGAAGCTCATCTTCAGGAACCCCAATCTCACACTGATGTAAACTCAATGCCAGATCACGGTCTGTAATGCCCTGAAGGCTTGCCACCAGACCTTTTCCCTGAGGCTTGCCCTGAAGTACTTTAATCTGCTGCCAGCGATCATCCTTACGGATATGCCAGACAGGATACTCCAGAATGTTTGTCATCGGTTGTGTGTAGGAATACACCTTCACCCACCCTTTAATGCCAAACGCAGTGCTTATTTTACCCAGAACGCGAATGTTCTCAGACACTGCTTACCCCCGGTTAAACTGAATTACGCTTCTTTTTTAGCAGCGTCTTTCAGCAGCTTCTTAACACGGTCAGTTGGCTGTGCGCCTTTACCTACCCAGTACTCAACGCGTTCCAGATCGATACGCAGAGCTTCTTCCTGGCCACGAGCAATCGGGTTGAAGAACCCAAGGCGCTCGATAAAGCGACCGTCGCGAGGCATGCGCGCGTCAGCTACGTTGATGTGATAAAAAGGACGTTTTTTAGAGCCGCCGCGGGCTAAACGAATAACTACCATAAAGTGTGTCTACTCCGGTCGTTTTATCTAGTGGCAGGTTTTGAAATCGCCTACCGTTTAACATCCCTCAAGGCCAGGGATATGCGCAATGCATGCAACTGGCTTGAAGGGCCTGGGGCCACCCGTACAGGCAACCCACACAAAAGGGCGCGTAGTGTACGCTAACTGGGCATCAAACCGCAAGCATAAGATCGTGCATGAGACCACACCTAATGCGGCATTGTATTCAGGCGCAGGATAGATAATATTCGCGTTTTCCAAGATCCCCTTCAGGCCAGATATTATGAGCACAATCCAGACGATTCAGGACAAAGCCCTCGCACTTAAGAACAACCGTGCCTTCGAGCTGTTTGTTGTTGGCGTCATTATTATCTCCGCGCTTCTGGTTGGCGCCAAAACCTATCCAATCCCAGAGACCGTATCGCAAGCGATTGTCTGGTTGGATGTGGGGATTACCTTTCTCTTTCTGTTTGAGATTATCGTCCGCTTCATCGCTGAACCTAATAAGAAGCGATTCTTTCACAATGGCTGGAATGTCTTCGACACTCTGGTCGTCGTGGTCAGTCTGATCCCGATTGATAACAGCGACATGGCACTGGTCGGCCGTCTGGTAAGGGTATTCCGCGTTCTGCGTATGGTCTCTATCATCCCTGAGTTGCGCATGCTTCTGAACTCTCTGGTCCGCGCCCTGCCCCAGCTTGGTTATGTTGTGCTACTGATGTTTATCATCTTCTATATATATGCAGCGATCGGCGCGACCTTCTTTGCTGGCATCAATCCCGACCTGTGGGGCGACATCGCTATCTCTATGCTGACGCTGTTCCGGGTAATGACGTTTGAAGACTGGACCGACGTCATGTACGAAACCATGGCGGTCTACCCTCTGTCGTGGAGCTTCTACCTGTCGTTCATCTTCTTCACCGCCTTTGCCTTCCTGAACATGGTGATCGGGATCGTCGTCAATGTGCTTGAAGACGAACACGCGAGAGAACGCGCTGAACAAGATGAAGAGCAAGGCAATGCGTCACTGAATGATCTGCGTGCAGAAATTCATGAGCTCAAGAATATGATTTCAAGGCTTGAGCAACGCTGAGTCCACTGACAATAAATATTGCATTTTTATGACATGGAGATGACTTTCTGGGGCATTTCCGTCATATAATCGCGCACCAATTCGCAACCCTGTTCGCAGCCGAAATCGCGAACTTAAAGTCACCGACGGACTCAGTTCCGCTGAAGCGACCGGATTCAGGTAAGGTATGAACTACACTCTTTTCGACTTCCTCCAGCTCATCGGTGCCCTCGGCATCTTTATTTTCGGTATGAAGATCTTCAGTGAAGGTCTCCAGAAAGTGGCAGGAAGCCGCCTGAAGTCCGTGCTCAGTGGCATGACCCGCAATCGTGTTACCGGTGTTGTCACCGGCTTCGCAACAACAACCATCACCCAATCATCGACGACCACGACGGTCATGGCCGTGAGCTTCGTCAACGCTGGTCTACTGACGTTCGTCGAGTCTACGGGGGTGATTATGGGGGCCAACATAGGCACCACTGTGACCGCCTGGATCGTTGCCCTGTTCGGCTTCAAAATGAAGATCACGCCGATTGCTATGGCAGTGATCGGCCTGTTTTTCGCCTTCCTGTTTTCTAAAAACAGCCGCCTGCGCAACATTGCTGAAACCATGGTCGGCTTCGGCATTCTGTTTATTGGCCTCGAGTTCATCAAAAACGGCGTGCCTGACATTCGCAGCAACCCGGAGATACTCGAGTTCCTCGATATGTTCACCGGATTCGGCTACGCCTCTCTGCTTATTTTTGTCGTCATCGGTACGCTACTCACCCTTGTCATGCAGTCATCGTCGGCGGCAACGGCCGTCACACTGGTGATGTTGTTCGAAGGCTGGATATCCTTTCCGCTGGCTGCAGCCATGGTTTTGGGTGAAAACATAGGCACCACAGTGACAGCGAACCTTGCCGCCATGGTGGGGAACGTGCACGCGAAACGGGCAGCCCGGTTCCACCTGATATTCAATCTGATCGGTGTCGTCTGGATGTTGGCGGCTATCTATCCGGTGATGCACATAATCGACCTGGTGGTTCAGAACTTCTCAACCGCACCGGTTTCTATTCTGAGTGATGCCCCGGAAGCCAGACCCAACGCAACGCTCGGTCTGTCGCTCTTTCACACCTCATTCAATATCCTGAATGTCATTCTGCTGTTTGCCTTTATCCCTTACATAGTAAGGTTTATCGAGCGCATTCTTCCAAAGAGCGCAGACGGCGCCGACGACTTCCGCCTCAAATACATCAGCGCCGGAGTTATGACGTCGCCAGCACTGGCTCTGGAACAGGCGCAAAAAGAAGCCCAACAGTTTGCAGGGATACTCAATCGTATGCATGCTGATGTTGATGAGCTTCTGTTCGACAAGAAAGCATCAAGATCGAAACTCCTGAAACGCATCGCTGCAGCTGAAGAAGCCACTGATCAGCTGGAAATTGAGATTTCAGACTATCTCGTGCGGGTCAGTGAAAACACCAACCTGGAGCATGACCTGATTGAACGCATCCGTTTCCTGCAGACCATGATTAACGACATGGAGCGTATCGCAGACATCTACTTCCAGATATCGAAACTGTCGGAGCGTCTGCATGAAACACGCAGCCAATGGCCTGGTGATGCCAGAGCAGACATGGTGCAGATGATGGAAGCTCTGAGAAACGCTGTGCAGAACATGCAGGAAAGCACGTCGAAAGAGCCTGAAGAAGTCAGCCTTGAGCGTGCGATCGAACTCGAAGACCGCATAGATGAACTGCGGGACTCATTCCGTGACACCCACTTCTCACGCCTTGAGAACGGCGACTACAGCCCGAGAGCTGGTGTCATATTTATCGACGTCCTTAATCGTATCGAACGTATTGGCGACCATATCCTCAACGTTAACGAGTCTGCGGCAAATCACCGCCTCAAAGCTCAACGCGTCTGAATAGGGCCACTCGACGGTCTGTTCTTCCACAGGAACAGACTGTCACTCACTCAGGCAGGAACCAATACCTCTCTCTGCTTTCTCACAAAGACATATTCTCTGTGAGGAGCACATAATGAGTACTTCAACCTCAGCAACAGATTCACTATTCCAGCCCCTTCAGCTCGGTTCTCTGGATATTCCAAATCGCGTCATTATGGCGCCCCTGACCCGCTGTCGCGCGATCGATCATATGCCCAATGAGCTGATGCGCGAGTACTACACTCAACGTGCCAGCGGTGGTCTGATCATTACCGAATGCACCATGGTTACCCCGCAGACGTCGGCCTTCGCGAGCGAGCCGGGTATCTACTCTGACGAACAGGTCAGTGAGTGGAAGAAAATCACGGATTCGGTTCATGCCGCGGGCGGCCGTATCTTCATGCAGATCTGGCATGCAGGGCGCGCTGTTCACCCTGAACTCAATGATGGAAAACCTGCTGTATCGGCCAGCCCGATAGCTATTGAAGGCGGATCAACTACCCCTCAGGGCCAATTCGAATATCAGAAACCGGAGGCTCTGACCGAAGAACAGATTCAAGAACTGGTGAACGATTTCCGCAAAGGCGCTGAAAACGCTAAAAAGGCCGGCTTCGATGGTGTTGAAGTTCACGGTGCAAATGGTTATCTGCTAGATCAGTTCTTGCGGGACGGTGCTAACACTCGCGACGACAACTACGGCGGCTCATGGCACAACCAGGTACGCTTCCTCACAGAAGTACTGGATGCAGTGTGTGAGGTGTTTACACCACACAGGGTAGGCGTACGCTTCTCGCCTTTGAATGGCTTCAACGATATGAAAGACAGTGATCCGGTCGCCTTGGTTAAGTATCTTGCCGCGCACCTGAACCCCAAAGATCTTGCGTATGTCCATCTCATGCGTGCTGATTTTCTCGGTGAGCAGAAAGCGGACGTGGTCACGCCATTCCGCGAACTCTATAATGGTCAGTTGATTCTGAACATGGGCTACAGCCCGGAAGAAGCTGCCGATACTGTAGAGTCTCGCCATGCGGATGCCATCGCCTTCGGCACAGCCTTCCTTGCCAACCCTGATCTGCCAGAGCGCATTCGCCAGGGGGCAGAACTCAACGAGCCTGACCCGAATACCTTCTACACTCAGGATGCAAAAGGGTATACGGACTATCCTACGCTGGAAACAGCTGAGGCTTGATACAAGCCGCAAGATCTGAGCTTAAGGTCAGAAAAGTAACGCCGGGCATATCACCCGGCGTTACTAATTACATTCTCTGAAATATCCCACTGCACAGCCTCAATAAAACGAATATTTCAAAACATAAAAAGAACAATTCTCAGTCGCCTGGCTCATTACAAAAAACCACCCCTAACCCTCGTATCTACAGGCTTTTCGGCTTGTTCACAGAGCCTGCCCGCGCTATCGTTGCTAAAGATACTTATTCAACCCGGAGGATTCCATGAAAGGCAGTCAGCGCGTTATTGATCAACTACAGAAACTTCTCAACTGTGAGTTGGCCGCCCGCGATCAGTACTTCGCTCACTCGCGGATTTACGAAGACATGGGGCTGAATAAACTCTATGAGCGTCTCAGCCACGAAATGGAAGAAGAGACCCAGCACGCGGATGTACTGGTCAGACGTATTCTGTTTCTGGAAGGCACTCCTGACCTGTCTAACGCGGATGATCTCAACGTGGGAGAAACTGTCCCAGAGATGCTTCAGGCAGACCTTGATGTGGAGTACTACGTCGCTGATCTCTTGAAAGAGACCATGGCCATCTGTGAAGAAGAAAAAGACTATCAGACTCGTGAATTACTTCAGCCACTACTCTACGACACAGAAGAAGACCACGCCCGCTGGCTCGAACGTCAATTACGCCTGATCAAGATGATAGGTATAGAGAACTACCTGCAGTCACAAATGTGACAGCTCTGGTTTGATTAAACGAAGCGCCACTATGGCGCTTTTTTTGTGTCTGAAATTCAATCCAATACGCGTAAAACTCAGACCAACTTACCCAGAGCGTGCTCTACCACCTGAACCCGCTCTTCCATCGTATGCGGATGCGCAAGCAGTCCTTCGATCACGTAAACCATCAAACGGGCATCAAGTTGTGCTGCCGCGGGCTCAAGACCCGCCTTAATCAACTCAGACACCGAGAGTTGTTCGACCATCTGGTGAAAGCGATCGTGCCAATTGCGCACAACCTCTGAATGCGACACCCGAGAGTGAACGTCCGTCATCAAAGACCCCGAACTCTCGAACTGCTCAATCAACTTCAATACCCGTTCGGTCAAGGGAGCATTCTGCATCGCGATCACCTGAGGCATGGCCTGCATCACTTCCCGGTTCAGCACCGCGATCAGGAGATCGTCTTTATTTGCGTAGTACCAGTAGATGGTATTCGCAGCCACGCCGGCTGCTTTGGCAACACTCGACATCGAGGTCTTTTCATAGCCTTGCTCTTTGAACAGCGCCATGGCGACTGCCTCGATCTCTTCTCTCTTTATCTTCTGCTCTACATGCCGCTTGTTGCGTGCCATTCGTTTTCCAGATCCAGTTCTTGATTGACGTTTAAGATACAGATACGCTATCTTGAATGCCATTCAAGATAAGACAAGTAATAACAAAGGCTCAATCATCATGAACGTACTATCAGAAAACCGAGTGAAGGGATCATTCAGGAATCAAGGGGTAAGCTGTGCAGCCACACTCCACAAGCCCGACAACACCAAGGGGCCGTATCCCACGATTCTGATGGTGCATGGTTGGGGTGGAACCCAACTTACCCTCGTCACTGAATTTATCAGGGCATTTAACGATGCAGGCTTCGCCGTACTCACATTTGACTATCCAGGTTGGGGAGACAGCGAAGGCCTCCCACGCAACGTTATCAGCCCGTGGAAGCGTGAAAAAACCGTCGAAGCTGCACTGACCTACACCAAGTCGCTGCCGGACGTCGATCAGACCAATATTATTCTCTGGGGTAGTTCCTTTGGGGGCGGTCATGTAGTGAAGATAGCGGCCGAGCATCCTGAACTTCGCGGAGCGATTGCTCAAGTCCCTATGCTCGACGGCATGTTGGCCGTAAAGGCCGTGCCACCGGCACGAATGATCCACTTTGGTATCGATATGATGCGGGATATGCTCAACCCGTTTGCAACGCATTATGTGCCCATCGTCTCCCCTGAAGGTGAATACTCCTCAATGGACCGCGACGGCGCATGGCGCGTAGAAAGCTGGATCGAAGATACGCTGAAACGCCAACAGGACAACCGTATTGCGGCGAGATCACTTGCAACTATGGGCTTCTATCGACCACGAAAACATCTGAAGAAGATTACAATACCGACGCTGATCATTGGCGCTACCCGCGATAGCGTCGCACCGTTCGACGAAAATAAGGTACGCAGACTGTCTTCAGACAGTGTTGAAATTCAGACAATAGACGCTAATCACTTTGACCCATATCTGGATCACTGGTTTGAAGATAATATCTCCAGGCAGCTTGAGTTCATTAAACGGCTTGTGCCTTCAAGCTACTGATCCGGAGGCAACAAAAACACTTTCCGTGTTTCTTCCATATACTGTTCGAACAATCCCTGAGCCTTCATCTCGCTCAACACCTGCTGCAGAGGTTGAGCGAGATCGGCATGACGACGGTGAAGCACGGGATACACAACAATATCGTCTTCAAATTCATTCACATGAATGCCTGCAAGGCTCAGATCGAGTGACTCTATTAAAGCGGAAATACGCCCCGGAAAATCAATAAACACATCAGAGCGCCCCGCTAACAACTTATGAAGTCCCTGTTCCGGACTGGTAATCGCAAACAGATAGCCTTCCGAGACAACATCATTAAGCATATCGCCCAACGGCTCTACGCCACGCAGATATTCCACCCGGTACGACTTCCCCTCAAGGTCCGACAAACGATCCAGTTGTATCTCTGGATTAATCGTCGCCATCCCGTACTTAGTCGTCAGAATCGACTCGCGCACAATCACAGCGTTCGGGTTATCATCCTCATAGCCGGCAGCACGCAAACCCTCAACGTCGATCTTGCCGGTAGTCAGCAAAGTGGTCGCCCGCAATGGAGGGTATACACCATACTCCAATGTAATCCCAAGACGACCAAAGGCTTCTGAAATCAGCTTATGATACCAGGCCATGGTCAGACTCTGAGCCGGGTCTGCCGTATAGGCCATGGTGAAGACAGTTCTGTCTGGTGCGTTTTCGGAATGAGAGAAAATTGAAAGAAACAGAAGAGAGGAAATACAGGCGCGGCCAAAGTATCGCCGCCAGCTGAAATGTGCCATATAACAAACCAAAGAAATGTCTGAGCAAACCAGCAGGACTGTCAATTCCTTAGAGTCGTCACTTATCGCCAGCGAGTTATTACCACATCATAGCAGGACATCAATAATTTACTCAGTATATTACGCTGACAGGCCTCACACCCGAGGGCTAGTCATCGATAGTACGGTACAAATAAGCCGCATCACCCACGCAGATGCTCCCGGTGGCAGATATATCGCCGTAAACACCAAGATTCTGCTCAGCTTCCCGTACTATGGTCCTCAGAACCCTGGAGTCTTTCGGTACCCCCTGCTGCTCGCGCACAACAGCACCGCACCTGGGTGCAGTGTCTGAGCACGATACAGTGACCCCACCCACCTTCAAAGAACACCCAACCCACGACTGCTCTACAAGACCATCAAACTCGGGGAGCGTTTCGATGACAAGGTTGGGACGAAAGCGCTCAACATGCCAGTCAGAATCAGGATTCTTAGACTTCAGATAGTCGAGGCTCGCAGTCGTCACTATATGAAATGGCGATACCAGAAAAAAACTGCCCAGCAATGAAACATAGGTCTGCATCTCTTCAGGCAGATTATCCAGATCGGGCAGTGGCTCACCCGGCTCACGCTCGAAGGTCGCTTTCAGTTCGTCCAGCCAGGTGTGATCATCTTCTTTGAACCGCTGATAAAACGCCTCATCCGACGCAGGACGCAGGGCCTGGATACGACTTGAATGGCCAAGAAGGTCAGAAATCTTCTGGTGAATACCCGGAGACGCCGCACTCAACCTGCAACCATCCGGGAAAAGAACATCAACAGAGGCTGGCGCGTCAGAATCAACCAATTGCCCTGTCAGCGTAGCCCGGCACTTCAGCAGCTCAGGTCGGAATTTACAGCTCTGAATTTCCTGTCGGACCACATCCTGGACCGCCAGAACGCGGTCACCATAGACACCACGCTCAGACACCTGCGCAGAACCCAACGACTCACCCGCCATCCCCTTTACCGGATAACGCCAGATAGATTTCACCGTGCCAACTTTAATCATCAGAACCTCCTTCTCAACCTAAATTAAGGGAAGAAGCGGACCTAAGGTATACGTCATAGAACGTAGGGGTGTGTTAGTCAGTTTGGCTGGCTATTCGCGAACATCGTTCTGGAACACCACTGCCCCCTTTCTAGGAGGGAATCCTATTCCCGACAGCGTATCGGACAAACAACGCTTCAGACTTCAAATCTCCATGTATGAGCAATTCAGCTAGCTTGTCTGGCTATTCGCGAGCAATCTCAACATTGGTCGACACTTTGAGGTCAATGAGACACACACTGTTCTGCTCGCCTTCTTGCTAAAAGGTAATCCATTGGATTACACTAAGTCCTATGCAGACAATCGTAGAGCTCCCTGAATTTCAGAAGCGAGCTATCAATCTTTTCACGGATGAAGAGAAGCTGAGTATTATCAATTACTTAGCACGTCACCCTATGGCTGGCGATATCCTGCAAGGAACCGGCGGGATACGTAAACTACGCTGGTCTGCCCAAGGGCGAGGCAAAAGGGGTGGTGCCCGTGTCGTGTACTTCTACCACAACGGAACCATACCCCTCTTTCTTCTGACTGTATTTGGGAAAGGTGAAAAGGCTAACCTCAGCAAAGCTGAGAGAAACGATCTGGCCAGACTCACCGACCTGTTACGCAAGCATTATGGTGAAGTCGATGAGTAGTGCATTCGCAAGTATTGAGCAAGGGCTGAAAGAAGCCGTCGAATTTTCAAAAGGGAAAGCCCAAAAGGCGGTTATCCATGAGTTCGGGCCGCTTGATGTAAAAGCTATCCGGGCGAAGCTGGATATGTCACAAAATGAGTTTGCCTCTGCCTTTGGCATCAGTGTCAGTACCCTGCGCCACTGGGAGCGCGGTGATCGCTCTCCGCAAGGTCCGGCATTGGTGCTGTTGAATGTTGTGGCGAGGGAGCCTGAGTTGGTGTTGCGGGCGCTGGCAAACTGATTCGAAACCAATCTCAACGCTCACTACGCAGAAGAAACTTGATCCCAAGTTATATTTGTTATCAGATGCACTACAGGGAAACAAAAACCGGTTCAGGTATCAACAGGCTCACTAATTACCTTAGTAAACTCCATAAGAAACCCTTCAAGCAGCCACTACAAGTCTAATGTGAAACTAATTCTCGAACCTACGGCAGCTCTTTCCACTGGTTTCTCAGAATGATTTGATGAGACCTTCCAAACTGGTACATCTGGATATAACTCCTCTCCAATGATAACACTAATAGCACAAGCGATCTTAGGTCCGAGAGGTACGAGCAATGGCCTATAAATGGAGAGCGAATTTAAAACCAGTGTTTTCAGATCAACGTAAAAAGAGTATGGATCTGCAACATCATAGTGGAAGATATCTGTAGAGTCAGTATCTACAAGAATCTCACTATTGTTATTTAAAACCTCATCAAAGAATTTCTCTTCTGAACTCTTAGGCAAAAAAACGAAGTTTCTTCCTGCATCAATATAATTAACCAACCCTAAAGCTTTGCTTTTTTCATATCCAAGAGGAAGAATCAAAGCTACTGGTTTATTTAAGTCGCCTAGAACTCCATCATACCTCTCGTTGATAGCACATACATTCTTAACCGGTGTAATACCAATAGGTGGATCTACAAACCTTGAGGGAACATAGTCAATAGTAATATTCGCCAGCAAAGATCTACTATTTAAAAGGCAACCTAAAACAGATGCGATTCTTGAGCGCGTAAAGACTGTGATGTCAAAATAAATCGACGCACCATCTATATTCGATTTACACACCTCAGATAACTTACTTTGAACCAACTCGAATATTTCATCATCGTGCAATTCGAAAACATCACAACCATGGTTCTCAAAGAAAATTTTATTACTCTGGTAAGAAAGTACATCTGTATTAGTTTTATATCCAATAGAGATAGATCTATCAGCGTCTACTCCTTTAGCCTTGGCAAAGATAGACCGGCTTTCATAGCCTAAACCAAAGATTGCTAAATCGTAACCGGACTCGATAGCTGTTTTCCTCAGTTTCATAATAAATCCAACTGATCTTCTTGGGAAAGCCTTTTTGAGACTGAATTTCTTGTGCCTTTCAGTATTCTAGACAAATCGCAAACTCCCTGGCTAGTCAGCCATAACCTGTAATTATGGGCCATAAGGTAAGAAAGCCGACATCTCGTATTTTCAGGTCCGTCGACCCCAAAATCATGTTTGCAATCTGAAGGCAGTAACACTAACGCCCCAACATTAAGTGCAGCACCTATTAACTCTACATACGTATCATCATTTACAATGAAGGTTAAAGGTGGTTCCGCATTAAACTCCGGACCAACCATCAGATCTTTAAAGTAGTTCCCTAGGAACTCTACAAAATCATTAATCGTAGAAAAACCTGTCTTCATACCATCCACTGAGATACTAGAATAAAGCGCAATTTGAGATTCGTATATTTTCCTAAGACTTTCCCCCTGCTTAGATAGGCTTATTCTGCCATTAGATTTTAGAGTTGAAATAAGTGTATTAGAAATCGCAATAATCATTCTTGGATTGTATTCTACTGACTTACAGATATTATCAAACCCGAGATAAAAATCAGGAATAGAACGCCTTGGTTTCATTCGCCCACCACTACGAAAATGATTTCTAATTTGAGCAATAAACTTGATTTTCCGAATAGTGGGCCCCTTATCCCCCTTTTTATCTCCATATTTTTCTATATTTTCAACATCAATATCATGTTCTTTTAAGTAGTTACTGAAACCTTCATCCGAAGATTCAAGTCCGGAAAAAACCTCTTTAACATCCATGGTGCAAGGCTCATCAAAATATTCTTCAACATCTCTTCTGTAACCATTCTTCTGAAAAACATGCGCCACTAAAGACCTTGCGAAATCGATAGACTGGCCAGAGACATCAGGAATGCGAATCACATCGTAATCGTGATTTGGCATTGGTCTAGTTTCACTTTCATCAATGTTTAAATTTTGGTTATATGGTGACAATGACAACTTCCAAAATATATTCTCAGGCCCACCTCTCATGGCTTGGTACAGAGGCTTTAAGATATTATCAGGCGCAAGTTCTAACTCGTCAAAAAGAAATACCCATTTACCAGATTCCTCTCCAGAAGAAATATTAATTTCTCTCACAGTGTCAGAGATAGTTTGTACTGAGTCAGAAAAATCTGAAAACTTCATTATTTCCGCCAATGAAGCATCTCCGGACAATACTGCAGACAAGGATTTTGTTAGTTCAGATTTTCTTCTCAATACTGAAGAAGAGAGACTTCTAGCGGATGGAATCTCCGGATTAACCTCCCACAGTCGCGATAAAGAATTTACTACATCAGCTTCCGTATGATCGGTAAACAACAGTGATTTAAACTCTGTGCTTTCTGAGAATCTATAACGAAGAGAATCGCATATACAACTTATAACGTGAAAGGTAAACAGTGTTCCAGCGACCTTTAGCAACAGATTACGCTTATCCACATCAGCCACGTTCATCAGCCTGCTATATTGCTGTTTCCAAAGCCTGTCGGTGGGTACAAAGACGCCGCAATAGTCAATCGAATCCAGATGCGCAACCTTAGATTTGTAGCTATAGCCCAACGCCTCAACTTGAAGCATTCTCATCAAAGTAGTTTTACCACTACCTCTCGGTCCAATTAAAAGAGAATGATTAGGTGCACTGAGCTTATAGTACGCTTCATTTTCGACAAAACGTTGACATATTTCAGATATGGATAGAGAACGAGCATTGTAAGCAGCATATATTGAATTATCCATTGGACACTCCTATTTCTTTGAACTCGTTCCCAGAAATATCAGCGATGTAACCCTCATCCTTAAATTCCGCCACAAGAACTTCGAGATCTTCTGGCATCAAGTGTTTCAAGTAGCTATTTAAATGCTTTATCTCACTATCTTTTGCAATTCTTTTAGAACTATTTTCAAATATCTTAGCAACTTCTTCAATAATTTCCATTGACTTCAACGCTGAACCAAATCCACCTCTTTCAGGCAAGGAATTACCTTCCGACAGTCGCCACCCTGATGTCATTGTCCATTCGTATGTTCTAAACTCTCCAGTAACACCGCCATTCTTAGCCGTCGCATCCAAATCCACACTCAACACATAAAATTGGTTTGTAGTCCTGTCTTTAATTTTAGGGTACAGCTTTGCGGAAAGACTACCAGCCGAAAAAACAACCGGCCTAGAAGCTCCTCTAGAGGGGCCATACTTAATATCAGGAAAATGTTTGTGACCATGTACAATCAACCAAGGACCCTTCCTACTATTCTGAACAGCTTCGATCAAATACTCTCCCCCATCGATAGCCTCATAGTCTTCCTCTTGGTCCACATAATCCATTCTGAAAGGGTGATGATGAGTAACTAAAAGATTAAACTTCTTTTTTCTAACCGCTTCGGATTTCATATAGTCTCTAATCTGATCTGCTGTCCTATTCGGAACTCTTCCATGCTTCCACTCATCACCATAACCGTGAAATGCGCTACTATTGACAGATATCAAATTAAATTCTTCGTATTCTTTATGAGCCCAATTCCAAGCCCAGAAATGAGTATTATCGACTTTATTTGGAAACGGAAAATCATCTACTGAAAACTGCAAATTGTACTTTGGACAATGTGAGTTATTTAGCCTAGAATCATGGTCATGATTTCCAGGGACAACTATCAGGTTTTCTCTAGCAACTCGACTGTAGTCAGCAACATCCTTGACAAATTTCCATCCTACATCAAACCCTACCGGCGAACTTTTGTTAGAAATATCTCCGGAACACACCACATAATCTAGATTTACGTCTAGTTCTGATATTTTTTCCAGTATGCTCTTTGAAAACTCGTCATCCTCAGTCAATAGCCTAGTATCTTGACTAGATCCAGAGTTTTCCATGTGAAGATCAGAGAAAACAAGCAAATTCAACATTCCATTGTCATTCATAATTTTTTACCAATATCTCACTTGCCACGTCCCAATTTTTCTTAAAGCCAGATATATGACGCTTTACACTCACATCACTTACTATGTACTTTTCCTTCAATTTTTTTATAACTTGGGGAGTAGCCTTGTATGATAGTAAGAAATAAGCTTTTTTCTGATCTATGCGTTCCAACCAAGAATAAAGTTCTTCAAGTCTATCTGAGTCGAAACTACCAACTCCATATTCACCTGTAAATCGCCCACTATCAGAATAAGGTGGATCTAGATAGACAAAGTCACCCTTTTTAGTAGCTCTAATGGCATCCCTTGCATCTAACCTTTGAATTGATGCCCGTAACAGCGAGTTCCGTATATGCTCATACTCTTCTTTAGAGGGAAACCCCCCTGTTCTACTACCATATGGGACATTAAAGAAACCCTGTCTGTTTGTTCTATAGATACCATTAAAGCAGTATCTATTTAGATACAAGAAACGCACTGCTCGGGAAAATTCATCTAAGACCTCAGGCTTCTGCGCTCTCAACTCATAATAATATTCTTTAGTTTGAGGAAGAGCACAGAGGACCGAATAAATATCAGCCCTCTCACACACCTGATTGTAAGCATTAATGAGTTCAGGGTTAAAATCGGATAATAGTGCTGATTTTGGCTGAATATGAAAAAACAAACACGCTGAACCGCAAAACGGTTCAACGTATCTTGTAAACCCAGCTGGAAGGTTTTTCACCAATACCGGTATTAACTTACGTTTACTCCCCGCCCACCGAATCAGTGGCTTAGAAGGCATTTCAATAACATCATTGGATAGGGTTATCACCATCAGGACAAAATTCCATTCTCAATTCGATGTAGACTACCGGAGCATTACTGAACTTTTCCATTGGTTGTCAAGTTTCAGAGCACCAAACCCGAGCATTGCGGAACATCCGCATCCAGGCGCCGTCTTCGCTCCACTCTCCATCTGGAATGTACGAGTTCTGAATCGCACGGAACACGCGCTCTGGGTGCGGCATCATGATAGTGACACGGCCGTCAGCGGCGGTCAGACCGGTGATACCCTGTGGTGAACCGTTCGGGTTCAGTGGGTATTGTTCGGTGACTTTGCCGTAGTTGTCGGTGTAGCGCAGCGCAATCTGACCCGCCAGTTCGTCGATGTCGGATTCGTTGGCGAATTCTGCACGACCTTCACCGTGGGCGATGGCGATTGGCATACGTGAGCCTGCCATACCGGCGAGGAAGACAGAATCGGATTCCTGAACTTCGACCATGGCAACGCGGGCTTCAAACTGTTCGCTGGTGTTGCGAACAAAGTGCGGCCAGTGTTCAGCGCCCGGGATCAGTTCGTGCAGGTTGGAGAGCATCTGACAGCCGTTACACACACCTAGAGCAAACGTATCGTTACGCTCGAAAAAGGCTTTGAATTGAGCACGGGCCTGTTCGTTGAACAGGATGGACTTCGCCCAACCTTCACCGGCACCCAGTACGTCA
The DNA here is from genome assembly GCF_002377545.1 of Thalassolituus sp. UBA3500. Classification (NCBI taxonomy): domain Bacteria; kingdom Pseudomonadati; phylum Pseudomonadota; class Gammaproteobacteria; order Oceanospirillales; family Oceanospirillaceae; genus Thalassolituus; species Thalassolituus sp. UBA3500. Next base: position 221,660 of record NZ_DFQB01000032.1, on the reverse strand, counting down.
CCGTAGGAGAAACCACCACACGCCACCAGGCCACGGAAGTTTTCGAAGGTCACAGAACCAGAAAGTACGTCGCTCATGTGCACGTCGACGGTGTCGAAGCCAGCGCGGTCGAAGGCAGCGGCCATTTCGATCTGGCCGTTAACGCCCTGCTCACGCAGGATCGCTACCAATGGGCGCTCATCGCCGAGGTCAGACGTAATGTCTTCGGTGATGTCCTCATTTATGTCAAAGCTCAGTTCGGCATGGATACCCGGATCTTCCGCGTCTAGCAGAGCATCAAATTCTTGCTTCGCGCAATCGGCGTTGTCACGCAGTGCCTGCATCTCAAAACTGGTCTGTGCCCACAGGCGCTGCCAGGTCACGCGGCTTTCGCTGAGGAATTCTTCGTCCTGGAAGCTGAAGGTAATCTGGTCGTCGTCGTTCAGCGTACCGATGACCTGAGTGCAGTCACCCAGACCCGCCGCTTCAAACTGTGCCAGTACTTCTTCCAGGTCGTCACGCTTCACCTGCATGACGGCACCCAGTTCTTCTGAGAACAGAGCAGCAGCAAGTTCATCTTTGTTTTCAGCTAATAAGTCGAGCTTGATATCCAGACCGGTATGCGCGGCAAACGCCATTTCGGTCAGGGTGGCAAACAGGCCACCGTCTGAACGGTCGTGGTACGCCAGCAGTTTGCGGTCGGCGTTGAGGCCCTGTACCACAGCGAAGAAGGCTTTCAGGTCTTCTGCGTCATCCAGGTCAGGTGCGGTATCACCCACGCGGTTGAATACCTGCGCCAGACAGGAAGCACCCAAGCGGTTCTGCCCACGACCCAGATCCACCAGAATCAGGTCGGTGGCGTCGTCTGTGCGCTTCAGTTCTGGGGTCAAAACTTTGCGGGCATCAGACACGGGCGCGAAACCGGTGATAATCAGGGACATTGGCGCAGTCACCGCCTTATCTTCGCCGTTTCCGTTTGCATCAACTTCGGTCCAGCGGGTCTTCATTGACATGGAGTCTTTACCCACAGGAATGGTTACCTGCAGCTCTGGGCAGAGTTCCATACCCACAGCTTTTACGGTGTCGTACAGTTTGGCGTCTTCACCGTCGTGGCCCGCTGCACACATCCAGTTCGCCGACATTTTGATGTCGGCCATCTTGTTGATCGGTGCGGCAGCGATGTTGGTGATGGCTTCTGCCACAGCTAAGCGACCGGAAGCTGGCGCATCAATCAGAGCCACCGGCGTACGTTCACCCATTGCCATGGCTTCACCGGCATAGGTGTCGTAAGACGCCGTCGTTACAGCAACGTCAGCCACGGGCACCTGCCAAGGGCCAACGAACTGATCACGTGCGACAGTACCGGTAATCGAACGGTCACCAATGGTGATCAGGAAGGATTTACTCGCCACGGTAGGCAGCGTCAGGATGCGCTTGGCGGCATCGGTCATGTCGATGCCGTCGCTGCTGAAGGTGTCTTCGCTCTTTCCGCGGGTCGCGACATCACGATGCATACGTGGCGCTTTACCCAGCAGGACTTCAAGTGGCAGATCTACCGGGCTGTTGTCGAAGTGGCTGTCGGTGACGGTCAGGTGTTCTTCTTCGGTGGCGATACCGACGACGGCATAGGGGCAGCGTTCACGGGTACAGATGGCATCGAACGCCTCCATGTCTTCTTCAGCAACAGCCATGACATAGCGTTCCTGAGACTCGTTACACCAGATTGCCAGCGGGCTCATGCCCGGCTCGTCATTCGGTACGTTACGCAGCTCGAATTTACCGCCACGGCCACCGTCAGACACCAGCTCAGGGAAGGCGTTAGACAAGCCACCCGCACCTACGTCGTGGATAAAGGCAATCGGGTTGTCATCGCCCAGCTGCCAGCAGCGGTCGATCACTTCCTGACAGCGGCGTTCCATCTCTGGGTTTTCACGCTGTACCGAAGCAAAGTCCAGATCAGCATTCGACTGGCCAGACGACATAGACGACGCCGCGCCACCGCCCAGACCAATCTGCATCGCCGGGCCACCCAGAGCGATCAGGCGTGCGCCGACCGGGATATCACCCTTCTGAACATGGTCGTCACGGATATTGCCGTAACCACCCGCTATCATAATCGGCTTGTGATAACCACGAACTTCGCCGTCGTGCTCTTGTTCAAAGGTACGGAAATAACCACACAGCGCCGGACGGCCAAATTCGTTGTTAAACGCCGCACCACCGATGGGACCCTCGAGCATGATGTCGAGGGCTGAGACGATGCGATCCGGTTTGCCGTACTGGCTTTCCCATGGCTGTTCGAAGCCCGGAATTTTCAGGTCCGATACGGTAAAACCCGTCAGGCCCGCTTTTGGCTTGGAGCCTCGACCCGTCGCGCCTTCGTCACGGATCTCACCACCAGAGCCGGTTGCTGCACCAGAGTGCGGAGCAATCGCGGTTGGATGGTTGTGCGTTTCTACCTTCATCAGGATATGCATGTCTTCCTGGTGGTAGCTGTAGTTACGTGCCTTTTCGTCAGTGTCCGGATTCGGGAAGAAGCGGCCCGTGTGGTGACCACGGATCACAGAGGCGTTGTCTTTGTACGCCGACAGAATGTCTTCGCTGTAACACTCGTAAGTGTTTTTGATCATGGCGAACAGGGATTTGTCCTGATCTTCGCCGTCGATGGTCCAGCTGGCGTTAAAAATCTTGTGGCGGCAGTGCTCAGAGTTCGCCTGGGCAAACATCATGAGTTCAACGTCGGTCGGGTTACGATCCAGCTTAATGTAGTTTTCAACCAGATAATCGACTTCGTCTTCAGCTAAAGCCAGACCCAGATTCTGATCAGCGGCGATCAAGGCATCACGACCACCACCAAGAATATCAATGGTGCTCAGCGGCGCAGGCTCAGCGTGTGAGAACAGGTTGGCTGCCGCTGCGCTGTTTTCAAGAACCACTTCAGTCATGCGATCGTGCAGTACCGCAGCAATCGCATCACGGTCAGCGGCAGTTGCCCCCTCGATGTAGTAAGCAACACCGCGCTCCAGACGATCAACATTCGCCAAACCACAGTTATGAGCGATGTCCGTCGCTTTTGAAGACCACGGCGAAATGGTGCCAAAACGCGGCACGACTAAGAACAATTCACCAGCGCCGTCTTTCTGCTCGGCTTTCGGCCCATAGCGCAGAATACGCTCAAGGACAGTGAGTTCAGCGTCATTCAAATCGGCTTTCAGATCAGCGAAATGCGCAAACTCGGCATAAACACCGGTCACGCCCGGTACGGCTGACTGCAGCTTGGTGAGGATTTTGTTCTGACGGAATGAGGAAAGCGCCGGGGCGCCACGCAGCTCAAGCATGGTGGTTCGACTCATAACAGGAAAAAAATGAGGCCGAATTGTACTGGATCAGCCTCTCATCTGCCATACAGAAGGCACAGCAAAAGAAAATCAGATCTGGACGGAAGAACAGTCTGTTCCCGGGTGAGTAACCTCAGGTAGTGCTAACTATGAGATGTTTTCTGTATATATTTCAAAGCATTACCCAAGTTTCACTATTTCAGGCGCAGGTAAAATTCTTCCGCATCGCTGTTTTAACTGACTCACAGGAGCTAAACTCTCAAGTCTAAGGGAGATGTTAAATACTTATGACCAGGCTGCTGAACACCATAAGGAATGCAAGACGTGTATTAACCACACTGGCTGTGGTTGCATTGCTTGTGAGCAGCCGGCACCCAACTCTGCTCGATCAGATCATTGAAGAGGGCCGCCTGGTCGTCGTTACCCGCAACAACCCCACCACCTACTATGAAGAACGTCAGGGCGCGACGGGCTACGAATACGAACTGGTTGAGTCATTTGCCGATTATCTTGGCGTAGAGCTTGAACTGATGGTGGTAGATAATCTTCAGGCCGCTATGGAAGCGCTCGAAAGCGGCGAAGCCCACATTTCAGCGGCCGGTTTCACCAAAGAGCAGACATCCGGCTATCCCGTGGTTTACGGCCCAACATACTCTTCCATATCAGAACAGATCGTCTATCGCCTGCGGACACCAAAGCCTGAGTCCATTGAAGACCTGCAAACCGGGCGTCTGATGGTTCCGGCAAAATCACGACATGCACGCACTCTCAGACATTGGCAGAAGACCGAGCTACCGTCTCTGTCATGGCGGGAAACCAACGAGCTGGATGCATCTGACCTGCTGCAAATGGTGTCCGACCGCGAGCTCGACTTTACGCTGGTGAATTCGAATGAATTCCGCCTGATGCGTTCGTATCTCCCGAATCTCGACGTCGCGTTTACTCTCGGTGAAATTCAGACCGTTGCCTGGGTCATGCCACGGCGTGCAGATGAATCGTTGCGGGATCGTACTTTTGATTTTTTCTACCGCCCTGAAACCGGCGTGCTGATGGCTGAGCTGTCGGAGCGGTTCTACGGCCACGTTGGCCAGTTTGATTACGTTGGGGCGCATCGTTTTCTGCGTCATAGCCGGAAAATTCTGCCGCGCTATGAAAAAGACTTCAAAGCCGGAGCTGAGAAACACGGCTTCGACTGGCGTTTGCTGGCAGCAATGGGCTATCAGGAAAGTCATTGGAATCCGAGAGCACGTTCATTTACGGGCGTCCGGGGTCTGATGATGCTGACCTTGAGAACCGCAGGTGAGCTTGGCGTCACTAACCGCCTGGATCCTTCGCAAAGTATTGCGGGCGGTAGTCGTTATCTGGCGGGATTACGCGAACGTCTGGATGAGTCCGTGCGCGAGCCAGACCGAACCTGGATGGCATTAGCCGCTTACAACGTAGGCTTTGGTCATCTGGAAGATGCGCGCAGGCTGGCCGAGAAGTTGGGCCGCAATCCCGACCTCTGGATCGATGTAAAAAAAGTACTACCGCTGCTGACACAGCAACGTTACTACCGTCAGACTCGCTACGGCTACGCTCGTGGTCAGGAACCTGTGAATTACGTTCAGAATATACGCCGCTACTACGATGTTCTGATCTGGAATGAAGAGCAGATCATTGCCGATGAGAGTGACAGCGAAGCCTTACACGGCTCCGATGTCCCTGTGACAGTTATTCCACCCTTACTCTGAAACTACACTGACTCAGTCTGGGGCAGGAGATGCTTTTTTCAGCTTCTTTTTCCCCGCCCGGCGCATGGCAAAAAATTCAGTCATAGTCGTGGCGCACTGCTCAGCCTGCACGCCACCCACAACCTCTACCTGCCAGTTAAGAAATGGCTTATCAAAAAAGCGCTCGGCGCTTTCCACAACGCCCGCTTTCGGCTCTGTTGTACCGTAAACCACGCGCCCGATGCGACTGTGAATAATTGCGCCTGAGCACATGCTGCAGGGCTCTACTGTGACGTACAGAGTGGCGCCGCTCAGGCGATAATTACCAATACGCATGGCGGCATCACGGATGGCGTTCACCTCAGCATGGGCGGTCGGATCAAGTGCAGTAATCGGAGAGTTTGATCCTACGCCGATAATCCGGCCGTCGCTGACAATCACAGCACCCACAGGGACTTCGCCCTGCTCTGCCGCCAGTGCCGCAAGATCGAGGGCGAAATTCATTCCCTCATCATCAGTGTTTACTTCCCGGCCATAGAGGCTCGCAGGATCAACTGCCACTGTCCCAGCCTCTGTCATCGAGTTCAGTATTCGCCTGATCATCCGACTTGAGCACCTTCTCCAGATCGGTAGCATGCTGCTTGGCAACCGTCAGATACTTCTTATCATCCTCAATCACTTCACTCAGAGCGAACAGGCTCTTCTTATCGTGGTGTTTGAACAGCTGCGCTGCACGTTGCGCCTGATAGGCACGGAACCCCATCAGCGACAGCGCCTTACGCCCCATCGACAACGCCGAGTCGAACGTTTCACGTTCAATGTGATCCGCACCGGCATGAAGCAACTCCGCGGCTTCACGACGCCCAGCGGCACGGGCCAGAATTTTTATATCCGGATGATGACGCTTCACCTGATGAATGGTCTTCAACATACGCTGGTGATCATCAATCGCCAGTACCAGCAAGTCGACGTCTTCAATGCCTGCGGTTTCCAGCAGGTCCATGCGGGCGGCATCACCGTAATACACTTTATGACCAAAGTTACGAACAAGATCCACCTGGGCAGCATCGTGCTCAAGTACGGTGATTTCAAAGCCGTTCATGCGCAGCAGACGTCCCACGATTTGACCAAAACGACCAAACCCAACAAGAATCGCCTTCCCTTCCGGTTCTTTAATTGCATCATGGGCTCGTTCTGAGGCTTTCGCTCCGCGCAAGCGAGGCAGTACGAGGCGCTCATTAATAACAAACAGTAAAGGGGTCAGTGCCATCGACAATGCCACGACCAGTGTCAGCGGGTCGATGATGTAAGCTGGCAGAACATCTCTTGCTGCTGCAAAGCTGAACAGCACAAATGCAAACTCACCCGCCTGCGCCAGCGAGAAAGTGAAAATGGCATTGCTACGACTACTGAGCCCGAATGCCTTACCCAAAATCAGCAGAACCACCAGCTTGACCAGCACCAGCCCGCCAACCATTGCAAGGATTGGCCATGGATTCTCCATCAGTAGGGCAAAGTCGATTGAGGCACCCACCGAAATAAAGAACAGCGCCAGTAACAATCCCTTAAACGGCTCAACCTCGGCTTCCAGCTCATGACGGTATTCCGAGTTCGCCAGAACCACACCAGCAACAAAGGTACCCAACGCCGGAGACAGACCTATATGCTCCATCAGCAGAGCGATACCGACCACCAGAAATAGCGCTGTGGCGGTAAACATTTCACGTAAACGGGTTTCAGCAATAATCCGGAAGACCGAGCGGCTCAACCAGCGACCAACAACAACAATACCGACAACAGCACCCAAAACCATCAGGGCACTCTGATAACCGGGCAGATTGTGCTTATCGCTGAACGTACCGACCTCTGCCACAGCTAGCAATGGCAACACCGCCAGCATTGGAATAACCGCAATATCCTGAAATAGAAGCACAGCGAAGGCCGACTGACCGCTGTCATTCTTCATCAGACCTTTTTCATTCAAGGTCTGCAGAACAATGGCGGTAGAAGATAATGACAGAACCATGCCGACCACGACCGCATGCTGCCAATTATCCAGGTAAACCAGAGCAATACCGGCAATGACGGCACTGGTGATAACGACCTGCAGCCCGCCCATACCCACAATGGGTACACGCATGCGCCAGAGCTTCGATGGGTCAAGTTCTAACCCCACGAGAAACAGCATCATCACGACACCGAACTCAGCGAAGTGCATCACCTCTTCGATATCCTGACCAATCAGACCCAGCGCAAACGGGCCGATCACAGCGCCCGCACAGAGATAGCCGAGAACAGAGCCCAGGCCAAGACGAGCAGCAATAGGCACCGCAATCACCGCGGCGGCCAGAAAGACAAACGCCTGCATAAGGAAGCCAGCTTCATGCATCGCCCGGGTGCTCCTTAAGATACTTCAACAGACAGGAGCGATACTGCTCAACCGTTTTATCAAGGTCCTCATCCGGAGAATGACGACCATGATAAACCTCAAAGGTGGGTTTCATTTCCAGATGACAAACGTTCGCCATCCGCGGGTAATGAAGAAAATACTCACTCAACGGGCGCTCATTAACACCAGTGTCGCTGTAAGTATGCTCTGGTGCCCCGGCCGTCAATACAACCCACATATATTTGCCTGCCAGACGCTGCTGCTTACGCCCGTAGGCATAGCCATATTCCAATACGAGATCCTGCCATTCACGCAACAATGCTGGCATGTTGTACCAATAGACTGGGTGCTGAATAACAATAAGATCATGTTCAAGAAGCAATTTCTGTTCGGCTTCTACATCAATAAAAAAGTCTGGGTAGGTTTCATAAAGATCATGCACCGTCACATTGTGCAGGTCGCTGATACGGTTCAACAACGCACGGTTTGCTCTTGAGCGCTGATGAGCCGGGTGTGCATAGACAATCAAAGCCTTAGCCAAGTGTCAGCCCCCTACTTTTTTGACGGTAAATCCGCGCCTGGTCAGTTCAGAAACCAGAAGATCACGCTGCTCGCCCTGAATTTCAATAACGCCGTCTTTCAGGGCGCCGCCTGTGCCACACTTTTTCTTCAGCTCTTTGGCCAGAGTCTTCAGCTCACTACCAACCAGTGGGACGCCAGATACCAGAGTCATGACTTTGCCACCACGACCTTTGGTTTCGCGCGCGACTCTGACAATGCCGTCACCTTCTGGCGCCTGCTCCTGATCACAAGTACATTGGTCAACGGCTTCGCCGCACCCCGGACAGGCGCGACCGAATTCAGTGGAGTATACGAGGCCACCGGATGAAGATTTTTTAGACATGACGTGTTTCCGTTGTCAGAGCAGTTCAGCTGGAAACTACCCTAACCGGGAGATGGGTTCAATCAGGGGAGCAGTTCAGAAGAGCACATTATCTCTGGGAAACTTAAGAACCACCATAGTGCCATGCCCTTCTTCACTGGCCATGCTCAGCTCACCTCCCTGATTTAACATCAGATTATAGGCGACGGTCAGCCCCAGCCCTGTGCCCTCGCCTACGGCTTTGTTGCTGTAGAAGGGGTTGATGGCTTTTTCCAGCTGGCCCGAGTCCATACCACAGCCACTGTCTTTGATAACCAGGTTAATGTAGTTATCCTCCAGTTCTGAGGCGATCTCAATATTGCCACCGGCCGGCATGGCCTCGCAGGCGTTCTCGATAATTTTCCCGAGGATCAACCTCACCTGAGACGGCACAACGTCGACCTCAAGGCTTTCCTCTACGAGCGTAATCAGGCGGATGTCATCCCTCTGGCAGGCGTCAACAGTCCGCGCGGCTTCACGCAACAGGTCATTGAGAGACACTTTCTCTCGCTCCAGCGAATCGGAATCAGCGAACGTTCTCAGTTCGCTGATGATATTTCTGACACGCTCAAGACTGTGCTTGGACGCTGAAATTAACTCTGGCCCGTCGTCCTTCACAAACGCCAGATCAATAGCGTCACGCATTTTCTCAAGTGTTGAGCGTAACTCGTTATCGTTAATTTTATCTTCGGCATGCTGATATTCTTCAGCAAGACTGATCAACTCACTGAGATATTCACTCAAGGTCGCAATGTTGCTGTAAACCACCGCCACAGGATTATTGATTTCGTGAGCAACTCCAGCGGCGAGATGGCCTAGCGACGCCATCCGCTGTGCCTGAAGCAACAAAGCCTGCATTTTCTGAAGCTGATCGAGACTCGCCTGCAGGTTAGTATTACTTTCATGCAGCTCACGCGTTCGCGCGTGAACCTTTTCTTCAAGCTGCTCATTCAGCTGTTTCGCTTTCTGCTCCGCCGCCTGTCGTCGCTCCATCTGTAACTGCATCGCCGATAACAGGTCACGCATTTTCGAGGTGAGGTCATCAAGCTCTGTACCGGCAAGTGACTCTTCAACTTCCAGATTGAGCTGGGTAGGGCTGTGGACATCAGCATCAATAAGGCGACGGGTCAGGCGACGTACCGGCCCCGTCAATCGCAAGCGCAGTACTATAAGAAGTACGACAATCAGTGCGAGTGTGCGCCCCAGGTCTGCAAGCAGTACGATAATCGCACGTCGCTCAAAACCCGCGTTCACCTGAGACTTATCGGCAAGCAAAGTGACTTCACCGATGACCGATGGTGACTCAGTGCTGTTGGTACGATACTGCTGAGGCACGTAGAGTTGAGTGGTGAACTCAAGTAAATCCTGACTATCAGACACACTGCCCTGGCGAATCATAAAGTCAGTATTCACTTCACTAACCTGCGCTGCAACGACCCCCGGATGAGTCAGAAGACTGTCGAGACCCGCAGTCAGGCTACGCTGGTCGTAATTATAGAGGGCCAGAGCGGCCGTCGTGACAGAACGTTCAAGCTGGGTATTCACAGATTGATCAAAGTTCTTCTGAGCATCACGATAATCCACCACCATCTGTATGCCGCTGAATACAAGTCCGGCAAGAAGGCTCCAGATAACCACCTGAAGGGTGAGTTTTTTATCAATCGAAGTCACTGGCAACACTCAGGTTCTGTTGTGTAACTGGAAGTATAGACCCTATCGGGGAATTGGAATCGCGGTACGGTCCACAACTTTACGCATTACAAAAGAAGAATGGACACCGCTGACCCCTTCGATACGCGTCAGAGTGCCCAACAGAAACTGCTGATACGCATCCATATCCTCGACCAGCACCTTGAGTACATAGTCCGCCGACTGTCCGGTAATGAGATAGCACTCAAGTACCTCAGGGCAGGCGGCCAGCTTTTCTTCGAAGTTGTTGAAACGTTCCGGCGTGTGCCTGTCCATGCTGATATTAATCAGTGCCAGCAGATCCAGCCCCAGCTTACGCGCGTCCAGTAAGGCCCGGTAACCTGTGATCAGACCGCTGTCTTCCAGGGCCTTTACACGACGCGAGCAGGGGGATGGAGATAACCCTACCCTATCAGCCAGCTCCAGATTGCTGAGACTACCGTCCTGCTGCAACAGATCCAGAAGGTGTCGATCGGTGCGATCGAGCACCACAGGAGTTGTTTTAGCCATCGTTTAACCCATGAAAGCAATAATTAACCATAATAAAACATATTTACAGATACTTATTGCCCAATCAATCATTTTTAAAGGCACATTTGCAATCATTCTCCGCAACAAGAGGCATACACTATGTCCATACTGTGAAGGCAGCCGGTGATTCCAATCAGACACCGGTGGCGGGACGCTCAAAAGGCCGACCGAAGTACTACTCAAAAGGCAGTGACTACCCAGCCAGACAGTTGACATACACGACTGAAATTACCCATTCAGAACCAACGGACAGAACCACGGATAAGACAATGACTACGCCTGCGAACCCGCGCTTCAACCACTCCAAATACCGCGCCTTCCCGCGTGTGACGCTTGACGACCGCCAGTGGCCATCGAACGCCCTGAGCACAGCGCCACTCTGGTGTTCTGTGGATCTACGTGATGGTAACCAGGCACTTATCGACCCGATGACCGTAGAACAGAAGAAACAGATGTGGGCCCTCTTGGTACGCATGGGTTTCAAAGAAATCGAAATCGGTTTCCCATCTGCGTCACAACCTGATTTCGACTTTGCACGCTGGCTGATTGAAGCCCGCCAGATCCCTGACGATGTCACTGTTCAAGTACTAGTGCAGGCTCGCGACGAGTTAATTGAACGCACGTACGAAGCACTGCGCGGTGTACGCCGGGCAGTAGTGCATGTTTATAACTCCACCTCTCCGGTGCAACGCAATAAAGTCTTCGGGCTTGAGAAGAGTGGCATCATCGACATCGCCCGCAAAGGTGCAGCCAAGGTAATGGCGGAGTCTGAGAAGTTTCCTGAAACAGAATGGGTATTTCAGTACTCTCCTGAAAGCTTCTCAAGCACTGAAGTCGAGTTTGCCACCGAAGTGTGTAACGCCGTCATTGATGTGTGGCAGCCAACGCCTGACAACAAAACCATCATCAATCTGCCTGCGACGGTGGAATCAGCCATGCCGAACGTCTTTGCTGATCAGGTTGAATGGTTCTGCCGTCATGTCGACAAGCGCGACAGTATTACGGTGAGCATTCACACCCACAATGACCGTGGTTGTGCCGTCGCAGCAGCAGAACTGGCGTTACTCGCTGGCGCCGACCGCATAGAGGGGACGCTTCTGGGTAATGGTGAGCGCACTGGCAACATGGACATAGTAACGATGGCCATGAACCTCTACAGCCAGGGCATCGACCCCGAGCTCGACATCAGCATTGCTGACGACATCATTGCGACCGTAGAAGAATGCACCAACATTAAAACGCACCCGCGCCACCCGTGGTTGGGAGAACTGGTTTATACCGCCTTTTCTGGCAGCCACCAGGACGCAATCCGTAAGTGTCTTGCGCAGCAGAGCGAAGATGAGCACTGGGATGTTGCCTACCTGCCGATTGATCCGCAGGACATCGGCCGCACGTACCAGTCGGTTATCCGGGTAAACAGCCAGTCGGGTAAAGGCGGCGCCAGTTACATTGTCGAACAGGCGTTAGGTGTCACTCTGCCACGCTGGATGCAAATCGAACTGGCACAACACATTCAGTCAGCGTCAGAGCGTGAAGCGCGTGAGCTGAGCAGTGAAGAGATTGTTGCTATCTTCCGCCAGGCCTTTATGCCTCGCGGTGGGCACTACGAGCTGTCTGGTTATCAGACAGAACATGACAGCCTGCACCACACGATTCAGGCGACATTAAATGATGGCCAGAACCTGATCTCACTGCACGGTAAAGGCAGCGGCAGTATCAGTGCCTTCGGCGACGCTCTGCACAAGACGACCGGGCTCGACCTGCAGGTTGTTCAGTTTGAAGAGGTCTCTCTCGGCGAAGGCTCAGATGCTCAGGCAATGGCGTTTGTTCAGATCAGCTTACAAGGCCAGCGTTTTACCGCGGCCGCCCAGGATGGCGACACTCTGGCAGCCAGCCTTGAGTCAATCGTGACGGCATTAAATATCGCCATCGCTCAGGGCGTTAAAGCAGCCTGACCGGGGAGTTACTCTTCAGGGTTCTCCTCACCTCGCTGTGCGCCAGTCAGACCCCCACCTGTGACGGTGGGGTCGTCTTTTACACGAATGACCCGCGCCGGAATGCCTGAACGCTCGAATTCGGCGAACCAGACTTTCTGATTTTTCTGCAACGTATCTCCCGGACCTTTGACTTCCAGTAGTTCAAAGCCTTCATTTTTTGGGAATCGAATCAGGTCTGGAAGACCTGCTTTATGCTGCCTCAGATCCTTCACCAGAAAACGGAACATTCCCTGCCATGCCGACACTGGAATACGTTCAACGGATAAGCGGATCAGGTCTTCGGTTAGTACCGCCCAGTGTACGAAGGGATTCGCGATGCCCTGCTTCTGCTGGTAGGTAAACAGCGCATGCGCAAGAAGCACATCAGACGACTCAAGAGCCTGCCAGCAAGTATCAAATTCGCTTTTACGCAATGCCATGAAGTCAGCTTCATACAAATCCGCTGGTCGCATCTGAAACGGATGGAAAAACGCCCCCGGAACGGCTGCATAAATAGCAGACCAGAATACAAGGCCAAACATCCCCGGAATTAGCAGGTTCTCGCAGTAAACCAGCCGATCGCCAGGACTCTCAGACTCGAGGGCAGCGGCGACGGCGCGCTCAACGCCCAGCGATAAACGAGTTTCAGCAGGCATCGTCAAAATGTCTTCTTCGGGGCTTGAAACCCTGTCAGCAAGACGACGACATAATTCGCGGTTGTACTTCATTTTGCGCGGCACAAATGAGAGTAAAAACTGATGCTCTTCTTCATTGACTGGAGCATCAGCCATGTCAGAGGCCAGTGCGTCGGCTTCGTTGTTTCGCCCCTGTGATACTAAGATTCTGAGGCGTCTTTCACGGGCCGGATGGCGTACACTACGCTCGTAGACCGCCAACGCACTGTCAGTGTCTCCGAGTCTTTCCAACTGACGTCCGATATCGACCAGAAAACGGTGACGACGACGCCTCAGTGTTGGTTCGTCCGAGGCTGGTAAGCGATCTGCGATCAGGCAAAGCGCTTCTATGCTTTGGTCTTTGAGGTCACCCGCCTCATCGCGTAAAGCATGATACACCCGGTGGGCTTCGAGATCGGCGCGCTGGTGGCACCAGCGACTCGCACTGTTGAGCTGGTAGGACTCATAACGATAAATGCCCAGGTCACGCAAAACAAACTCAGTAAAATCCTGATACAGGTTCCCGAAAAAAAGAAGCCGGAAGGTTTCCAGCTCCTGCTCTCCATAAACGCAGTAAATGTCGGTATCTGGCAAGTCAGGCACGTAAACTTCGGGTTCCTCCATCATGAGCGCCAGTAACTCTGGCTTACGCAACGAAGAAACTGGCTTTTGGTCGGCCTGTGCCTGAATAGCTGAAGCCAGCTCCGGGCGCGTATACAGATTCAACCAATCAGTTTCATCCGGAATCACACCCGAGCCGATAGAATAAATTTGAATAAAACGATGGCTGCTTAACTCGCCCGCCGCGCCGTCAATGTCAGAAATTTCAGAGTAGATAATTTTGTCGCGCCGGAACCAGTCTCCACGACGACTGAGCAGACGCACATACAAAGCCTGAGCGTCTTCAGACAGAGACAAAAAGTCATCAAAGAAAGCGCGCTCAGACTCATTAAGAATGTCTGCATAAAGCTGCGAGACATGATTGAGAAGGTAAATGAAGTTGTCGAGATAATACTTCTCGGGAAGATCCGGAGCGACGGACATGCTCAGCTATTAGCCTTATGACGTTAACATCAGGACATAATAGCAGGCGCAGCGGCCCGCCCAAGACCGCTGCGCAGAATTCTTATTTTTTTGTCTGGTGAGGGTGGTGATGTACCGGAAAGGTGCGACCGTAGGTAATCATCTCTCCCAGAATCAGGCCACCAAAGAAGCCCGTTAAAGCAGCCTCAAGGGACGCACCCACCATGCTGCCTATTACTACGCCAAAGCCGGCACCCAGCAGGCCACCGAAAACCATCGACTTGCGACGATACGCCGCTATTTTGCCTTTTCTCATTTGCATTTCCTCCAAATGTTCAACCTGTTGAACAGGGCATGCTTGAAGACAGCTCAGTCCCCGAAAAGTTGCCAGTGAAATAACAAATTTTCAGGTTATTTCCGCTGCCTGACTTTTAATTTATCACAGCCTTTTAAAGCTGCAATATTGTGGCGTAGAAGGTCGCAGTGCTAACAGAGAAAACACGACTTACATCAAGATTGCGGGAGAGATAAATGCTGATGAATGGTGCAGAAATACTGGCATTTCGGCAGGTCGCACCAGTCGCGTGCAGACAGCTGTACAGTATTGGTAAATTAATGAGGCAGATAAAAATTTGTCGGCTTTGACAGAGAGATGAGGTTCTGAAGAAAAGCAGGCCAATGGCTGGCCTGCTCTGTCATACGGATATCAGTGCTCAACGCCACCTTCACCGTGCACGTGACCGTGCTGCAGTTCTTCTTCGCTGGCTTCACGGATGCTCTCAACTTTTACAGAGAACGCCAGTGACTTACCTGCCAGAGGGTGGTTCGCATCAACAGTTACTTCAGTTTCGTCGACTTCAGTCACGATCAGATTGATCGGACCGTGCTCAGTCTGAGCAGTAAACGCCATGCCCGGCTCTACGCTTTCAACGCCCTGAAAAGCTTCGTGAGGTACTTTCTGAATACGCTCATCGCTGTACTCGCCGTAGGCATCTTCAGGTGCGATGGTTACGTCCAGTTCATCACCAACCTGCTTACCTTCCAGCGCTGCTTCCAGACCTGGGATGATGTTCTGCGCACCGTGTAGGTACGTCATTGGCTGACCACCTTCTGAAGAGTCGATCACTTCGTTGCTGGCAACGTCAGTGACTTTGTAGTGAATGGTAACGACTTTCTGTTGTTCGATGGTCATAGTGTTTCCCGTAATTGTTTGCCCGACTGGGCTGAATGTAGCCCCCAGTATAACAAGCCACACGCTGAGGAAAACCGTCACAGCAGGCGGATTTTGTCCATGACGGCATTTCTTGAGAGAGTTCGCACCCTGGAGTCCCTGTCAAACCGGACTTTCAGGTAATCGCTATCCTCACTGATAACAATACCTTCACCCAAAGTGTCGTGAACGATTCTGGGTAACTTTTTATCATCATTGAATTTGCTGTCGATCACGCCACCCGGGCGTTTCACCTGCCCTACTGGCGCAGAGGCCTCGAACCGTACTTCAAGATCTCCGGCGCCAAGATGCGCCAGATAATGCCCTAACCATTGCGGTTGATAGCCGTCCTGACCGCGGAGTATATAGGCGCTGTCTCCACGAGCGATTGTTTCAAACAGCTCCCGGGAACGTGATACGCCCAACTCCCGTTCGAAGCTACTGGGCATTTCGCGATCTGAACATTCGCGAAGTGGTTTATCCGGAGTATCTGGTGCAAGCAGGTGCAGCTGCTTACGCGCCCTGGTCATACTGACGTAGAGAAGTCTACGTTCACTCGCGATATCCGCCGCCGTCGTGAACTCTCCTTCCGGATGGTACGGGAAATACTGACCGTTCAGCCCCGGAATAATCACAGTATCCCACTCCCGTCCCTTGCTTTTGTGAGCACTGGTCAGGGTGACCCTCTGGTCAGACTGGTTCTTCTGTAACTTTACTTTCTGCAGAAGAGCCCGCCAGTGCTCGGATAATTCGCTCGCGCTGAGATCAGTACTCCGGGCATAACTCATAAACGCACGAATAGTCTCTATCCGGTCGTCGCTCTGTTGTGCGCTGAAGGCATTATCACGAATGCCCTCTTCCAGTTCGGTTTGCTCAGCGTAATCTTTCAATAACCGCCAACCTTTCATGTTAGTCAGCTCAGCCGCAGATATGATCTGTGCACGCACTTCGAGCTGTTGTATCTGCCATTTGCTCAGATCGTCCGGCAAAGCCTCTATCAGGGCCTCGCCGTAGCCGTGAGTCACAGCGGCCATTTTCTGGGCGATACGTTCAAGGAGTGCACGTCTGACTTTAGGGAACGGCGTCGTCAGTATGTGTAACCAGCTTTCCTCACGGCTACGGAGCGAACGCTCGCTGAAACGACCGGAAGCGATTTCCAGAAGCAACCAGAATATCCGTAATTCCCAGGCCTCCAGTACTGATCGACTGTGATCCAGGTGGTAAGGAATATCTTCTTTCAGAAGGCTCAGTTCTAACGCCGCCGACAGAGACCATATACGGTGGATAACAACGATGTCGGCGTTAGCATCCTGCTCAATGGCGTCGCGGATCAACTTTATGCTGAAAGCAGCTTCATTCCGGACCCGGTGCAGTTTCACCCGTGTATCGGGCGTCGTTGAGTGCGATAAACCCGTTACGGCTTCGCGTTCGCGGTTATGGAAAATCAGGTGATTAGCGCAGAAGCTGAGCGCATGGCCGTAGCGGAAGGTATGCGGCAACTGATACGTCGTCGCATCGCCAAACTCCTGCGCAAATCGGCTTACGATAAATTCGGGCTTTGAGCCGCGGAATTCATAAATCGTCTGATCCGGATCACCAATAACAACAACATTGCCTCGCCCACCCCAGAGCATATGCAGAAGCGCCTGTTGAACATCATTAATGTCCTGATACTCATCCACCAGTATCCATTGCATATGACCACCAAAGTGGTCGGCCAGCTCAGGATGCGACCGTAAACACATCACAGGGTCATAGAGCATGTCGGAATAACTGATGCGAGAGTTCGAGCGACGCCAGTCTTCGAAGCGGTAGAAGAGTTCGGTAAAAATCCGACACTCTGGTGGGTAATCGAGTGTTTCCAGAACGTCGGCGGCTGGCAACAACCCTGACTTAACTAAATCAAGAAACGCCATCGCAGGTTCTACCCACTTGCGCCTTTGCGACAGAATATCCTGACGGGTGTCATCGTCGGCTATTTCCTGCAGTAAACGCCAGACAATACTCTCGGTCTCTCCATCAGAAAGTACTTTCCCTTGCCATTGAGGTAAAGCGCCCATGCCGATCAAGCGATCATAAATCTTCAATCCTAACGAGTGGAACGTTCGGATCTGAGGCAGAGGTTGACCACTGACAAGTGACGTCAGACGCTTCTGAAAATCTTCCTGCGCCGCCTTGTTGTACATCAACACCAGCATCCGCCGCGCAGGTACATTCTCTTGCAGGCGAGCCTGAATAAAATGAGTCAGTGTCGATGTTTTTCCAGCGCCCGCCACAGCAAGCACCCGGGCATGCCCCTCTCGATGGGCGACGACGGCTTGTTGTTCACGGGTTAACTGGGAAAGAGACACAGGCAGACAGGCTCAGGATGTAGGATGAAAGAAACCTGAATGGTACGGAGTGACCTGTGTGGATGCAATTCACACAGGCAGCAAACACAGAAAAGCGCTCTGAAACTGATGCCTCAGAGCGCTATTCTTACATCGACACCTAGGATTACGAGGCCGCTTTTGCCGTGGCCATCCCAGACCCAGACACAGACGCAGACTCTGCTTCGTCATCCAGTTCATGCGCTGCCGCTTCCAGCATG
Source organism: Thalassolituus sp. UBA3500 (assembly GCF_002377545.1). Lineage (NCBI taxonomy): Bacteria > Pseudomonadati > Pseudomonadota > Gammaproteobacteria > Oceanospirillales > Oceanospirillaceae > Thalassolituus > Thalassolituus sp. UBA3500. The sequence continues at coordinate 203,627 of NZ_DFQB01000032.1, read as the reverse complement.
GCAAATTCTTCGGCCGCGGTATTAGCAACAAGATTATTACGGCTGTAACCAAAGAAGTAGGCTGCACCGATTACGAACAGCACCACGGTGAAGAAGAACGCACGAGGATCGAACGCATACACACCGGTCAGAGCAATCAGCGCCAGAACCAGCGCAATACCGGAGGTCACGACACCGCCCGGGGTTTTGTATGGGCGTGGCATATCAGGCTGGCGAACACGCAGCAGAATGTGACTCAGGGCCATCAGCGCATAAGACACGGTTGCACCAACTACCGCCATCGCCAGCATCAGATCGCCCTCTCCACTCAGGGATGCCAGAAAGCCCAGAACACCCGGTACGATTAAGGCACGAGATGGCACTTTACGCGCACTGGTCACCGACAATGACTTCGGCAGGTAACCCGCACGAGACAGAGCAAACACCAAACGGCTGTAGCCGTAAATGATTGAGAAGAAGGACGCGATCAGACCCGCCAGACCCAGCACGTTTACCGCCGTAGCCAGGTTCTCGTTACCGGTGACTTTCAGAGCATCCACTAACGGCACTGCGCTGCCGCCCATGGCTTCAGCGCCCGCCGCACCGGCAAGCAGTACTACAACCAGAAGTGCAGTGAACAGCAGGAAGACCATGGCACCGATAATACCTTTAGGGACATCTTTGGCTGGGTTCTTCGCTTCTTCGGCCGCCAGAGGGACGCCTTCTACGGCAAGGAATAACCACATCGCAAACGGCAGTGCCGCCCACACACCGTACCAACCAAATGGCAGGACTTCTGATGCACCGGCTGCCGCTGTCGGAGCAATATCAAACAAGCGGCTGGCGTCGAAATCGCCGATTAACGCTATCGCTGTCGCCAGAATCGCAAACACCGCTAAGGCACTGATCACCATCATGACCTTCAGAGCTTCACCGACACCGGCCAGATGAATACCGATAAACACCAGATAAAAACCTGCGTAAACCAGCGGGCCATTGAACCCGGTGAGTTCTTCAAAAGCCGAACCGATAAATATCACAATCGCCGCCGGAGCCAACGCATATTCAATCAATACAGCGAGGCCGGTTAAATAACCGCCAGCTGGCCCCATCGCCTGACGCGCAAAGGAATAACCACCACCGGCGGCCGGAATCGCCGCCGACATTTCTGCCAGCGATAACACCAGAGTAAAATACATAATCGCCATTAATACGGCAGCGATGGCAAAGCCGCCCCAACCCGCTTCGGCGAGACCGAAGTTCCAACCGGCGAAATCGCCGGAAATCACATACGACACGCCAAGACCTGCGAGCAGAATCCAGCCGGCGGTGCCGCGTTTTAACTGGCGCTGAGCCAGGTACTCCTGATTAACTTTAGGTGCAGACATAATGGTCTCTCCGTTTTCAGATTAAAAAGTGCAGTTTTAAATGCGTTAGGAAATTAAAAAGTTTTTATTGCTGGATACCGTTTCAACAACGTCAACCTGAGTTCGGTCTTTTAAATTGACGCCCGATAACTTCAGGTGTCGGGATTCATCCAACAGATATTGAGTACGACGCGCGGCCTCGCTGTAAGAAAGCCCTGCCGGGCGGATATTTGAAATGCAGTTACGTGCCGCATCGGTCAGGCCGACATGCGGTTTGTAGGTCAGATACAGGCCGAGGCTATCCGGTGAACTCAGCCCCGGACGCTCACCAATTAACACGATCACACAACGGGCATTCAGCAACTCCCCCACTTCATCACCGACAGCAACGCGACCCTGTTCGACGATAGAAATCGGTGCTAACGAGTAGTCGTATAAGTGCGGCAGCAGTGTTTCGAGAAACGGCACCACATTCTGCTGTACTGCCAGCGATGACAGACCATCGACGATCACGATGCCAAGGTCATATTCGCTGCTGACGTCGACATCAGAGCCTGCTCCCCCGGAGATGTCATGCTGTAGCAAAGCACGCGAATGCTCATTCAAGCGACGTCCTAAATCCGGACGCTGCAGGTATTCCATCCGGTCAGACGCACGGCTGTGCAGGCGATGAATATCGCTGACACGGCTACTGATCACGTCAGAGTCCTCAATGGCCGAAATCAGGCCGTCGCAATCCAGCGGAAAATGCACCGCATCGCGGGCACGAGCATGCGATAACTGAAACTCCAGAAGTTCTTTGGTCGGCAGGCTGACACCGGCACGCCCTAAACCGATACGGGCATCGGTAAATTCGCGCAGACGACGCCACGGGTTTTCGACCACAGGATTCTCTACAAAACCGGTTGAATTATTTTTCATCGTCATCCCCTCAATGTTGACCGGATGCAGGCGGGAGTGAATTGAGTGAACGAGCAAACGGCTCCGGTAGCGCATCGTTTAATACAAAGGCATCGCCCATGATCTGCATACGCGCTAACCACTGCGCGAACTCCGGTGCGGGCTGGCTACCCAATACGCGGCGGGCATAAAGTGCATCGTGGAAAGAGGTCGTCTGATAATTCAGCATGATGTCGTCAGAGCCGGGAATGCCCATCACAAACGAACAACCGGCTACACCTAATAAAGTCAGCAGGTTATCCATATCGTTCTGGTCGGCTTCGGCATGGTTGGTGTAACAGACATCGCAACCCATCGGCAGACCAAGCAGTTTTGCGCAGAAGTGATCTTCGAGACCGGCACGAATAATTTCTTTGCCGTCGAACAGATATTCCGGGCCAATAAAACCGACCACGGTATTAATTAACAGTGGATTAAACTTACGCGCGACGGCATAAGCGCGGACTTCGCAGGTCTGCTGATCCAGCCCGTGATGGGCATTGGCCGACAACGAGCTGCCCTGCCCGGTTTCGAAATACATGACGTTATTGCCCACCGTACCGCGCTTTAAACTCAGTGCAGCGTCCTGGGCCTCGGCCAGCGTCGCAATATTGAAACCGAAGGACGAGTTAGTGGCTTCGGTACCACCAATCGACTGAAATACCAGATCCACCGGAGCACCGGCTTCAATGCATTCAATGGTGTTGGTCACATGAGTGAGCACGCACGACTGAGTAGGAATCTCATATTTACTGATGACTTCATCCATCAGCGTCATCAATTTGATGGCTTGCGCAACGTTATCGGTAGCTGGGTTGATACCAATCACGGCATCGCCATTACCGTATAGCAAACCATCGAGAATACTGGCGGCGATGCCGTTCACATCATCCGTCGGGTGATTCGGCTGCAGGCGTGTCGATAGATGCCCCGGTAAGCCAATGGTGTTACGGAATGCGGTTTTTACGTGGCACTTTTTCGCGACCAGAATCAGATCCTGATTGCGCATGATCTTAGATACCGCCGCTGCCATCTCGGGCGTAATACCAGCGCGAACACCGGTTAGAACGTCAGGTGTGGCCATATCGCTCAACAGCCAATTACGGAAGTCGCCAACCGTCAGATGTGAAATGGCCGAAAACGCCTGCGCATCATGCTCGTCGATGATCAGACGAGTCACTTCATCGTCTTCGTACGGCACCAATGCTTCATTAAGAAACGTTTTCAGCGGCACATCGGCCAGCACCATCTGTGCAATCACCCGTTCTTCGGCGGAGCGTGCAATCACACCGGCAAGGCGGTCGCCGCTTCTGGCTGGTGTGGCTTTCGCCATAACCTCTGCCAGGTTTTCAAAGTGCCAGGTCTGTTGACCGGCGGTATAGCTGTATTTCATAAAATTCCTTCACATCCTGAAACGGTTTCCGTAAACAGGAACACTTGTTGCTGTGTCTTACGAAGGAGTAGAGCGATAGATATTCCAGCGGCCTATCGAATTTTGGCAAAGTTTTTCAGAACCGCTGAAAAGCTGATGCCATGGGCCTCGCAGCTGGTTAGGATGACTGCAGTCCGATATATATCCCGGAAGAAACCTAAAAAAGTAAGGTGAGAATCCGGGTCAGGAGCAGAAAATGCACCAAGACCAGACAATCAATGCACCGACTCAGAGCATCGAACCCCTGCACTCAACAAATACCAGTGAAGCGTGTGATGCAGATCTTCACGCCCGCAACCTCACCAACTGGCAGCAGGAATATGACCAGCTCTCTGGCGGCCACTTCTACGGGCGGATCGATGAAATTACCTTAGAAGGTATGCAGGTCTTTAAAGAACACACCAGCCAGGCACTGCGTCAACAATGCAATGTCTGGCCTGATGCCATCTGGTTAGGTATTTCTGCCGAGCCCGCCGACTGCCGTATTAACGGCCTTGAGGTCGATAACAACCAGATTATGTGTCGCCCCGGTGCCTGCGATTTTGAACTGGTGACGCCAGATGACTTCGACATTTATGGCTTAGTCATTCGCACCGATGCTTTACTGGCGGCGGCAGAGAATGACGAACTGAATCTTCAGGGATTATCACTGCACGAACACCCGCGCCTCGCGATACCTGAACAGGACCTGGCTCAGGTGAGACACCTACTGAGTAAGCTGGTTAGTCCAGAAACACCCGATCTGCACCAACGTCTGCAGCGTGATCTTATTCTGCGTACCCTGTTAGACCTGCTGAAAAAAGAAACACCGGCAAAACGCCCGGCCACCAGCTACGCCCACCGCAAAGCCGTGGTCGATAAAGTGAAAGCCTGGATGGACATGAATCAGGATGCACCGCTCACCATCACTGAACTCTGTGAACTGACACACACCAGCCGCCGCACCCTGCAGTACAGCTTTGAAAGTATTCTGGGAATCAGCCCGCTGAAATTCTTAAAAACCGCACGTTTAAATCAGGTACGGCGCTCGCTGTTGGCATCTGAGAACAATGAGCGACCTATTGCTTCGATCGCTGCTGATTGGGGCTTCTGGCACCCAGGACAATTTGGGCAGGACTATAAAAAGCTGTTTGGGGAAATGCCGTCGGAGACAGTGTCGAGGGTGGAGCTGGTTACAGGCTAAGCCAAATATTTCAGACAGATGCTTTCCAGAATTATTTCAACCAACGCATCCGACGTTTCCCGCTCAATATCACTGATTACATGGCACGTAAAACAGGTCGCCCCGGGACACGACCCGAGAAAGTCTTCATTCAATTGCCGGGGCTAGGTTTTACTCGCCGGCCATTTCATCAGCAATATTTCACGGCGCCGCACGCATGCTGGTCTCAACAACTCTGAAAAGCCTCAAACACAAGCCCACCATTCACAAAAAAGCCCCGTTTCCGGGGCTTTCGATTTCTTACTTCAGCATCTCTACAGAACTTACGCCTGCTGCGCTGCAACCTGACCATGTTCCGTCAGGGCTTTGATACCACTGATCCGGTTGGCTTCGGCGGCCAGTACTTTTTCTTCGTCGCTGGCGTATTTCTCATCCCACTCCAGCACTTTAGGTGTCATCAGGTGGTGCCACAGCGGTGGGCACAAGGCAACAACGATGGTGGTCAGGTAGCCGTTGATCATAGTCGGTGCTTCTGGGTATGGGCGCAGGTCCTGGTATGGCACTTCACCGTGTGCGTGGTGGTGAGAGTGACGGGTCAGGTTGAACATGGTCCATGAAGAGAAGCGCTTGTTGGTGTTCCATGAGTGACGTGGCTGCACTGGCAGTTCTGGGTTGCGCACCATGCCGTAGTGTTCCATGTAGTTTACGATTTCCAGCAGCGCTTTACCGAACAAGCCCGCACCGATAAACATCAGCATGGTTTCTACGCCACCCGCCAGGTAAGCCAGCGCAACGATGATGGCGCTCATGCCGTAGCCACGCAGTACCGAGTTACGAATCGACAGTGGGTTATGCCCCATTTTACGCAGGCGCTCGGCTTCGAGTTTAAGTGCGCTGATGTTGCCCTTAATGGTCGATGCCAGTACGTGGAAATAGACGTTGCGGCCACGCGGTGCAGTGGCAGGATCTTTAGTCGTACTCACGTAACGGTGGTGACCGTAAACATGTTCAACGGCGAAGGCGACATCGAAGCTGAAAGCCAGCAACCAGCGACCAATAAACATTGAGGTCGGGTCCCAGGTACGATGCGTCAGTTCATGGCCGGTAATGGTGCCCACCATACCAATCATCAGGCCGGTCATAAGCAGAGCGCACAGATCTGACACCCAAGTGCCCTCGGCTTTAGCTGCCAGAACATCGTAACCGGTCAGGCTGGTGAGCATTTCTCCCAGACCGAACAGATCACCGGCACTCACCTGCCAGAAATAGGCAAAGACAATCAACGAAAGGAGAGGCAATGCTAACCAGAGCTGCGCAGTCAAAATACCCGGGTGTTTAAAGTCAGGAGTCGTTGTGTCATCCCCCAACACAGCGTCCAGTACGATATAGCCGCCGAAGATGGCGATCAGACCATAAATAATCCAGTCGGCGCCGAGGAACATTGCCGCTGCGGCAAGCAGACCAATGGCGTGAAAAAGAAAGTATTTGAGGTAATGGAACATAGGATTCTCCTTCCGTTATGCTCTTTTATGTTAGATTTAAATTCTGTCTTATCCGGCTTTTTGGGTATGCGAACGGTCGGTAAACCGGTCGCAATAAATTCCGTTTTCGCTCATGCCTAATTTCTTCAGGCAGCTTTCTGCAGCGTCCAGCATGGGCGGCGGGCCGCACATGTAGGTTTGGGTAATGTCGGTTAATTCAGGAATAACATCCGTGACCAGACCGCGACGCCCTTCCCAACTGCTGCCCTCTGGCTCTTCAGACAACACAGGAATAAAGCGGAAGCGGCCCGACCAGTTGCGGGAAATACGGGATATTTCTTCAAGCGCACACAGGTCTTTCTCGGTGCGCGCGCCAAACAGGAAGGTCACATCACGGTCGATTTTGTGGTTCATGGCGTCTTCGAGAATGGCAAGCACTGGCGCGATTCCGCTGCCGCCGGCGATCATTAACATCTCTCCGCCACGTTTATCACCTGAGTCCTGACGCAGATAAAAATCGCCGTAAGGGCCATCTACCGTGACTTTGTCACCAACGACTGCATGGTGATTCGCCCAACCAGACATTTCGCCGCCCGGCACTTCGCGGATAAAGAATGTCACGTGATTGCCCTGTGGTGGTGTCGCGAATGAATAACTACGAGGGCCAGACGAGATTGAAGGCGTTGAAAACAGAGCGTACTGGCCGGGCACGTAGGTGGTCTCTTCTGGCAAAGTCACAGTGACACGGACCATGTCGACGGTGAGCTTTTCAATCGCCGTAATCTCCCCTTCCTGCACGTTTGCCACAGACGTGCCATCAGACAGACCATCAACAAAAACAGTAACGTCAGACTTCAACTGCGACTGGCAACCAAGAATGTATTTATTATCTAGATCTTCAGAGCTGAGAATAAAAGCGGATGAGGTTAACTCTTTAACCTGACCGTCCTGAAGCTTGCACTTACAGGTTGCGCACCCACCGACTTTGCAGCTATACGGAAAGCGAACACCCTGACGTAACGCGGCGGTCAGAATGGTCTCTTTCGGGTTTACCGTGAACTCCCCAACGCCTTCGATAGTTAAGGTATGTGGTTTCGCAGATTTGAACAGCCCAAACATTGCTCTGATTTCTCATTGTTAGATTGTCCGACAATACTACAATGTGAAATTGCGAGGGGAAGGTTATAAACGGCCATAAAGAAACGTAAAGACTCAAAAACTCTGTTTAATGATCAACCTATAACCCCACGTAAAGTTGGGTTAAGTAGATACAACTTGAGGAATCATGGGGGGTAGAAGGAGAGTGAGAATAGGCCAGAGGCATTACTATGGCGTACAAGCAATTGTGCGCTTACTTGATCTGAATCAAGCAAGCGCACTCGCACTGTAAAAAGGGGGATCAAAAGAGAGCTGAGATAATCCGCCAGGACCTCAGGACATACCGTTAGGAAAATCTTCCAGACCTGCAGTCAACGATGAACGCTGAGGCAACAATGCTTCGGTATAGATCTTCAGTTGTTCAACCGCGTAGTGCGCACGCCGCTCAAGGTAGTCATCTGATTCACGGCCCTTACCCTGCCAGAGTTCAGACGCATCACGAAGAATCAGATGCTCTGGTAACCAGAGTAAACGTGAGTTTTTGTAGCCACTACCGCGAAGTTCAGCGACAACAAAGGCGCCTCCTACAGAGCCAGAGACCGCAACCAGTAACGCGGGTTTATGCGCAAACTGCGGGTGGTTGCACCAGAGAAACAGGTTCTTCAACCCGGCAGGCGCCATGCCGTGCCACTCAGGCACCACAAACACCAACCCATCAGCCTGAGTAATTTTGTCCTGCACTTCTCTGACCTGATCATTCGCCTCACGCTCGCCATTCCACAATGGAAGGTCCGCCTTGAAGAGATCAACCACGTCAGCGCCACCTTCAAAGAAGCGCGTGTTCAGTTCTTGTGCCAGACGCAGGCTTTGTGCGCCATCACGATGGCTAGCACTGATAATTGCGTAATTTGCCATAGTTACTCCTTATAGCTAATCCGTAAATTTGCTTTTTATGTCTGTGCACAAAAAAGCAGAAAAGTTCGCTTAAGCCGCGTACGAAGGGCGCTCTTTCATGGCCGCGTACCAACGCTGGATATTGGGGTACTCATCGCCAACACGGACTTTAACAATTCGGGCAAAATCGATCGCACAGACTGCGGTAATATCGGCAATAGAAAACTGGCTGCCCGCTATCCAATCGTTATTTTCAAGCTGTGCTTCCAAAACGGGTAATGCCTTGAGGAAGTTTTTCGCGCTTTCTTTACCGAACTCTTCCACCGGTGTCATGCGATCCTTAAAAAAGCCGGTGATGTGTTGGAAAGCAAACATTGCAGGGTACAGAACCATAGACTCCATTCTGTGTTCCCACATATCGATGATGGCCCGCTCTTTTGGCGTCTTACCAAAGAGGCTGCCCTCGTCAGATATTTCATCAAGATAACGGCAGATCGCCGGTGTTTCTGACAGGCACAAGCCGTCGTCCAGCTCCAGAACCGGCACTTTAGCGAATGGGTTCTTCGCACAGAACTCCACTTTAAGGTTGTCACCAGCGCCGAGATCTAGTTCTTCACGGTCATAAGCGATGCCTTTTTCGGCGAGTACCATACGAACACGACGTGGATTTGGGGCGTGCGGGTTATCATAAAGTTTCATGGAGCAAAGGCCTCTGTCGGCATGAGTAAAGTCTCAAGCTAACCAGAGGCTAAGGTGCGGTCAAGGTTGATAACTTATTGTTGCCCTGAGATAGCTAATGCGGTGGCCACCGCTGCCGTGCGATTCTCAACACCCAACTTACGGAATACAGGCTCAAGATGCTTATTCACCGTTCTGGGGCTCATCTCCAGTATTTGCGCAATTTCCTGATTGGTTTTGCCCCGACTGAGCCAGAACAGTACCTGCGTCTCACGATCGGTAAGATCAAACGCTGCCTGCAGGGCCTTACGCGCAGCAACCTCTTCATTCAATACGAAGCGCATCAGGTACTCTCCCGGTAACGGGCGACCCAGATATCGGACACTGACTTCGGCCTGATCGGACGTTAATCGCAGCATGGCATTTCTCTCTGGCGAGCGGGTCAACCATGCAGGTAAATCCTGGCTTAATACCGGTTGCCAGCTTGCCAGTTCAGCCCCTGTGCTTCCCAGCAGTTCTTCGGCGACTCGCGTTGCCCAGAGCAAGGTTCCGTTGACATCACAGGCAAACGCCGGCTGTCCCATTTCTTCAAGGGCACGACGGGCGCTCTTGGTTTTCATTGCCGTAGACAGGTGCACCTGCACACGTGCCAGCATTTCATCGAGGTTGACCGGCTTGGTCAGGTAGTCGACACCGCCAGCCTCAAGCCCTTTTAATACATCACTGCTGTCGCTCAGGCCTGTCAGAAATATGACCGGCACGTCTTCACTATCAGGTGAGGCTTTCAACGCACGACAGGTCTCAAACCCATCCATGCGCGGCATCACACCATCCATCAGAATCAGATCGGGCGTCATTAATCGGGCGATATTTAATGCCTGCTCACCATCCATTGCGACTAATACGGTATACCCTGCGCCGGCTAAAGCCTCATTCATAAAGGCCAGAGATTCGGGTGTATCGTCAACGATCAGAATCGTCCCTGAGTTTCCAGTCGCGGTACCCGGTTTAGACGAGCCTGTTTCAGGACTCATGGTGTTTCACTCCCAATACTGGACTCACCAGTATTATCTTGTGACTTCGGAGATTGAGCATCCAGGCGCTCGGAGCACATGGCATGAACGTCAGCAAAACGGAACGATGTTATGCAACGCTTAAGTTCTCTGATGAAATCAGGATCAAGCTGTTCCTGCTCACAGACATCAATCAGGCTTTCCAGCCCGGCCACATAACCCAGTTGCGAAAATGACATAAATTCACGTAATCGTGCGTCGCTGACGGGAGCGACGCCCCCCTGTTCTGCCACCGCCTGAGCGCTGCCTTCATAAACCCAGCTGAGATCCAGTTGGCGCGCAATTTTATCGAGTAACACCTGATCCTTCATGGGTTTAATCAGATAGTCATCGTTTAAACGAAGGCCGGGTTCAGAAAGTGCGCCGTTACCTTCTGCTGATACCCGATCTTCCGCATCCGCTGACACCATAATAACAGGTGCAGAAAAACCATCGCTACGGAGCTTCTGTAACAAGGTCCAGCCGTTGCGCCCCGGCATGGAAATATCCAGCAATAACAGGTCAATACGCGCTTCGCTCAGTACAGCTTCGCACTCATCGGCGTCCGAAGCTTCGAGAACGGTAAAACCCAGTGGCGATAAGGTTTCACTGATAAGTCCGCGATGCGATGGTTCATCATCGACAGTGAGTACGACTCTTCTATCGCCTTCATATCCTATGATTTTCTGAGCCGGAGCCACAGGTTTGTCCGTCAGGTGAGCTTTTCTCTCAATACTGGAAAGCATCATAGTCAGACGAAAAGTACTGCCCGAACCCGGAGCACTTTTCAGTGTGATTTCACCGCCCATAATATCAGCCAGCAGCTGGCTGATCGTCAGTCCCAGACCCGTGCCCGGCTGTTGTGGATGTCCGGGTTTACGAATACGTTCAAATGGCTGGAATATCTTTTTATGCTCTTCAGCACTGATCCCCGGGCCAGTGTCTTTCACTGTGAACTCAGCAACCTGACTGCGATATTTTACGCTCAGGGTAACACCGCCAGACTCTGTATATTTCACGGCATTCGATAACAGATTAGTAAGAATCTGGCGCAGGTGTTTTTCGTCGGTGCGTACCATATCTGGTAAGTAGGCTGGTGCATCGTAGGTAAACGTAATTCCCTTAGCCACCGACTGCAGACGAAACATTTCGGCCAGGTCATTCAGCAAGCGCTTCAGGTTGACCTCATCACGGCGGATCTCAAGTCGCCCGGCCTCAATACGGGAAAGATCCAGCAGGCCTTCAATCAGGTCGGCAAGATACTCGCCGCTGCTACGGATCAGATTAACCTGACGCTGCTGCTTCTCACTGAGGCCATCACTTCTTTCGAGTAATTGTGCGTACCCCAGTACTGAATTCAATGGGCTACGTAGCTCATGACTGATGCCCCCCAGATAGCGACTTTTTGCCTGATTAGCGGCTTCTGCCAGCTCTTTCGCCTGCTGCAGCGCACGGTCTGTTTCTTCGTGAGCGGTAATTTCCTGCGACAGCAGATCCGTTTGTTTTGTGGCTTCGTCGAGAGCCAGTTCCCGACTCTCATTAGCGAGTACAAATAACCAGATGAGAACACCGACAATAATCATCAACAACACATACACCTGCAACAGACTACTGCCGAGCAAAGCTTGCATACTGTTATCAGACGGCGCCTGCATATATACCAACCAGAACAACAGCCCCACAATGCCGCCAATAATGGTCAACAGACCTGAGAACTGAAGAATACGAGGATTAAGACGATGCACTAAGCGGTCTGGAAGTATGGTCGTCAGCGTCGCGGCAATCTGATCACTGAAGCGTGCGTTGTCTTTGCACTGATCATGACAACGAGATTCAAGAGTGCAGCACAAGGAGCATATATGTCCGTTGTAGGCTGGGCAAACGGCAATGTCTTCGCGGTCAAATTCGTTCTCGCAGACAATACAGGTTAGCTGCTCGGTCGCTGGCGACAGTGGAATAATCTCACGTGCAAGATAGTACTTGCCTCCGGTAATCAGAGCGATAAACGGTGCCAGAAAGAACGCAGTAAATAGCGAAATAAACGAAGACATCGCCTGTGCCGTCTCTCCCCAGATACCGGTGAACGACAGTATCCCGCACAAAGACGCGAGCACCATCGCGCCAAAGCCCACAGGATTAATGTCGTAGAGATACGCCCGCTTAAACTCAATATGCTTAGGGCTCAGGCCTAACGGTTTATTAATCACCAGGTCAGCAACGAGCGCACCGACCCAAGCCACAGCGACATTCGAATAAATACCCAGAATATGTTCGAGTGATTCGTACACACCCAGTGCCATGACCAGAATAGCGATCATAACGTTGAAGAATAACCAGACCACACGACCTGGGTGACTGTGAGTCAGGCGCGAAAAGAAATTCGACCAGGCGATTGAGCCCGCATAGGCATTGGTCACGTTAATTTTCACCTGACAGAGCACCACGAAAATACCCGTCAGAGCCATCACCGCCAGCGGTGAATCGGTCAGATAGCTGAACGCAACAGCGTACATGTGGGTCGGGTCACCCGCCTCGTCATAACCAAGCCCATGACTGAGTGCCAGCACGACCAGAAACGATCCGGCCATGATTTTAATGGCCCCCATCAGAATCCAGCCCGGCCCGCCAATGATCAAGGCCGTCCACCAGCGTAGTCGCTGACCCGGTTTCGGCTCTGGTAAAAAACGCAGGAAGTCGACCTGCTCACCTATTTGGGCAATCAATGAAAAGATGACGGCGGATGCAGCACCAAAATAGATCAGACTGACGCCGCTGCCCTGTGACGGTGCAACCGGTGATTCAAAGTTCATCCAGTCGCTGATGGCCTGAGTTTCCTGCCACAGAATAAACACGAACGGCGTCAGCTGCAGCAGAAACCACAGCGGTTGCGTCCATAACTGAAAACGGGAAATCAGGGTAATCCCGTGAGTCACCAGCGGAATCACAATCAAAGCACTGATCAGATAGCCCAGCCATAAGGGTACAGAAAAGAGAATATCCATGGCCGACGCCATGATAGCGGCCTCGAGCGCCATGAAGATAAAGGTAAACGACGCGTAGATCAGCGAGGTGACGGTCGAGCCGATATAGCCGAACCCGGCTCCCCGACTGAGCAGATCAATGTCGACCCCATAGCGCGCAGCGTAATAGCTGATGGGAATCGCCGTCAGAAAGATGATCGCAGAGACCACCATGGTCGCCAAAAGCGCAGCATGAACGCCATAGACCAGTGTGATGGCAGCCCCGATGGCCTCCAGCGCCAGAAACGAGATGGCGCCCAGTGCGGTATTGGATACCCGCGCTGATGACCAGCGGCGAGCGTTCTTACCCGTAAACCGAAGTGCAAAGTCTTCGAGTGTCTGGTTGGCAACCCAGCGATTGTAGTTACGACGGGTAGTCAGTAGTTGAGGGTTTGCCATCCGGTCTCCAGGAAGTCTGCTGTCGCGTCCATAAATCTTCTATCGCGTTTGTAAAATCTGTTATCGCATCCTGGCGACTTATATTAATCATATCCCGTGCCAACTCGTATGCGTCAAATGACGTACCCCGGTGGAGCGTTCAACGAATGTTCTGACACTGTCTCTACAGGCAATCTGAAAAGGTCACAGCAACCACAAACTACCTAAGTGAGGCCTGACTATGCGACTACCATCCTTTGAAAACACAGCGCTTGCACGGCGCGGTTTTCTGAAAAACTTACTCGCAATACCCGCCGCCCTGATGCTTGCACATACAAGCGTTCCAGCGTTGGCAGACGAAGCGAACACCACCGGTCTGGCAGTAACGGACGATACCGTTAAAGTCGGTATTCTGCACTCTGTTACTGGCACCATGGCGATCAGTGAAACCGGTTCAGTACAGGCAGAGAAGCTTGCGATTGAACAGATCAACGCCATGGGCGGTGTGCTTGGCCGCAAGATTGAATACATTCAGGAAGACGGCGCCAGCGACTGGCCGACCTTTGCTGAGAAATCCAAGAAGCTCCTGGTTCAGGATAAAGTCGCGGCCGTCTTCGGTTGCTGGACTTCAGCCTCACGTAAAGCTGCTCTTCCAGTTTTTGAGCAGTATAACGGCATGCTCTACTACCCAACCTTCTACGAAGGTCTGGAACAGTCACCTAACGTGATCTACACCGGTCAGGAAGCGACTCAGCAGATTCTTGAAGGTCTGGACTGGGCGGCTCGTGAAAAAGGTGCGAAGAAATTCTACCTGCTGGGTTCTGACTACATCTGGCCACGTACGTCCAACAAAATTGCCCGCAAGCACATCGAAAACGTACTGGGTTCAAAAGTGGTGGGTGAAGAGTACTACCCACTGGGTCACACTCAGTTCAACTCTGTGATCAACAAAATCAAGCTGAAAAAGCCTGACGTTGTATTCATCTCAGTGGTGGGCGGTTCCAACGTTGCCTTCTATAAGCAGCTGAAAGCGGCCGGTATCGACATGGGCAAAGAGAAGCCGCTGTTCCTGACCATCTCAGTCACCGAGGATGAAATCCTTGGTATTGGCGGTGAGAACATTGAAGGCATTTACGCTTCAATGAAGTACTTCCAGTCTCTGCCTAACGAAAACAATCAGGCGTTTGTAAAAGCGTTCAAAGAACGCTGGGGTGACGACATCGTGATCGGTGACGTAACTCAGGCAGCTTACCTTGGCCCATGGTTGTGGAAAGCAGCGGTCGAAAAAGCCGGTTCTTTTGACATCGATAAAGTTCGTGAAGCCTCTCCTGGTATCGAGCTGACAACAGCGCCAGAAGGTTACGTCCGTGTTCATAAAAACCACCACCTCTGGTCGAAAACCCGCATCGGTCTGGCTGAACCAGATGGCCAGTACAAAGTGGTTTATGAAAGTGATGACCTGATCGAGCCTGATCCATTCCCTGAGGGTTACCAGTAAAACCCCACGCAATACCAAGGTTAATTAACTGACCTTTCCTTCCGGAAGCGGCCCGCACCATTCACCGGGCCGCAACCGGGCTTCTGATCCACCGGGGAGAAACATCATGTTTGCCGAATATTCTGCATCCGAGCTTACCTCCATTTTTGCTATGCAAGGGTTTGCCGGACTTATCCTGTTTTCTGTTTTTGTTCTGATGGCACTCGGCCTGGCGATTATTTTCGGCCAGATGGGTGTGATCAATATGGCACACGGCGAATTTATGATTCTCGGTGCTTACGTTACCTACATAATTTCAAATCTGTTTGCTGACTACCTGCCAGTGATTTACGACAGTTATTTCTTTGTCGCCATGATTGTTGCCTTTTTCGTGACGGCGGCTCTCGGGGCCTTTGTGGAATGGGCGATGATCCGTCATCTGTACCGTCGCCCACTTGATACCCTACTCGCCACCTGGGGTCTCAGCCTGATTCTTCAGCAGCTCTACCGCAGTGTGTTTGGTGCACGCGAAGTGGGTGTCACTCTGCCTGACTGGCTCATGGGATCGTACCCGGTAACCGATCTTGTTGAGGTTCCCGTCAACGGCCTCTTTGTTATGGGCCTGACGATTGTTATTACCGTCGGCGTTGCATTAATGATGCAGAAATCCCGCTTGGGTAAACAAACCCGTGCCGTTGTACAGAACCGTCCGATGGCTGCGGCTGTTGGGATTAATACCGAGAAAGTTGACCGCATGACATTTGCACTCGGCTGCGGCATTGCAGGTATCGCCGGTTCTGCCTTCACCATGATCGGTTCTACCGGTCCGACGTCTGGTCAGCTGTATATCGTTGATACCTTCCTTGTTGTTGTGTTCGGTGGTGCATCCAGCCTTCTGGGTACCGTCGCCTCGGCCTTCACCATCTCTCAGGCCCAGTCAACGATGGAGTTTTTCCTCAGCGGCTCAATGGCCAAAGTACTCACCCTGCTGTTTGTGGTCGGCATTCTGATGCTTCGTCCTCAGGGTCTGTTCACTCTCAAAGTACGTCACTGAGCAGGAGTCTAATTGATGAATAAATTTGCCGATTTTATTGCCCGCAATCAGTACAGCCACATGATCATTCTTGCAGTTCTACTGCTGGTGATCCTGCCGCTGTCGATGGATATCTTCCGCCTTAACCTGGTGGGTAAATATCTCACTTACGCCTTCGTTGCCCTCGGTCTGGTTCTTTGCTGGGGCTACGGTGGCATTCTCAGCCTCGGTCAGGGGGTATTCTTTGGCCTGGGCGGTTACTGCATGGCGATGTTCCTGAAACTGGAAGCCTCGTCACCTGAAAATACAGCGATTCAGTCTACTCCCGGCATTCCGGACTTTATGGACTGGAACCAGCTCACCGAACTGCCATGGTTCTGGGAACCCTTCCACAGCTTTGGCTTTACTCTGTTCGCTGTTATTGCTGTGCCCGCGGTCTTCGCTTTTATCATTGCTGTTGCCATGTTCAAGCGTCGTGTCGGTGGTGTGTACTTCGCCATTATTACGCAGGCGGTTGCGGCCATCCTGACCATCCTGATTATCGGTCAGCAAGGTTACACCGGCGGTGTGAACGGTATTACTGACCTGCGCACACTGCATGGTTGGGATATCCGCACTGACGAAGCGAAATACATCCTCTACTACATCAACGCGCTGCTGCTGTTTATCTGCCTGTTCGTTGCCGCTTTTGTGATTAAAAGCAAACTTGGTCGCTTATTGGTCGCGATGCGTGAAAGTGAAGAGCGTGTGCGTTTCTCTGGCTACGATGTTTCTGGCTTCAAGATCTTTATCTTCTGCCTCGCCGCTGCGATTTCAGCGATTGGCGGTGCCATGTTCACCCTGCAGGTTGGCTTTATGTCACCGACCTTCGTCGGCATCGTGCCTTCGATTGAAATGGTGATCTTCTGCGCACTGGGTGGTCGCCTGTCAATCCTGGGCGCGGTGTACGGCACCCTGTTGGTTAACTGGGCGAAAACCAGCTTCTCTGAATCCTTCCCTGAACTCTGGTTGTTTGCCATGGGTGCATTGTTCATCGGCGTAGTAATGGCCTTCCCGAATGGCCTGGCCGGTATTTACCAGCGGTATATCGAACCTCTGCTGCTGAAACTGAGCAAAAAGGACGATTCACCTTCGGCACCTACTCCTGCAGCGAAAGATGCTTCATCCGACAAAGCAGATAACAACGAAGAGACACTGACTTCTGAGGAGCGCAAACATGCTTGAGTCAACGAAATCCATTCCGGCAAAAGACTTTGTCTTGAGCGTAGAAGGTCTGACTGTGTCCTTCGATGGTTTTAAAGCAGTGAACGATTTATCGCTGTACGTCGAAGAACAGGAAATCCGCGTCATTATCGGCCCTAACGGGGCCGGTAAGACGACGGTACTGGATCTCATCTGCGGCCGTACCAAGGCCACTGAAGGTTCGATTAAATTTAAGGGTAAAGAATTAACCAAGCTGAACGAACACCAGATTGTTCACGCAGGCGTTGGTCGGAAATTCCAGAACCCATCCATTTATGAAGACCTGACGGTATTCGAAAACCTTGAACTGTCGTTCCCGCGTGGACGCAACGTCTGGGGTGCCCTCTTCTTCCGTCGCGATAAAGAGGTCGTCGACAAAGTAAAAGAAATCGCTGACATGATTTTCCTTGGCGACAAACTCGATACCTCAGCGGATCTGCTGTCACACGGTCAGAAGCAATGGCTGGAAATTGGCATGCTGCTGATTCAGGACCCTGAACTCCTGATGCTGGATGAGCCGGTTGCTGGTATGTCGGTCTCTGAACGTAAACAAACCGCAGACCTGCTACACCGAATTACTAAAGACCGCTCAGTACTTGTGATTGAACACGATATGCAATTCGTTGCCGACATCGCCGACCGGGTGACTGTGCTTCACCAGGGCAAGGTTTTATCTGAAGGCTCAATGGATCGGGTGCAGTCTGACCCGAAAGTCGTTGAAGTTTATCTCGGTCACTAAGGAGGCCTGCCATGCTGCAATTAAACGATTACTCAGTGGCCTACGGCCAGAGCACCATCATTGATGGTATGAACCTGACCCTTAAAGAGAACGAAATCATTGCCATCCTCGGTCGTAATGGCATGGGCAAAACCACATTGATGAAATCCCTGATTGGCATGATTCCAAGTAAGGGAGGCACGGTTAAATTAGCCGACAAAGAACTGTCGCCATTAAAGAGTCACGAGCGCGTCAGTGCTGGTCTGGCCTTCGTGCCGCAGGGCCGGATGATTTTCTCCACCATGACCGTAGAAGAAAACATCGAAACCGGACTGACCAGCACCGGTGAACGTCACATTCCATCCGATCTCTACAGCATCTTCCCGGTGCTGGATGAAATGAAACATCGTCGGGGTGGAAATCTGTCGGGCGGTCAACAGCAACAGCTAGCCATAGCGCGTGCGTTAGCGAGTAACCCTGATGTCCTTATTCTGGATGAACCCACCGAGGGTATTCAGCCCAGCATTATCAAAGATATGGCCAAAACGCTGAAAGAGATACGCACTCAGCGTGGCTTATCGATTCTGGTTTCCGAACAGGTGCTCAGTTTTGCACTGGATGTCGCTGACCGGATTCTGGTGATTGAAAAAGGAAAAATTGTACTGGACGTACCGGTCGAAGAAGCCGACCAGGAAACCATTTCAAAATACCTTTCTGTTTAAGCGGAGAACATTATGCGTCACGGTGATATTTCCAGTAGCCCAGATACCGTTGGTGTTGCAGTCGTTAATTATAAAATGCCACGTCTTCACAGCAAAGCTGAAGTCCTCGACAACGCGCGCAAAATAGCCGACATGATCAAGGGCATGAAAGTCGGACTACCAGGCATGGATCTGGTGGTATTCCCAGAGTATTCAACAATGGGAATCATGTACGACGAAGAGGAAATGTACGCCACTGCTGCCACTATCCCGGGTGATGAAACGGACATCTTCGCAGCTGCATGCAAAGAGGCCGATACCTGGGGAATTTTTTCACTAACGGGCGAACAGCACGAAGAACACCCGAATAAAGCGCCCTACAACACGTTAGTCCTGATCAATAACGAAGGCGAAATCGTTCAGAAATATCGTAAGTGCATTCCGTGGTGCCCGATTGAAGGCTGGTATCCGGGCGACCGCACTTATGTGAGTGAAGGTCCGAAAGGATTAAAAATCAGCCTGATTATCTGTGACGACGGAAACTATCCGGAAATCTGGCGCGACTGTGCCATGAAAGGCGCCGAACTGATTGTTCGTTGTCAGGGTTATATGTACCCAGCCAAAGAACAGCAGATCATGATGGCGAAGACCATGGCGTGGGCCAACAACTGCTACGTGGCCGTCGCCAATGCGACGGGCTTCGATGGTGTGTATTCGTATTTTGGTCACTCTGCACTCATCGGTTTTGACGGCCGCACACTCGGCGAATGTGGTGAAGAAGACATGGGAGTCCAGTATGCCCAATTGTCAGTCTCACAGATTCGCGATGCCCGCAAAAATGATCAGTCGCAGAACCATTTATTCAAACTTCTGCACCGAGGTTACAGCGGCGTACACGCGTCCGGCGACGGTGATAAAGGCATCGCAGACTGTCCATTTGAGTTCTACCGTACCTGGGTGACCGACGCAGAAAAAGCGCAGGCCGATGTTGAAGCCATGACCCGTACAACGGTCGGCGTTGCCGACTGTCCGGTGGGGAATTTACCGGTCGAAGAACGTCCAATGGAGGCTGGCGAGTAATCGCCTGATAACCGATGGTCTTCGTCACTGATCGCATTCGTTCACAGGCACAATCACAAAGCCAACCTTTGTTGTCACGCTTTGCCTTTCAGCCAGCTGAAGTGTCAGCGCACCTGAAAGCCTGCATCCGGAGTCAGGATGCTGTGATTGATCGGCTTGAATCACAACTGAACGTGATCAGTGCCGGACTTAACGACCGTCGGCGTCCACTGCTCTCAGCGCTATTTATCGGGGCGACCGGCGTTGGTAAAACCGAAATGGTGCGGCAGGTCGCGCAAGCGATTCACGGTCGCAGCGATGCTTTCTGTCGTATCGATATGAATACCCTCGCACAAAGCCACTACAGCGCAGCCATCACAGGTGCGCCGCCAGGCTATGTGGGCAGCAAAGAAAACCTCAGCTTACTTAACGAAGAACTGATCAGTGGCACAAGCTCGCGCCCGGGCATTGTCCTGTTCGATGAAATAGAAAAAGCAGACCACTCGGTGGTACTGAGTCTGATGAACATCCTCGACAACGGCACCCTGAAGCTGGCGTCGGGACAGAAGTCGATCAGTTTCACCAATACGCTGGTGTTTATGACGAGCAATGTCGGCAGCCGCTTCGCGGAGTCATTACGCTGGCTGGACTCCGTTCCCGGCGTTAACCGCAGTGGTCTTTATAAGCGCGCACTGGAACGCCATTTTAATACGGAATTTATCAACCGCATTGGCATTGTTGAGTATTTCTCAGCACTGACCACAGACGATATGCCAGACCTGGTGGAAGGTCTTGAAAAGTCACTGAACGCTCAACTTAAACGCCATAACACCAGTATCGAACTGGAGCCTGCTGTTCGTGATTTTATTGTGACGACGTCGGGATTTCGTAAGTACGGCGCGCGTGCCATTGAGCGACGCTTTCGTGATCTTGTGGTGACCGAAGTTGCGCGCTATCTGACCTCGCACTACGAAGACATAAATATACACCTGCAGGGGGTTCTGTCAGATCGACGGATCTCACTGCTTCCGGTTTCCCTTGCGGAAACACACTCTGAATTCCCTTCCGAACCGGAATTTACCCCGAAAAGCCCTAAGGCTACCTAAGGAGAAAACCATGACTGATACCATCATTAAAATTGATCTCAGTAAATCCGCTTATGACAATGACCAGGTTCACAACCGCTGGCATCCGGACATTCCGATGGTAGCAACCGTAAAACCCGGTGATGACTTCATTGTTGAATGTTATGACTGGACCGGTGGTCAGATTGAAAATAACGACGACGCTTCCGACGTGCGTGACGTCGACCTGAGCCAGGTTCACTTTTTATCCGGCCCAATTAAAGTCGAGGGCGCAGAGCCAGGCGACCTGTTAGAAGTTGATATCCTCGACATCGGTGCCTTTCCTGATAGCCAGTGGGGCTTTAATGGCTTCTTCTCGAAAAAGAACGGCGGTGGCTTCCTGACTGACCGCTTCCCGGAAGCACAGAAATCCATCTGGGACTTCAACGGTATGATGACCAGCTCGCGTCACGTTCCAGGCGTTGAATTTGCCGGTATTCTCCACCCTGGTCTGATCGGCTGCCTGCCAGACAAGAAAATGCTGGATATGTGGAATACTCGTGAGAAAGCGTTAGTTGACACCGACCCTGAGCGCGTTCCAGAGCTGGCAACACTGCCTTATGCAGAGACCGCTCACATGGGTCGCTTATCGGGCGATGAAAAAGCCAAAGCCGCAGCAGAAGGCGCCCGTACTGTTCCTCCGCGTGAGCACGGTGGTAACTGTGATATTAAAGACCTGACTCGCGGTTCTAAAGTCTACTTCCCTGTCTATGTTGATGGCGCGGGCCTGTCTGTGGGTGACCTTCACTTCTCACAAGGTGATGGCGAAATTACGTTCTGTGGTGCCATTGAAATGGCCGGTTGGATTCACATGCGCGTTAATATCATCAAGGATGGTATGGCGAAATATCAGGTTAAAAATCCAATTTTCAAACCAAGTAAAATGGTACCGAAATACGACGATTACCTGATTTTTGAAGGTATTTCTGTTGATGAGGATGGTAAACAGCATTACCTGGATACCAGCATTGCCTATCGCCAGGCCTGTCATAACGCCATTAACTATCTGACCCAATTCGGTTACAGCGAAGCACAGGGTTACGCCATTATTGGTTGTGCGCCGGTACAGGGCCACATCAGTGGTGTGGTTGATATTCCGAACTCCTGTGCGACGCTTTGGTTACCAACGGATATCTTCGAGTTCGACGTGCAGCCGAATTCCGAAGGACCTAAGAAACACCTCGATGGCAGCATCGACATTCCAAAAGCACCAGATCTTTAATAAGGGGATTTAACTATGCCACTCTATGATTATAAATGCCCTGAGCACGGTGTATTCCAGGAACTGGCTTCGATGGAGCACCATGATAAACCCGCGTTCTGCCCGCAATGCCAGACTATGTCTGCGCGGGTGATTGTGTTGCCACCTGAAATTGCCAGCATGATCAAAGAGCGGCGGGAAGCCATGGAAGCGAACGAAAAAGCAAGTCACTCGCCGGACGTAATGACCGCCGGTGAATTCCATGCGCGCGAGAAGGAAAAGCAGGAGCGCCATGCCCACAAGCATGGTAGCAACTGTGGTTGTAACGCGAAAAAACGTCGGAGTAATCTGATGTATACCGCGGAAGGCAACAAGATGTTCCCCTCGATGCGGCCATGGATGATCAGTCACTGACAGCTCACTGCAGCTCCTGAATCACCTTGCAGTTTTTTCGGGGGTTGTTTCTGAGGCGATCAGTGTTTTGAGACTTCCCCGGGCATTTGCCCGGGGCTTTTTGATAAGACGACGAAGTATGCCTGTCGCCTTATTTAACTGATAAAAGATTTATCAGTCGGCGTTACGTGCAGGCGCATTACCGCCCTTACGATGAGGCTTACGAGGCTTATCTTTAGAATCGCGGCTGCCTTTAAAGTCACGACTGCCTTTAAAATCACGGTCTTTCGACCCCTTACCTTTAAAGCCACCGTCACGACGCTTAGGCCCACCCGGCTTGCGCTCAGGTACACCGGCTTCGCCTTTAAACTCTTTAATTTCAAGCGCACGACCACACACACGAGCATTACGCAGTGTTTTCATCGTTTCTGGTGGCATACCTGCTGGCAGATCAACAATGGAGTAGTTTTCCAGAATCTCGATATGACCGATATAACGACTTTCGAGGTCCGCTTCGTTTGCTACCGCACCCACAAGGTTGCCCGGACGCAGACCGTCATCGTAGCCAACACCCACCATGTAGCGCACCATATCGACACCCGGCTGACCTTTTAATGGCAGCGGGTTAATGTCTGGTGTCGCTTTACGGCCACGGTTGCCGCGATCACCTCTGTCGCGTGGTTCACGCTGCTGACGAGGCTCACGATCATCGCGGTCACGCTTTTTGCGTTCCTGCATTTTCTGATCGGCTTTTTCATCAATAAACAGCGCTTTGTCACCCTGAATCAGGCTTGCACACGCAGCGGCAACGTCGAGTGCATCGACCGGATGTTCCGTCAGAACCGACTCGATAATTTCACGGTACAGTGCATTTTTCTCGGTATTCAATGCATCAATAATACGCGCACGGAAAGCTTCACGACGCTTCTCATTAACCTGCGCTGCGCTTGGTAGCGGCATTTCTTCAATCGGCTGACGCGTGGCTTTTTCGATATCACGCAGCATGCGCTTTTCACGACCACGTACAAATACAATCGCTTCACCTTCACGCCCAGCACGGCCAGTACGACCAATACGGTGAACGTACGACTCTGTATCCTGTGGAATGTCGTAGTTGATAACGTGGCTGATACGTTCAACGTCAAGACCACGAGCGGCAACGTCGGTCGCCACGATCATGTCGAGCTTGCCTGCTTTCAGCTTTTCAACAGCACGTTCACGCTGCTGCTGGGGAATGTCGCCGTTCAGAGGTGCACAACGGAAGCCGTTCGCAGCCATAAAGTCAGCCACTTCTTCCGTTGCCTGCTTGGTGCGCACGAAAATCATCATGGCATCAAAATCTTCAGTTTCGGCGATACGCAGCAGTGCGTCATTCTTATGCACACCACCTACAAACCAGTAACGCTGACGGATACGGTCATTGGTGGTTGTCTTTGATTCAATCTTCACCTGTACCGGTTCGTTCAGGTGAGTTTCAGCGACACGCTGGATTTCTTTTGGCATGGTTGCCGAGAACAGAGCGACCTGACGCTTTGCCGGTGCCTGCTCCAGAATCCAGTTTACGTCGTCGATAAAACCCATACGCAGCATTTCATCGGCTTCATCAAGGACAACCGCCTTAATGTCAGCCAGACTCAGAGTACCGCGACGCAGATGGTCCATCACACGACCCGGCGTTCCCACCACCCACTGTGGTCCGCGCTTAAGCTCACGCAATTGACTGCCGTAGTCTGAACCACCGTAAATAGCAGTCACGTTGATGCCGCTCATGTGCTTGCTGTAGGTCTTTGCCGCTTCTGCGACCTGCTGAGCAAGTTCACGGGTTGGCGCCAGAACGAGCACCTGTGGTGTACGGAAGTCAGGATTGGTACGCACCAGCAGTGGCAGTGCAAATGCTGCGGTTTTACCAGTACCCGTCTGGGCCATACCCAGCACGTCTTTGCCTTCCAGCAATGGCGGAATACTGTTTGCCTGAATGGCAGAAGGCGTTTCGTAACCCAGCTCTTCAAGAACACGGAGTACAGGAAATGGAAGGCCCAGGCTCGCAAAGCCTGTGCTGTTAGAATCGGTCATATTTTCACCTGTGTACAATCGCTTAGGGGCTTACCGTTGACGGTCAGTTCTCTGCTGTCCGTGCAATGCTCAATGAGGCATCTGTTGACCCCGAACACCCCTCAGGGTGCTGCTGACACGGTGTTGCCCGACGATCTGATTTAAAAGGGTGGCGGAGTATACACAAATCATCGCGCTTTTGCTCATCTATTTTGCTCTCATGGGCAGTGCCTGCGTATAATCGCCCGCCAGATCCACAGGAGAGTCTGAAATGTTAAAAGTAAACGAGTATTTTGATGGCAAGGTAATGTCGATTGCCCTGCAAACAGAGACGCTGCCGGCCACTGTTGGCGTGATGGAGCCAGGCGATTACGAATTCGGCACCAGCCAGAAAGAAGTCATGACTATCGTGTCAGGCAAGATGGAAGTGCTGCTGCCGGGCAGCGAAGAATGGCAGACCTTCACGAATGGTGAATCCTTCGAGATTGAAGCTAATGTGAAGTTCAAAGTGCGCCTGTCAGGTCAGACTGCTTACTTCTGCACCTACGAGTAAGTGAAGCACTTCAGAGTCACATCGGGCGCTCAGCGCCCGATGTGTCACTCATCAGTAACCTCGCGCTCAGTTCAGCCGCAACTCGTCAACAGGGACCGGGCGACTGAAGAAGAAACCCTGACAGGTTTCACAGCCATTATCCCGAAGGAAGTGCAACTGACCTTCCGTTTCAACCCCTTCAGCCAATACCTGCAATCCCAGGCCTTTCGCCATCTGAATGATCGTCCGGGTAATCACTTTGCCTTCGTCTTCAACTTCAACGCTCTGAACGAAGCCACGATCGATCTTAAGCTTATCAACCTGGTAACGATGCAAATAAGACAACGAGGAATAGCCGGTTCCAAAGTCATCGATTGCCAGTGCGACGCCCAATGCCTTCAGCCCTGAAATAGTACTCAGTACCTGAGAGCTGGGTTCGAGCAGAGCGCCTTCTGTGATTTCCAACTCAAGCCAGCTCGGATCAATACCCGTTTCTTCCAATAGAGCGGTGAGGCGCCCCACCAGGCCACCGGCCATAAACGTGGGCTGGGTAATATTGACAGCGACAGTGATCTTCTCAATACCGTCCTGTTGCCAACAAGCAATCTGCCGACAGGCAACACCAAGCACATAACTATCGAGATCCGGCATCATGCCCCCCTCTTCTGCCACGGGTAAAAAGCGCCCCGGAGGAATGACCTCGCCATCAGGCGTATGCCAGCGAATAAGAGCTTCGACACCCACCACTCGTCCCTCTGTCAGTTCAACCTGAGACTGATAATACAGGCGCAACTCATCTTCTGTCGTCAACGCCTGGCGCAGGCGATTACCCAGTTCGAGGCGGTCAGCTACGACCTGCGTCATCTCATTGCTGTAGACCTTGTACATGTTGCGGCCTTCTTTCTTAGCCTCGTACATGGCCACATCGGCGTTACTCAGTAACTGAGTCACATCCGCACCGTGATCCGGGAACATAGTGACACCGATACTGGCGCCAATATAAAAGTCTTTCCCTACCCCCACATCGAACGGCGTCTTGAGTAATTCGAGAATAATACCGGCGACTTTTTCAACCTGTGCGACATTACCAACGCTCTCAAGCACAACCACAAAGTCATCACCGCCCTGACGCGCAACAGTATCTGAATCTCTCAGTCGCTGGCGCAGACGTTTAGCAAAGTCCTGCAGGAGACGGTCGCCGGCGGGATGCCCCAGACTGTCATTAATATGTTTAAAATGATCGAGATCGATAGCAATAACGCCGACTTTACGCTGATTAATGGTCGCATCAGCAATGGCACCCTCAAGACGACTCAGTAACAGGTGCCGGTTAGGCAGATTGGTTAAAGAGTCGTAATTAGATAAATGCTTAAGCTGCTGTTCATGCTCTTTAATGCGCGACATGTCGGAGAAGACGCCAACATAATGCGTAATACGCTTCTGTTCATCACGTACTAAGGTCAGGGTTAACCATTGCGGGTAGCTTTCGCCATTCTTACGCGTCGTCCAGATCTCTCCGCGCCAGTAGCCACGGTCTCTGAGCTGACTATTAATGCGCTGATAGAATTCTTGATTATGACGGCCGCAGCGAAGAAAACTCAGCGGCTTCCCAAGTGCTTCCCGCTCAGAATATCCAGTGATGGTGTTAAACGCAGGATTTACCGCTTCTATTTTCTGCTGGGCGTCGGTGATAACTACGCCCTCCATTGAAAATTCAAATACCGTCATCGCCAGGCGCAGGCGATTTTCCCGCGCCTGCTGCTCGGTAATATCCTGTACTGAGCCAACACGCGCGACCACCCGTCCTTCGGCATTAACGATGACCTCTGCACGCCCATGAATCACTTTTTCTGTACCCGATGGCAACGTAATTCTGTAGGTCATGTCAGACGGTTTGCACTCGTTCATGCTCTCCGTCAGTGTCTGCGCTACACGCTCTATATCTTCAGGGTGTATAAACTCGAAATACTGTGAAAGGCTGACGATTTCGAGGTTTTCATCCTGTTCAAAAATCGCGGCCGTTTGTGGAGTGATGGTGATCTGATCGTTTTCAACATCGTCGTACCAAGAACCGATATTCGCCAGACGTTCAGTCTGGCGTAGCAGATGCTCACGATCTTCGAGTACTTCCATCACATGCAACCGCTCCTGCATCAGCAAGCAGAATTGCGCGAACGTGCCAAGCTGAGTCAATTTGCGCGGAGACAGACGCAATGTCGGGTCAT
This sequence comes from Thalassolituus sp. UBA3500, assembly GCF_002377545.1. Lineage (NCBI taxonomy): Bacteria > Pseudomonadati > Pseudomonadota > Gammaproteobacteria > Oceanospirillales > Oceanospirillaceae > Thalassolituus > Thalassolituus sp. UBA3500. Next base: position 176,390 of record NZ_DFQB01000032.1, on the reverse strand, counting down.
CAAATGTAAGAAATAACCAACCCGTCACACCATAATCGTTCAGCAGAGGAATGGTAGAAAGGCGATTCCCTCCGAGGTAGTGACGCAATGCTTCTTCATTCGGGCTTTCGTCATCTGCAAAAGAGCAACGTGGTGAAATACTGGCATCCTGGGTAGACCATCCCCCGCGAACAACATCAGCCAGTTGATCAGTATCATTAGGAGAAACAGCAACGGCTAATTCAGGGCGTTTACCCGAGTCATCTGTCGCTATATACAGAGCCGCAGCTCTGGCTTTCAGAACACGAGCCATCTGAAACAGGGCACCCTCGACATCGGTCGCAAAGGTCGCTGCGCGGGTGGTAATAAACACCCGGATTGTTCTCTCCAGGATGGTCTCCAGACGTAAATCCGCCGCACCAAAGCGTCCACTTTTCATGACACCTGCACGACGACTTTCTTCTTCTACACGTTTCCATCCCTCACTCGGCTGATATTTCCCTTCAGCTGTTGAGGTCAGCACAACCATACAAATTCTCTGGCTCCTGATATCGCTTACGCTGGCACAACCTGATGACCCATGGTCATATACATATCAGACGAGCCTTACTGCTTGGTATCCGGGCGCCATTCAGACTCTATCACCCGGTAGATGTCTTGAAGTGTAGACTATCAATATGAGGTGTAACTGACTTTTTAACAATTTGAAAGAATCCGGGGAACTTTTTAGAATCAAAACTGTTTCCGAGCCGCCTCAATAATCCACACAGGCCAAAAAATGTACACTAAAGAGCACCTTTTACAGCTGGTTCAGATGACGATGCCATTCGGCAAATATCAGGGAAAACGCATTTGCGACATTCCTGAAGAATATCTGCTGTGGATGCAAAAGAAGGGGTTTCCTCAGGGGCATCTGGGCGACCTGCTTGCTATGATGCTTGAGATACGTATTCACGGGGTAGAAGACGTTCTTCAACCTCTGAAGAAAGCGTATCCGGCAAAGTTGATACAACCCGAGGCAAAAGGAACCCACTGAACTATGGCCACGCTTGGTATTCTCGAATGTGATGTTCTCTATGACGACCTGATCGACGATTATTCCTCGTATGGCGTCATGTTGTCTGAGCTTCTTTCCAGCATTGATCCGCACCTGAACTATATTTTTTACCAGGTTCACGACGGTGAACTGCCGTCTCATGGAGACTGTGATGCCTATTTACTGACCGGCTCGAAAACCGGCGTCTACGATACTGAGCATTGGCTGCCTCCATTAATGGACTGGGTACAGGAAGCGCACGCCCGAAAAGAACGCATGCTGGGTATATGCTTTGGCCATCAACTATTGGCGCACGCTCTGGGTGGCCACGCGGGATTAAGCAATAAAGGCTGGGGGGTGGGGAACCATATGACGGAGATAGATCATCGTCCTATGTGGCTCAACGATGATCAACCAGCGTATCAGCTGATCTACAGTCACAAAGACCAGGTATCCTCATTGCCTGAGGAAGCGCGCAGACTCGCTTGCAGTGACTTCTGCGAGTACGCCGCCTGGTATCTCAGCGATCTCGTATTGAGCTTTCAGGGGCATCCTGAATTTACCCCAGAGTACTTCAGAAGATTGCTGGAGCGTCGCAGAGAAGACGTCGGCGACGAGCGGTTGACGCAGGCGATGAATACCTTAGAGCAACCAAACGACAGCGAGACCATTGCGCGCTGGATGATCGAATTTATTCATCTACCTCGATAGGCTCAGAGAAACTTCTTTACGTACCAACAGCTGGCTTTAATATTGAATGAGTTCTCAGTAGCCCACTGCAGCCCGGATTCGACCAGTTGCTCGGCGAGCCCCTTGCCTCGTAACCGGAATGGGACGTAGGTGTGCGTAAAATTCACACTGTCACCCTTCAGAACGTAGTCGAGTACGCACTCATTGCCATCCTGTTCAATCACAAAGCGGGACTTCTCTGATTCGTGTTTGACCATGGTTTCGTTCTCTCTTTTATCTTTCGCTGGATCTGGGCCGTATCAGGCCTCAGGATTGCTGTGCACTGCCAACACAAGGGATACCGGGCGATAGCCTTCCAGTACCACTGAGCCTGGGTAGCGATTACCGCCATCGACACTGAACTCAAATTCATAGCCGCGTATCAGTACCGGCCGCCCTTTTACGAACTTAATACGCATATGCGCCAATGATACGGTGTCGTCCAGCAGTTGCAGGTTTTCCTGCTGACACTGTTTGCGCAGGTATCTGAGCGCCAGCACCCGTGCCGCTTGCTGTCTCTGAATCGCGGGCCAGCCAAGCAGCCCCAATCCGGCAATTGCCGCTATGACCAGTAATTCCACCCGTACCTCATCTGTGGGCCTGTGATATTATCCGCGCTGAGAGTAACACACCTGTATGACCCGTCAGTATTCCGGAGGTTTCCATCATGGCCAACCGCGCCTGCGCCTGCCATATTCTCGTTAAAACCCGTGAGGAAGCCGAATCTCTGCTGAAGCAACTGAACAAAGGGGCTGAGTTCGACAAGCTGGCACGTAAACACTCCACGTGCCCGTCCGGTAAACAGGGTGGCTCACTGGGTGAGTTCGGTCGCAACGATATGGTCAAGCCCTTTGCAGACGCTGTCTTCAAAGGCCCCCTTCTGAAGGTACAAGGGCCGGTGAAAACCAAATTCGGCTGGCACCTGATTAAAACACTTTACCGTCAGTGAAGACGCTGGCGCCCCTCAAAATACGGAGAACACTATGATGACACCCGGTCTGTTTCACACACTAACGGTCGCCGACAGGCAACCGCAAGGCCTCTACCTGAGCGATGACAGCGGCGAGCGCGTGCTCCTGCCCAACCGTTTTGTGCCTGAGGGCATAGAAGCCGGCAGTACGCTTGAGGTATTTATTTACCTCGATTCCGATGATCGTCTGATCGCGACGACTCAGCGCCCAAGAGTGCAACTGAACCAGGCTGCAAGCCTGATGGTGAAAGACGTAAACCGTACGGGCGCCTTCCTCGATTGGGGCCTGCCTAAAGATCTGTTCGTTCCTTTTGCTGAACAGAAGCAACGGATGGAAGCCGGGCAATCGTACGTCGTGTATGTGACCAGCGACAACACGGGGCGTTTAATCGGTACGACTCGTCTGAATCGTTTTATTAAAGATGAAGCGAGTGCCAACTGGCCGGGGGCTGCAGATCCGTATCAGATGGGAGACAAAGTGAAGCTACTGATCGCCCAGCGTACCGATATTGGCTACAAAGCCATTGTCGATAACACTTACTGGGGCGTACTCCACAGCAGCCAGATTCATAAAGCGATTCGTGTGGGTCAGAAGACTGAGGGCTTTATTCGACAGGTACGAGAAGACCAGCGCCTGGACCTCAGCCTTGAGCCTATCGGCCATCAGCGCGCTGATTCGCTGTCAAAACGCATTCTGCAGAAACTTGAAGACTCCGGCGGCACTCTGGGTCTGAATGACTACAGTCCGGCAGAGCTGATCGAAATGCACTTTGGCGTCAGCAAACGAGCCTTCAAGATGGCCGTCGGCAAGCTCTATAAAGAGCGCGCCATTGTGATTGAAGAAACGGGTATCCGCTTAGCCAGTGACGAGGATCGCAAGCAAGCGCTGAAAAAAGCCGGGGGCAAAGCCAATCCAAAGGCTAAACCAAAGCAACAGGCGGCGAAAAACAGCGCTAAGAAGCATACCGAACGGAAAGAGCAGCCCAGCACCAACAAGGATGACAGCCCTTCCCCTGCACCTCGGAAAAAAACGGTATACCGCAATCCCAAGACTTCCTCGGGCAAGACTCTGCGCCTGAAGAAGTAAGCCCTGTCAGGTCAGACACGTCCCCTCACCACCAGAGGCGCTCTGGTGTGTGGTGAAGGGCTTCAGACTCGTTTTCTGTGACGAAAACGCGTATAGTCGCGGCCTTTGATTACGTCCCAAAATCTGCCTACGCAATTCAGGAAGTGCCTGTGATTTCTACCGCTAATATCACCATGCAGTTCGGTGCCAAGCCGCTGTTCGAGAACATCTCTGTCAAATTCGGAGATGGCAACCGCTACGGCCTCATCGGTGCCAACGGTTGTGGAAAATCTACCTTCATGAAGATCCTCGATGGCTCACTGGAGCCAAGCGGAGGTAACGTCAGCGTGTCACCGGGCGAACGCCTGGGTAAGCTGCATCAGGATCAGTTTGCGTTTGAAGAATGCACTGTGATCGATACCGTGATGATGGGCAACAAAGAGCTATGGGCCATCAAAGAAGAGCGTGATGCCATCTACGCCAACCTTGAAGCCACCGAAGACGACTACATGCGCGCCGCTGAGCTTGAAGGCGAGTTCGCAGAAATGGACGGCTACACCGCCGAAAGTCGCGCGGGTGAGCTGTTGCTCGGCGCCGGCATTGAGACCGAACTCCACCAGGGCCCTATGTCTGAAGTCGCGCCGGGCTGGAAGCTGCGTGTGTTACTGGCTCAGGCACTGTTCTCAAACCCGGACATCCTGCTGCTCGACGAACCGACCAACAACCTCGACATCAACACGATTCGTTGGTTGGAAGGCATCATCAATGACATGAAGTGCACCATGATCATCATCTCGCACGACCGTCACTTCCTGAACTCTGTGTGCACGCACATGGCCGACATTGATTACGGCGATATCAAGATCTACCCGGGTAACTACGACGACTTTATGATCGCCTCGACCGCAGCACGCGAGCGCCTGCAGTCAGAGAATGCCAAGAAGAAAGCTCAGATTGCTGAACTGCAGCAGTTTGTATCGCGCTTCTCGGCCAACGCGTCGAAAGCGAAGCAGGCCACCAGCCGCGCTAAGCAGATGGAAAAAATTAAGCTCGACGACATTAAGCCTTCGAGCCGTCAGAACCCATACATCCGCTTCAATCAGGAGAAGAAACTCCACCGTCTGGCGCTGGAGATCGAAGGTCTGGCGCATTCATACGATGGCGAAGCTCCACTGTTCAAGAACACCAACCTGCTGATTGAAGCCGGCGAAAAAATTGCCGTGATCGGTGCCAACGGTGCGGGTAAAACAACCTTCCTTAAGTGTCTGGTCGGCGACGTTACGCCAACGGCTGGCACCATCAAGTGGGCTGAAAATGCTGACCTTGGCTACTACGCTCAGGATCACGAATACGAATTCGATATGGGCGGTACACTGTTTGAATGGATGGAACGCTGGAAAACCGAGAAACACGACGATCAGGCTGTGCGTGGCACACTGGGTCGCCTGCTGTTTAACCAGGACGACATTAAGAAGCAGGTGAAAGTCTGCTCTGGTGGAGAAAAAGGTCGTCTGCTGTTCGGCAAGCTGATGATGAACGATCACAATGTTCTGCTGATGGACGAACCGACCAACCACATGGATATGGAATCCATTGAGTCGCTGAACATGGCGCTGGAAATGTACGAAGGCACCCTGATGTTCGTATCGCACGACCGTGAGTTCGTGTCGTCACTGGCGACCCGGATTATCGAAATACGTGACAATGAGATCGTCGACTTCCACGGGACTTATGACGAGTACCTGAAGTCCCTGGGCATTGAATAAGCACTCCGCTGCTGAATCAATCCAAATGGATGACTGAGCCATAACGGCTCAGTCACAGGCAAACCGGAAGCTGTCATCAAGCTCGAGTGGCAGCACCATTGAGCTTAACCCCAAAGCGAGCATTTCATCGCAAAAAAGCGCCCGCGCCTCTGAGTCGTTGACGAGTCCATCTGCATATTCTGCGTGCAACACTGGCTTGCCGGCATCAATAAATGGAGTCAGGCGCTCGCACTCATCGTATTCATAACACTCTTCATTCACCGCAAAATCAAATGACGTTACTAACTCACTGATCTGGTCGAGATCATTCTTGAGACCAATCAACAACCCGCGCTCGTGGGCCGCCGAGGCCAGAAAGCGGTTATAGGCCAGCTGATCACTACCCGATAAAGAGAATCCGGAGTCATTGGCATAGCCATCAACGTTATCAGGTTCGACGCCATCGCAACCTTTATCTGCAGCAAGGTCCAGCCGGGCTTCCATGACCGCCTCAAGCGAGGACGCTCTGACATCCAGCCACTTCTCGCCGGGCCAGCCGTCCAGAGGGTTTCCCAACGCCGCCTGCTCAAAGTCACCTGCATCGTCGCGCCAGTCCTCCCATGAGCCAGCCGAGAAGTAACAGATCACCAGCCGGCCCTGTGCCTGCAGGTCGTCGATCACAGAGGTGTCAGTATCGAACAGGTCAACATCGTAAATATCGACGTCGTAGCCCGTATTCAAGCTTCCCTGCAACTGCCAGTGCCAACTCATACCGACTGCCAGAGCACTGCTAGCAGGGTTATCAGAACCAGTCGAATCGCTCTCGCCCTCTGACTCCTGACCGGATTCAGGATCAGATGCACCGCAGGCACTTAACAAGCCCAAAGCTGCCAGAAGTAATAATGAACGCGACATCATTTTATAAAGCGATGACTTCATAGTGAGCTACTCTTAATCAAACGGTGAGACAATCTGCCACCATGTCAGTGTGACTCTCGCACGACAATGCGAGCCGATTCTCATTTTCATCGTAACGTGAGTGGTATGCTCCCGTCGTTCGAATGTGGCTGAGCCGGAGTACGATCGGAGCTACGTAAACTATAGAGCACATTCGAACAATCAATGTGCTTGAGACAACAGGAATTTTTATGCGCCCCGTCACCCGGGAAGAGTACCCGCTTGAAAACCTCCACAGAATCGTTTCCGGCGTCACCTTCTTCAAAGAGCTACTAAAAACCGATCCGGAGCAATTTGAATTACTGATGACGCAGGCGCGGTTTGTCACCGCCGAACAGAATGAAATTGTGCTGCACAAAGGTGACGGTGCAAACGTATTGTATTTTTTACTGCGAGGCGAGCTGGACGTTATTGCCGATGACAACGCGGAAGAGCCTCTGGGCACCATTAATCCGGGCGAACCATTCGGTGTCATGGCCATGGTATTGAATTTTAAACGTTCAGCGTCCATCCGGGTCTCAAGCAAGAACGCCCTGCTGGCAGGCATTGAATTTGATCACTTCCGTCACAACGACAACGCCAGTATCTTCAGCCTGACAACGCGTATTACATTCTTCCGCATGCTGAACAGCAACATCCGTTGGGCGCTGGAGCGCAACAAAATGGAAGCGCCTGACCATAGCCTGGTCGCACGTATACGTTCACTACCTATTTACTCGGGCGAGAAGAATACCGCTGCTGAATTGCATGCACTGATGGAGCTCGCTCATCTTCAGGCAGAATTACTGCGCGACTGGAATGACGCCTGCCAGGCAATCAACTGACCTGACTTATCTACTTCTGAGCTGGATCAATTTGTTCAGCAATTAGGACATATGTCTCCTTTCCCCCCTATAGTGATGGGCATAGAATAAAGACTCTCATGCCCTTATTAAGCGTTGCTCATGCCTGAATTTGTTTCCTGGATTCTGATTACACTCGCCGTACTGGCATTGATCGGAATTATCTTCGAAGAAGTCATTCATATTAACAAAGCCCAATCGGTACTGTTTTTTGGCTCAGTGTCCTGGGTCATTCTGTTTGCCGCGAGTATCGGTACTCCTGAGCATCATGCGATTGAGGAAGGCCTGAAAGAAAATATCGGTGAAATTGCCGCACTCTGGCTATTTCTCACTGCGGCCATGACCTTTGTTGCTTATCTGAATAAAAAAGGCCTGATTGAAAGTGCTATTTTCAAGGTGCTTCCGCAGCAGATATCCGAACGAAAGCTGATGCTGCTGACCGGCTTGTTTGCTTTTGTTTTCTCATCGCTCGCCGACAACATCACCGCAACGCTGGTATCAATCGCTCTTATTCTGTCATTGCAGTTACCTGCTCAGAAAACACTGCGATTCGCCGCGATTGCCGTCTTTGCGGTTAACTCAGGTGGTGTTGCTATGATTACAGGCGACGTCACAACGCTGATGATATTTCTCGCCGACAAGGCAGAAATCACCAGCTTACTGATGCTTTCTTTGCCAGCGTTCTGCGCCGTTCTCGTTCTCATGGCACTGCTGATGTTACCGATGTCCGGCCAGGTGAGTGTCACTAAAACGTCGCACGATCTGCAACGGGTCGATATCGTCGTCGCAGGTATCTTCCTGCTGACGATTATGACAACGATCGCATTCAATGTGCTCTTTGATATTCCACCGGTACTGACCTTTCTGACCGGGCTATCCATTATGTTTCTAGTGGCCAAAGGTATGGGCGAAGATACCGAGGATGACCCCATCATGGACTACGTACGACGGATCGAGTTCGATACCCTGATGTTCTTCCTTGGTATTCTGTTGGTCGTTGGCGCATTAAAAGAAATCCGTGCGCTGGACTCCTTTGTTGCCGTTTACGAGTATCTGCCCGCATGGCAGGCGAACTATCTTATGGGTTTGTTTTCCTCAATCATCGACAACGTTCCTCTCACCGCAGCATTGCTTAAATCTGACGTAGTAATGAATCCGGCCGAGTGGCTGGCACTGACTTACGCCGTCGGCGTCGGTGGCTCGCTTCTGATCATTGGCTCAGCGGCAGGAATCGTCGCCATGAGTAAAATTGAGGCATTAACCTTCGGTACTTATCTCCGCTTTATCGTCGCCTTACTGCTGGCTTACACCGTTGGTTATGCGCTGACCATGGGGTTAGGAACCCTGATTTTTGCTCAAACCTGACGACTAACGATTTTGCTCATAGCGAATTGCGAGTGATTGCAGAGCCCGCTCGTGTGAAGCCTTCCAGTATTTCATTTCAGCGGGCTCCTCAACGTCAGTCGGCCACTTAAGGCCATAGCCATTCGGTCTGAATAAAGGTGCAAACAAAGCGCAGGCTGTGAGATCCGCACGGGTAAATTCATCACCGACCAGATATCGGGTATTTGCATATATCTGTCGTAACTCGTTCAGCAATTCATCCATATCGTTCATTGCTTTGTGAGCACTGGTTTCGTTGATGTTCATCCAGCCACGTAAGGTATTCGAGAGCTTACGATAACCAACGTAGAACATCATGCTGACTATCATGCTCTGTTTTGCAGTAAGCAAGGGCACGATTGCTCTCGGGAACGGCAACAGGAAATGATAATTGAACGTTCTGACGGCAGGACCAGCGATCAGATCAAGTCGCTCTTCCCAGACTTTCGCCTGTTCAGCGAGCGCCGGATCTTTGGGCGTCAGAGAGCGCTCAGGATATTTTGACTCAAGGTAATCAATGATCTCTGCACTGCCCTGAATAATATCTTTGCCGTCTTCAAGAACCGGCACCTGAGACTTCGAGGCCATTTGCAGTAATTTGCGCACATGAGGCCCAGGCACAAGATTTATCTTTTGATATTTCAGTCCCTTAAAATCCAATGCCCAGCGAACTTTTTCGCAGTAGTGGGACACTGGGAACTGATACAGCTTTATCATCGGGCCTCCTCAGCGGGGTCCCGATGCACTCCGGACTTCCGCCTGAAATTGCTGCCAGCTTTCCACGATACCAGCAGCAGTTTGTGGACTTTCTCCACTGAAAATATCATCCGGGGACAGAACTGATCCTTTTGCAACGCACGCTTCCTTGACGATCCCGGTTGCTACCAGTTTTTTCCCCACGTAAAAATCGTGTCTGAAGTACACGTACTTCGTATCCCACCCAAGAAGAGTGGTGTCCATCTCCAGTCGGGCGAGAAATCCCACCGGACGGATATAAACCAGATCCTGCGCAGCGATAAGACGCATACCTGCAGGTCGCTTTAACTCATGCTTTAACCCTCGCCAGAACTGAAACCTGCCGAGCTCCATAAAACTGAGGAAACGGAAGTTCGGAAGGTGATTCCGCCACCCCATATCATGCGGCTGTATGCGGTAAGTCTGCCGAACCGTCGCGCTTTGGCTGTGTAGTTTCTGGCGGCTGAATAACCAAAGAAGAAAAAATCGTATTAACAGATTCATGGCTTTTCCTGTCAGGGCAAATAGAACTGCAATTCTACTTCTGCGCCTTTAATTGTATCTTCGATCGGCATTTGCCTAGCCTCTTCTGATTCATCCCAGAGCAACTTTCCGGAAAAATTCAGTGTCGACTCCTGAGGTATTTCACGAAACACATCCGGAAGTACACCACGAGAGGAACCATTGTTTCCCATGGATTCCCAGGACATCGAAGGCAAAGATAAATTCAGGGGCCTTTTGTCTTTATTTTTATTTTCTTCTTTTACTTTCGTTACTGTCTTCAGAAACGTTTTTTCGGCTTCAGAACTTTCTTCTGTTTCTGCGATTTCTGAAGCCTCAGTATTCTGGACTGAAGTATCGTCCTCGACCTGCGCCTCTGTCTGAGAGGCAGTGCCCATTTCTGACCATAATTTCGAAACTGGCTTCTCTCCACGCAATATTTTTGCAGTCTGATCGTCACATCCGACCAGAAAAATAATCGAAATAAGACTTACTACAGACATCCTTATCCAATGTGGCTTCAATCCTGAAGCCTGATTTCTGCGGTCTGTCTTTGATAACGTCATAATATCATTCAGCTGTTTTCCTCCAAATAGCGTCTCGGCGCCATTTGAGGCTTAAAATGTCTACCTGTTCACACTTCAGAGAACAATCATTCATTAATCCAACTACAGCCTCGATGCCATCCTGATAAATGAGCATGGGCCAATCATTTCTCAACCACACCGGCACGCCGTTTTCCTGCCATACATTCTTCAATGACTTCGTCTGCCTGCCTTCACAGCGCAGCTGCTTCTGGGCGCAATCGCGGGCAGGCACGAGCGACCAACCTTCTGGCAGCGGCTGGCTGTTTCCTGAGGACGCGATGGTACCCCGCCCCCATGATACCGGTATACAGTCGACACGATCTGGCGTCGTTTGTTCACTCCAGATATATAGGTGCTGCCTGAAACGCTGGAGTACGACGCCGTCGAAGCGAGTACTCGGTTGTCGGTCTGCTGCTGCACTTAATGCCTGATCTAACCAATGCCAGACTTTCTTCCCTTGCGGCAGAGGTAAGCCGTTTTTCGTCAGCCAATACCTAACCATGTGAAAGCGCACACGCTCAGGCTGATCAAGAAGTGCCTCTACAGACAGACAGAAAGGAGCCGTCGCCGGCCAATCACATTCGCTAAGTGCCGCATCGGAAATCGGCGTCAGCAACTCCAGCAACAATTGGTAGTCTGCGGATAAGTGATGGGTCGTGTCGATCAGGGTGGATTCAACGGCGGGATACCGTACTTGTAACGACGGCATCAGGGTGTGACGTACCCAGTTACGATCGAAGGTCTGATCACGGTTCGAATCATCTTCGATCCAGCTCAGACCGCGGGCTGCCAACGCTAACTGCTCGCGGGTAAACGCGAGCCAGGGGCGTACAATTGTGCGTTGATCTTCAGGATCACGTGTCAGTTTGCGTCTTGCGGGCATACCCGATAAACCGGTGAGACCACTGCCGCGAAACAAACGCAGCAGCAGAGTCTCGGCCTGATCCGAGCCGTGATGCGCGGTCAGCAGGAGTGCATCGTCAGGAAGTCGTTGCTCAAATGCGGTGTAGCGGGCATCACGGGCGGCGGCTTCAATGCCACGACCTGTGTATTCAAGAGTCACAGTCTGCGCAACAAAGGACACGCCAGCGTCTTCGCAGTAGCGCTGGCATTCAAGCTGCCATCCATCTGCATCAGGATTCAGACCGTGATTTACATAAATGGCCGTGACCCGTGCGCGCCACTCTGGTTGAGACGCAACGCACTCAAGCATCAGACGTGAGTCCATACCGCCACTCAATGCGAGGAACACAGGCCGCGCAGTGTACTCTGCGAATACCGGTGTGAGTGCCTTTATCAGCTCACTGCGCAGCTGCTCAGCCGAAGACAAGCTCAACTGAGGCCTCACCGAACTCGAATTTCAATTCCTGCAGCTGCTCATCGGTCGGATTGATACGCCAACGATCGTCGAGGCGGATATCGCAACTGGCGACTTCATTCCGATAGTCCAGCACCACAGGACAACCATTTTCCAGCGGTTGCAGCAGCTTCGAAAGGCGCTGGCAAAAAGTGTCAGGATTAAGCTCGCCATCGACGCTGACACGCACTGAATTCGCATAGGTCAGGCGTGCCTGACTGATCTCCATGGCATTACGCCCGGTCGCTTTCAGACCACCGGAGTAATCATCGTGGCTGATCTGGGCTTCGACAACGAGTACCTTGTCTTTGGCGACGACTTCGCGCACCTGCTCATAAACATCAGAGAAAAGCGCCACTTCCATTCGACCCGAACGATCATCCAAGGTCACGAAACACATGTTATCGCCGCGCTTATTCTTCATAACCCGCATATCAACAACGAGGCCAGACAGCTTCTGCGGCGCTTTGGCTTCCTGCAGGTGAGACAAGCGGGTTGGCACCAACTGACGGACTTCTTTCTCATACTCGTCAAACGGGTGTCCCGTCACGAACAGACCCAGGGTGTCTTTTTCGCCCTGTAAGCGTTCTTTCAGAGTCCAGTCACGCAGACGGCGATGACGCTCATAAACGTCACCGGTGACCGCCTCTTCTGCCTCAACTTCACCAAACATATCGAACATGCCAGCGGCTTCATTGGCGGCACTCTGATTCGCTGCTTTGATGGCATCTTCGATACTGGCCATCAGCACCGAGCGCGGAGCCGTGTACTCAAGGCGGTCGAAGGCGCCGCAGCGCACCAGCGCTTCCATGACACGCTTATTGATTTTCTTAGGGTCAACACGCTTGCAGAAATCGAACATATCGCGGAAGGGGCCGTCTTTGCGTGCGGCGATAATGGCATCAATCGGGCCTTCACCGACGCCTTTCACCGCACCCAGACCATACACAATGGCGTCGTCATCATTCACGGTAAAACCGTACTGACTCTGATTCACGTCGGGTAGAATCAGTTCGATTCCCATTTCCCGACACTCTTCAATAAAGACCACGACTTTATCGGTGGTCTGCATATCGGAGGTCAGTACCGCCGCCATGAACGGCGCCGGGAAGTGCTGCTTCAACCAGAGCGTCTGGTAAGAAACGACAGCATACGCAGCGGAGTGAGATTTGTTAAAACCGTAACCCGCGAATTTCTCTACCAGGTCGAAGATCTTCATCGCCAGGTCAGGGTCGACACCGACCGAAATCGCGCCTTCGCGGAAGGTATCCCGCTGCTTGGCCATTTCTTCGGGCTTTTTCTTACCCATGGCACGACGCAGCATGTCGGCGCCGCCAAGCGTATAGCCCGCCAGAATCTGGGCGATCTGCATCACCTGCTCCTGGTAGACAATAACGCCGTAGGTCGGCTCGAGCGTTTCTTTCAGAGTCTCGTGTTCGAAGTCTGGATGAGGATATGCCACCTGAGCACGGCCGTGTTTACGGTTGATAAAGTCATCAACCATGCCGGATTCCAGCGGCCCCGGACGGAACAGAGCCACGAGTGCGATCATGTCTTCGATGTTATCCGGCTGCAGACGTCGGATAAGGTCCTTCATACCACGCGATTCAAGCTGGAATACCGCGGTGGTTTTAGCTTCTTTCAGAAGCTTGTACGACGGTTCGTCGTCCAGTGGAATCATATTGATGTCCACCGGCTCCAACCCTTTTTCTGCCTGCTTGCGGTTAATCGTCTCCAGTGCCCAGTCGATGATGGTCAGGGTCCGCAGACCCAGGAAGTCGAACTTCACCAGACCGGCTTCTTCCACATCGTTTTTGTCGAACTGAGTCACCAGACCGGTGCCATCGGGTTCACAGGCGGTCGCCGAAAAGTCGGTCAGCTTGGTCGGCGCGATGACCACACCACCGGCGTGCTTACCGGTCTGGCGGGCAATGCCTTCAAGCTTAAGTGCCATTTCCCAGATTTCCTGGGCCTCCTCGTCTTCGTCGAGGAATTCTTTCAGCAATACTTCGGTATCGAGCGCCTTTTCCAGCGTCATCCCAGGATCTCCCGGAATCAACTTCGAGAGCTTATCTGCAAGACCAAACGCTTTCCCCTGCGCACGCGCCACGTCACGCACAACGGCCTTCGCCGCCATGGTGCCGAAGGTCACAATCTGGGATACCGCTTCACGACCATAGTTATCGGCCACGTACTGGATGACCTTTTCGCGGTCTTCCATGCAGAAGTCGATATCAAAGTCGGGCATGGATACACGTTCGGGGTTCAGGAATCGTTCGAACAGCAGGTCGTATTCCAGAGGGTCAAGGTCGGTAATTTTCTGCGCATACGCCACCAGCGAGCCCGCACCCGAGCCCCGCCCCGGCCCCACAGGAATGTCATGGTCTTTGGCCCATTGGATAAAGTCCATTACGATCAGAAAGTAACCGGGGAATCCCATCTGGATGATGATATCCAGCTCAAACTTGAGACGATCATCGTAGGGCTTGCGCTTTTCTGCGTACTCGGGAGAGTCTTTTGGGATGCCCGCCAGAATAACCTCAAGACGCTCATTCAGGCCGACCTCAGAAATTTTACGGAAGAAGTCGTCTTCATCCATACCTTCGGGGATTGGATAATCCGGGAGGTAATAGGTACCCAACTCGACTTCGACAGTGCAGCGACGGGCGATTTCGACGGTATTTTCGATGGCTGACGGAATGTCGCGGAACAGCGTAGCCATTTCCTCGCTGCTGCGGAAATACTGCTGTTCGCTGTAATCTCTTGGACGACGAGGGTCATCCAGTGCGAACCCTTGACCAATCGATACCCGTGTTTCATGCGCTTCAAAGTCATCGGCTTTGATAAAACGCACGTCGTTAGTGGCCACAAGCGGAAGCTGAAACTTAGTTGCCATCGCCATGCCTGCACGGACAATATTTTCGTCACCTTCCCGCCCGGTACGCTGCACTTCAAAATAGAAACGGTCCGGAAATTGCGCCATATACTCTTCGACCAGAGCTTCTGCCGCTTCAAGCTTACCTTTGATGATACGTTGACCCACATCGCCATCACGGCCACCCGACAAAAGAATCAGACCGTCGGACTGCTCAAACAACCACTCTTTACGGACAATGGCTTTATCAAAGTGTTGATTCTGACTGTAGCCACGCGAAACCAGCTCGCGGAGGTTTTTGTAACCATCACCGTTCACGCACAGAACACAGATACGGAAGGGAGCCATCTGATCATCGGGATTTTCCAGCCAGAGGTCCGCGCCCAGAATCGGTTTGAGGCCAGCACCCATGGCGGTCTTATAGAACTTAACCAAAGCATAGGTATTGGCCTGATCAGTCAAAGCAACGGCAGGCATACCTGCGTCGACAGCTGCCTGAACCAGCTTTTTAACGCGAATGGTGCTGTCGTAAAGCGAATATTCAGAATGAACTCTGAGATGTACGAACTGACTGGTCATACTGCCCCCCGATGAAGATGGAGGGATTGTACCGTATAGGGGATGGGTTTGTTGAAAAGCAGAATCGGTTTATTAAAAAGCGGTATGGTTTACGAGGACACAACTACTCAGTTGTACCCGAGCGACGCCTGAATCTCTTTTATCCGCTGACATTCATCGTCGATGTCATCACACAAAGACGACAGGCTATCCTGCTCGAGCGCCGGTGCCAGCTGAGCATCATGGACAGGTAGATGGGGCGGTAACTCACCCTTGCCCCGCACGATTCTGACCAGGTTAAAAAGCAGACTCTGGACCTGCTGATCGACAACACCTTCTTGTTGATTCATCACTCATGTGTCCTGAAGCTCACGGAAACTACTCTGAGCATAGTTGCTCTCGGGAACTTTGCCCGGGCTCCATGCTGTCTTACCGGTTGCATCATTAGTATAATGATATGGCTCACGCTTTTATCAGGTAATTTGTCCCTTTCATGACTATTTGTCACTTTTGTTATGTCTAAAAAACGCAGAGATATTCCGGCTTTTGGCCTACCGATCATCGAAACCCACTTCCACCTGGACTATCTCAAGGATGCTTCAGTGGGAGACATTCTTCAGCAGGCACGAGATATCGGCGTCGAACGTTTTATGACGATCGCGGTTGCGCCGGAAAATATGGAGACGGTGATCAAGCTTACCGAAGAACACAGTGATGTCTTTGGCACTCTGGGGGTACATCCCCATGATGCAGAAAAGTATCAGCCAAGCACGGGGGCGTTTATTCGCGCTAACTGCGGTATGGACAAGATTGTTGCTGTGGGCGAGATTGGTCTCGATTATTTCTACGACAACAGTGACAGAGCTGTACAGCGCACGGTGTTTGCGGAACAACTGCAGATCGCAGTGGATACCGGGCTCCCTGTCGTGATTCACACACGAGAGGCCGACGCAGATACAATGGCCATTCTGCGTGAATACGCCCCTCAGATGAAAAACAAGGGCGTAGTGCATAGCTTCACCAGTGGAATGGAGCTGGCCGAAGTCGCCGTTGAGCTGGGCTTTTGCCTTGGCATCAATGGTATTGTTACCTTCAACAAGGCAGACAACGTTCGCGAGGTGGTTGCAGCCACCCCAATGAACCAGTTATTGCTGGAAACAGACTCCCCCTTCCTGACACCCGTGCCTTACCGTGGCACCGAGAATGCGCCTAAATACCTGCCCTTCATTGCCGAAAAGATCGCCGACGTGAAAGGTATCGATGTGGAAGAGGTTCTCAGGGCATCGTACGACAATTCATTGCGTACTTTTTTCAACTGAAACGCGCTACAGGCGCGGGAACCCTTGCAAACTGTCTGAGCTGTCGTCATTCTGAGCGATTAGCTTACTGACGACAGACCGGGAGCGGGGAATGGCCCTACAACATTGGCTAGGCCGCGGATGGCTGGCAATCGTTTTTGCGACTGTCTACATTATTTCGCAAGCCACAATCGCATCCACCCTGCACAGTGCAAATGCATCGAACCTGCTGTTCGCTTTCCAATTTACCTACGACGCTGAGAACTTCAGAGAACTACTGGCTTCAATCAGCGACGCACAACTAGCAGGATTGCAGGCTCATTTTGCGTATGATCATATCCACCCTCTCTGGTACGGCGGCCTGATCGTTACCCTGACAGCCTGGTTACTGAAAAAGAACGGCCTGAGAGGTCGCTGGAATCTTCTGATTGCTGTTGGGGTTGTTCCCTCACTGATGGATGTCATTGAGAACAGTATTCACGAGCCGCTGATGTTTGAAACAGCCATTCCCACAGACCCGGCTGTTACCGTAGCAGCGATCTGCGCTACCATTAAATGGTCCATGGCACTAGGCTACCTGTTGATGGCCATCGCCCTTGGGGTACGAGCAGCGATTCAAGCAAACGATGAAAAAACGAGCAAGTAAGCAAGAAATTCGGGACAACCTGAAACAGGATATCGAGCGATACCTGACTGACGGTGGAGAAGTCCATGAATTCGAACGTGGAGAAAGTGGCCTGGTAGATGGTCGCTACAACGAGCAAGCCATGTCGTTTGAAAAGCGCCAGGAGCGCACACCCGTGCCTGACGTTCTGCGAGCGATTGATGAACGCCGTGATGCCCGACGTAAACCTCAGAAAAAAACCACGGCTAAACGCTCATCTGGCCCGAAGAAGAAAGTCATCTACGACGATTTCGGAGAACCTTTGCGGGTCGTCTGGGAAGACTGACCTCAGGAACCTATAAATGAGCAATGACCCTCTTCTGCTGATTCTTGCCGCAGGTTTACTCGCTTTCGGACTCATCTCTCAGCGTATTGAGCGGCTCGCACTGACTGCCCCCATGTTATTTCTCCTTCTTGGAGTGGCCAGTGGCCCCCTTCTGTTTGACTGGAGCGCCCCGGCGATAGAAAGCAGCGCACTCAAAATTATCGCCGAACTGACCCTGGCATTGATTCTTTTTACTGATGCCAGCCAGGTTCAGAGATCTCACCTGGTGAAGTTCGAGAATCTTCCCATACGACTTCTTGGCATTGGTCTGCCATTAACCATGCTGGCTGGTGCTGCGATCGCCTTCATCCTGTATCCCGGACACTGGCAAGTGGCCGTCATGATAGGGATCATTCTCGCCCCTACCGATGCAGCCCTCGCCCAAAGCGTATTCTCAGCGTCGGCCATCAAAGAGAAACTCCGCCACTCTATTACCGTTGAAAGCGGCCTGAACGATGGACTCGCCCTGCCCTTTCTACTTCTGATTATTGCTATTGCCAGCGCCGGCGACCTGAGCACGGTTGATCCCTGGTACTGGGGCAACTTCCTGTTTAAGCAGATTGCACTGGGCGCACTGGTTGGCATTGCGGTTGGTTACCTGGGTGGTTACCTGCTCGAAAAGGCCGGTAAACACGACTGGATGGACCCGGTATTCCAGCGCCTGGCATCCGTCGCTCTTGCGCTCGTTACCTACACAGGTGCTGAGCACTCCGGCGGCAACGGTTTTATTGCCGTGTTTATGGCCGGGCTGTTTCTTCATGCCGGACGCACGATGGTCGTTACCCGACTGAAAGAATTCGGCGAAGCTGAAGGTCAGTTACTGACCCTGGTGATGTTCTTTCTGTTCGGACTGATTTATGTCCCGGATGCGCTACCGCAGATAACCTCTGCAACGATACTCTACGCACTGCTCAGCCTGACCCTGATACGCATTATTCCGGTGCTACTGGCACTAAGCGGAACCGGCCTGAGTATTAAAGAAAAACTGTTTCTGGGGTGGTTCGGCCCACGCGGCATTGCCAGTATTCTGTACCTGTTGATGGTGATTGAGCAGCTCGGATTCGCCGAACAGCTACCCGGATACCAGCTACTCTTCCCTACCGTCGTCACGACCGTAGTACTGAGTATTTTTGTGCATGGGATGTCTGTGCCTTTCTGGATTCGATGGCTTAAACGCTAACGTCGGGAAGTCCGCAGCAATACCACCGCATAACCCGCAGATACCAGGGCAACCCAGATACCGTTAATCAGCACGGCATCGTATCCCAGCTGTTGAAAACCAAACGTACCCGCGGCGGCACCCAGGATAAAGGCGAGAAAAATCTACAGCTGGAGAAACAGCTGTTGCCTGAGCAACCCACGACCCGCAAAAAAGTTACCCAAAGCAGAACCGATATCCGACACAATACCGGTTAAGTGGGTTGTCCGTATGACCGACCCACTGTAGGTCGCAACCATCGCATTTTGCAAGCCACAAGCCGCCGAGGCCAGCCACTCCGCCGAGATGTGATCAGTACGAAAAGCATACCAAGCCAAGAACAGAAGTAACGCCTCAATGGTTAACGCCAGACCGTATCGGCGGCCAAGCTGCAGAGCCTCATTACCGACAATGATGCCACTGATAATAGCGCCCAATACGAAGCTAAGAAGAATGCTCGCCGTGTGGAATAAGACACCCGACTGGCCGGAAACAAGCGCGTCAGCGGCTATGGTTGCCGTCCCTGTTACATGAGACACCGCGTTGTTCGCAAAAGATAATAGAGCGACGCTGTTAATAAAGCCTGCGTTCAGCGCCAGCATCACACTGCCCGCCAGAACCCA
The DNA here is from genome assembly GCF_002377545.1 of Thalassolituus sp. UBA3500. Classification (NCBI taxonomy): domain Bacteria; kingdom Pseudomonadati; phylum Pseudomonadota; class Gammaproteobacteria; order Oceanospirillales; family Oceanospirillaceae; genus Thalassolituus; species Thalassolituus sp. UBA3500. The sequence goes on along the minus strand of NZ_DFQB01000032.1, from coordinate 156,962 downwards.
GACGGGAAGTTGACGAATCATGGTACTTCCTCATTGGCAGATGTATGCATATCGTTTTACCGCACTCTCATGAGTTAGCCAAACGGTGGGAGACTAAAAAGCAAAAAAATACCCAGCAATGCTGGGTATTCTTCTCAATCGCCGGTGAACGTCTCACACCCGCCGCATTATTCTACGGGGTTGGCACATTCAAAGTGCCCAGGCTCAAACTTACAACGCACCTTACGCTGGAGCTTCAGCATGTCGCCATCATAGTAACCACGATCACGCAGTTGGATACGTGCTTCCTGCATCATCACCTGATACTCGGCTTTGTCCGCTGGCGGAATATCAATCCAGTATTGCTCTGGAATTTCTCCTTCCTGTGCTTTCACCAGCTTTTCGATTTTATCGAATCGCGTCAGGAAATCTTCGCGTACCAGCTGTGCCAGCTCATTTGGGAATTTGTCCGCGCGGCCAACCAATTGCAGGGTGATCTGCGAAAACGGGTAATCAACGATACCGCCATTATCGCCCAGCCCCTTGTAGAGCTCCATAATCTGATACGCAGCCAGTGGCGCCGCCAGAACATCAACATTCTTGTTATTGAACTTAGTACCCGCATTTACAAGTGCCGTTGGCACGGGGTTAGCACCGATCTGAGAGACCATCTCTGCCTGCACCAGATCGTAGTCCAGAACCGCAACACGCTTACCTGCCGCTTTCGCAAGGGTGTTAATCTTACGGTCATTCACAAAAATGTATGCGGCGCCCATCGGAGCGTAACCCATCACAACGTACTGACCATCCAGCATACGATCAGCGTTTTTCGGGCTGGTAATCGCCTGCATCAGCAACTTCATGTGATCACGGCTTGGCACCGCACCGATTGCATCAATGGTGCCTGTGTAGCGGTTAAACAGACGTGCACGCAAGCCAGTAAACAGCGCGGCATCACACATGCCTGCTTTCAACTCTTCCGTCAGAACAGATTCGCTGGTGTAGGCATCCAGCTCAACAGTCACACCCCACTCTAACAGTTGCGCGGCCTGATCCACTGCTGCGCCATAAATAGGGCCGTTCTTACCAGCGATGTCCCACACACAGATACGACGAACGGGAATCGATCCGTCTTCGTTCAACATCTCCGGATACATGGCCTTGATCGCATCGATACGCTCGGTCTTTGCGACCTTAGGATCCATTGCTTTTTTGCGGAGAGCATCAGTGTCTGCCGCAACAGCCGACACAGTAATTAAAGTCGAGACAGCACAGAGGGCTGTGGCGATTAAACGCTTCATAGTTTGTTCCTGTTCTTATTTTAATCTCAGCGACTGCGTAATATATCCAGTGCCGGTTATTTTTGCTGTCACACCGGGCAATAAAGCTGCCGGGTGTCTGTCGTCGGAATAACCCCATACATCGACGAACTTCAGATACTTTACACCTGTCTGTAAAAATTAACCAGTGCTCAGATATGAGTCGCCCGATAAGGCCTGCGGCTACGCTCTTTACGCATACAATGCAGCCACCAGATACAGCAAGTTGGGGCCAGAATTAACCCAACAGGCACACCAACCAGCAGAGTCCAGCCCAGCAAAGACAGCCCATAGAGCAGGTCCGCTATATTCACGTCGCCAAGGTGACAGACGCCGCCAACCGAGGACATCAGGTCGCAGCCCAGAAACTCAGCCAGTGCAGTGGCGAAGACAATAAACAGAAAAGGAGAAATCAGCATAAGTGCTGACGTCCAGAGGCTGATCAATGCTTTGTAAGATAACTGCATCTGGCCCTCCAGACTGCTTAGTTAGTGACGGTTTTTTGCCTCAATCCACTGCGCCATATATTGCGTGCTCTTAAGGCTATGGTGGCGAAGCATACCACCAATAAAGTCGCGCTGGCGGTGTCTTTCGAGGCCACTGAGCACCTCATCAAGACGACCTAGTAAATTCTGGCCATGCCTGGCTTCATCGAACCTGTTGATGGCCAGATCCGGCCCCCTTGCACTGTAATCGGACCAAACAATTTCATCACTGTAGAGCCTGACTGCAGATTCGACGAAGTCGCTGACCTCATCAGCAATAAGGGCCGGTGCTGGCTCGTCACCGTACATACCTTCGGCGCCGATACCTGAGGTGACCGCGGGGGTACCCAGAACTGCAGCGTCGAGTAATTTACCTTTGAGGCCCGCGCCAAAACGTAAAGGCGCCAGCATCACCCGAGCCTCACTGACTACCTTCTCAGCAGATGGCGCCCAACCTTTAACTCTGAACCCGAGTGCAGGGCTATCCAATTGTGTTGCTTTCTTCGGCGGGTAAGCTCCGTAGACATGAAGTTCTGCCGAAGGAAGCTGACGACGAATGTCCGGCCACAGCTCGCGCAACTGCAGCACTGCATCCCAGTTCGGGGCATGTCGGAAATTGCCTATAGAGACAAAGTGCTCGCGTTCAATGAACGTTTTTACATTCTGACTGAACTGTCTGAGCATAAACGGCAGGTAAACAAGTTTTGCAGGATCTATCGGAAAGCTGTCCTGCAGCCAACGCATCTCATACTCAGAAATGACCAGCGTCAGATCACTGCGCAGCAGCGCAGCTATTTCACGGAAGGCCATATCAGTCTGCCACTCCAACTCAGTCACCGGGCGCCCTGCCTTAACCGCGCGGTGTCGGGCATCACGCAAGCAGTGAACATCTTCCATATCCAGGACACGAAGCGCCTTTGGGGCGAACTTCTCGACGCGCCAGCCGAACTGTTCTTCCATCATAAAGCGATCAAACATCACGATATCGGGCGACTGTTCCGTCAGCCAGCAATCAAAAGTCGATGAGTTCAGCTCAATACGATGCTTCTCGATTCCCATTGATGCGAGGTCGACAGCATGGTCACTGTCGTCAGCAGGCGAGGCAAAGAGCACACGATAGCCATTCGCCCGCATCAGGGAGAGAATCTGCAGCATTCGGCTTCCCGCCGCGGATGAGTTCGGTTCTGGCCAGACGTAGCCAATCGCAATAAAGGTTTTCATGGCGCGATTATAGCGCAACGTATTGTCTTAACGTTGATAAGACCAAAAGCCGCTTTGAAGCTGGTATACTCCGCACCTGTTTTTAATTGCCCGACGGTTGAATAATGAGCGACATTACCACTCCTGATTACCTCAAAGACGCCGAGCAACTGCTCAGCGAGAACGGTTTTTCAACCAGCGATGACTGGTATCACGGCACGGCCTCTGGTCTGGTAGACACTATTCTCAAAGACGGCCTGAAAGGCGGTGGCGATACAGAGACAGCCGAGCGTGAGCAAGGTACTCTGGGCACTATTGGCAACCGCCAGTTCGAAACCAGTGAGCCTGTCTTCCTGACCCAGAGCAAAGAGCTCGCATACTTCTGGGCAGCGCGTAAGGCACACATGCGTAATCTCTACTTCCGTAAAGAAGAGACTCCGGTTGTACTCAAAGTCTCACAGCCAGAAAAGGTGACGCCGGACGTTGGTGGCACGGCCATCCTGCTTGAACCGAACAACACCTACATCACGATGCTGAAAGAGCTCTACGAGAAGAAAGGCATCGCCTGGATTGATGAATCGAATCCACTCAAGCTGCCTCGTGAGACGTATCTCGACATGCTGGGTCTTGGCTACAGCTATGACAACATTCCTGCCGACAAAGTCTCGGTCGTCGATGGCAATCACTGAGTCATGAACATCTATCTTGCGGGCCCGGAAGTATTCGCAGCCAACGCGGATGAGCTGGGCAATCGCAAGAAAGAGCTGTGTCAGCGCTACGGGTATCAGGGGATATTCCCCCTCGATACCCAGATAGACAATGCTGCTACCAAGCAACTGACCGGCCTTGCAATCAGTAAGGCCAACGAAGAACTGATCCGCAAGTGTGACCTCGTGATTGCGAACCTGACGCCGTTTCGTGGTGCCAGTGCTGACGTTGGGACTGTCTACGAACTTGGCCTGGCTCGTGGACTGGGTAAGCCAATACACGGTTACACCAATGACCCGGACCTATACCACTCCCGTCTGATCGCTCTGTTTGGAGCCGATGACTTACAACCCGAAGGTCAACTTCGTGACCGTGACGGTTTAAAAATTGAAGAATTCGACTTACGCGACAATCTTATGATTGATGGTGGCATCCATGCCTGCAGCGGCCACTTTATCGCAGCACCAAAAAAGGCCGCTATCTATGAGACAGCGGCCTTTGAAGAGGTCCTGATCAGGCTCAGCCGTTAAGCTTCACCCCAGACATCCTTCGCACCAGAACATAGAAGAGCGGGATAAAGAAGATCGCCAGCACAGTGGCGGCAACTACCCCACCAAATACCCCGGTACCGATCGCATGACGTGCACCTGAACCCGCACCCGAGCTGAGCATCAGTGGTGTGACCCCCAGACCAAAGGCCATTGACGTCATAAGAATCGGGCGCAGGCGCATCCGGGTCGCATCCAGCGTTGCCTGGAGCAATGTTTTCCCCTGATCTTCCAACGCCTTGGCAAATTCTACGATCAGAATCGCGTTCTTCGACGACAGACCAATGGTCGTCAGCAGGCCAACCTGGAAGAATACGTCGTTGCCGAGGCCACGGAAATTCGCCGCAGCCACCGCGCCGATAACACCCAGAGGCACGACCAGCATTACGGAGAATGGAATCGACCAGCTCTCATAAAGAGCCGCCAGACAGAGGAAAACGACCAGCAGCGACAGCGCATAAAGAAGCGGTGCCTGGTTACCGGCTTCGGCTTCCTGATAGGAAAGCCCTGTCCACTCGAAACCAAAACCCTCCGGAAGTTGCGATGCGATGTCTTCCATTGCAGCCATGGCATCACCAGTACTGAAACCTGGCGAAGCAGAACCCTGGATATTGATCGATGGAACACCGTTATAACGCTGAAGCTGCTGCGCACCGTAAGTCCAGTTACCTTCAGAGAAGCTGGAAAACGGTACCATCTCACCGCTGGTGTTACGCACATACCAGTCCGTAATATCATCCGGCAACATGCGATACGGTGCATCCGCCTGAACATACACACGCTTGATCTGGCCGCGGTCGAGGAAGTCATTCACATAACTTGAACCCCAGGCAACGGCCATCGTGCTGTTGATTTCAGACACCGGGATACCCATTGCCAGAGCCTTCTGATGGTCTACTTTCAGATCAAACTGAGGAGCATCAGGCAGACCGCTATAACGCACCTGGCTCATCATATCGTGCTGGTTAGCCTGACCAAGAATCTGATAGGTGGCTCCCATCAACGCCTCGTGCCCCATACCGCTGCGATCCTGCAACTGGAAGTTAAAGCCACTGGCAACACCAAGTGCAGGAATAGCAGGTGGGTTGATCGCGAATACAAAAGCTTCACGTATCTGAGAAAAAGCTCCCCATGCGCGACCGACAATGGCCTGCACACCGTCTTTTTCAAGATCACGCTCATCCCAGTCCTTCAGACGAATAAAAGCGATACCTGAGTTCTGGCCTCGACCGGAGAAGCTGAAACCAGCAGCCGCGAACATCGACTGAACAGCGTCTGATTCATTATCCAGGAAGTGATCCTCGATCTTCTTCAGTACCTCAATCGTCTGCTCCTGAGACGAACCGACTGGCAACTGAACCAGAGCAATCAGCATGCCTTGATCTTCCTCAGGCAAGAAGGCACTTGGGAGACGCATAAAGGCAAAGATCAGAACGCCGACAATCAGTACGTACATGAAAACGTAGCGAACCCAGTGACGAATGGTGCTGTCGACGCGATTACGATAACCGTTCGTTGCCTTCTCAAACGTCCGGTTAAACCAACCAAAGAAACCACGTTTGGTCTGATGGTCTCCGTCGTGCGGTTTAAGCATGGTGGCACACAAAGCTGGCGTCAGAATCAATGCCACTAATACCGACAGCACCATAGCCGACACAATAGTGATCGAGAACTGCTGATAAATTGCGCCCGTGGAGCCAGGGAAGAACGCCATCGGGATAAATACCGCAGACAACACCAGAGCAATACCGACCAGAGCACCGGTAATCTCACCCATCGACTTACGGGTCGCTTCAACCGGCCCAAGCCCCTCCTCGGCCATGATCCGCTCGACGTTTTCCACCACCACAATGGCATCATCCACAAGGAGACCAATCGCCAGCACCATACCAAACATGGTCAGCGTATTGACCGAGAAGCCAAACGCATAGAGAACAGCGAAGGTGCCCAGCAACACCACAGGGACGGCAATCGTAGGGATCAGTGTCGCCCGGAAGTTCTGCAGGAACAGATACATCACCAGGAAGACCAGGGCGATCCCTTCAAACAGGGTTTTCACTACCTCGGTAATAGAAATCTCGACGAAAGGTGTCGTATCGTATGGATAACTGACCTCAAGGCTGTCTGGGAAAAACTCCTGCAATTCAGCGAGTCGAGCTTTAACCAGTTTCGCCGTATCCAGTGCGTTGGCACCCGATGCCAGTGTCACAGCAAGACCGGCCGCTGGCTTGCGGTTAAACCGACCACTGATTTCATACGATTCAGAACCCAGTTCAATGCGGGCAACATCAGCCAGAGTGACGCGAGAGCCGTCAGGCGTTACTTTCAAAAGAATTCGTCCAAACTCTTCCGGTGTTTCCAGAAGCGTCTGCACAACAATGGAAGCATTCAGCTGCTGGCCTTCAACCGCCGGCGTACCACCCAGCTGACCACCGGCAACCTGATTATTCTGAACCTGAATCGCAGAAGTCACGTCGTTCGGTGTCAGGCTGTATTCATTGAGTTTGTTTGGGTCCAGCCAGACTCGCATTGCGTACTGAGAACCGAACAGACGCGTATTACCCACGCCTTCCACACGGGCAATCGAGTCCTGTACGCTTGCACCAATGAAGTCAGCAATATCAGAGCGCGTCATGCTGCCATCCTTAGACGTGAAGGCAACCACCATCAGGAAGGTATCGGACGACTTAGCAACGCGTACACCTTGCTGCTGAACCGCCTGCGGCAGACGAGGTGTCGCCATCTGCAACTTATTCTGAACCTGAACCTGAGCGATGTCCGGATCAGTCCCCGCAGCAAAGGTCAGCGTGATCGATGCGTTACCTGATGAATCACTGCTAGCCGACATATACAGCAGATTGTCGATACCGTTCATCTGCTCCTCAATTACCTGAGTCACAGAGTTCTCAACAGCTTTCGACGACGCCCCCGGATAGTTAGCAGTAATCTGAACTTCGGGCGGTGCAACCTGAGGGTATTGCTCTACCGGCAAATTGAGAATCGACAGAGTCCCCGCCAGCATCAGGATGATAGCGATTACCCAGGCAAAAATCGGGCGATCAATAAAGAAACGAGCCATAAACTATTAACCCTCAGCCGAAGATTGTGCAGAGGCTTTTTCAGCGTTGACGTCTACAGGCGTCACTGGCATCCCCGGACCGATTTTCTGCAGGCCGTCGACGATTAACTTATCGCCCGCTTTCAGACCCGATTTAATCAGCCAGTTGCCACCCACGGCTTTCTCAGTTTTCACTGTGCGCTTCTCAACAATATTGTTCTCACCGACGACAAGAGCCGTAGCGGAGCCATTTGGCTGGCGGGAAATACCTTTCTGAGGGACGACAATGGCGTTTTCACGCTCACCCTGAGGCAAGCGAGCACGAACAAACATGCCGGGCAGCAATGCACCATCGGGGTTAGGGATCAGCGCGCGCAGAGCAACGGTACCTGTTTGCTCGTCCACCGCGTATTCAGAAAACTGCAGCGTGCCTTTGTGTGGATACACAGTACCGTCAGGCAAGGCGAGCTCAATAGTGGCTTTGTCTTTACCTGCCGTGACCAGTTCTCCGCTTGCCATAGCAGCACGCAGGCTGCGCAGCTCTTCATAGGACTGAGTTAAGTCGACATAAATAGGATCGAGCTGACGGATGGTCACCAGCGCTGCGGCCTGATTGGCGGTCACCAATGCCCCGGCAGTCAGAGAAGAACGACCGATACGACCATTAATAGGCGCCTTAATTGTCGTGTATTCCACATTAATGCGGGCGGTATCACGGCGGGCCTGAGCAGCTGCAACCTGAGCCTGGGTAACAGCGAGGTTAGCGTTAGCATCTTCCAGCTCTTGTTGGCTCACCGCCTCTGACTTACTCAGCTTGTCATAACGACCATCGGTAAGCTTTGCCAGCTCACGGTTTGCTTCGGCGTTCGCGAGATCAGCTTCGGCACTGGCCAGCGCCGCCTGATAGAGCTTGTCGTCGAGTTGATAAAGTGGCTGCCCCGCCTTAACACGGTCGCCCTCTTTAAACAGGCGTTCTTCGATGATGCCGGTTACCTGCGGACGAACTTCAGCAACCTGATACGGCGTTGTACGTCCTGGTAACTCGTTCACCAGAGTAAACGGCTGTGCAGTGACTTCCACATATCCGGCTTGAGGAGGCGGCATCTGCCCACCACCAGCGGCCTGTTGGCCCGACTGCTCACCGCAGGCGGCCAGAATAAATGAAACCGTCAGCGCAGCTGCTGGTAAACGGAATGATGTACGCATGAGTAACCTCAGTCTGGTGGTACTTTAAAGGTCACAATATACATACATGCACGAATGTATGTATAGTGTGAAACAGTGAGTTGTCATTCGTAGTACAGTGAGACCCTATGCCCCGCCGCACTAAAGAAGAAGCCCTGCAGACCCGCGAGACCCTGATCGAAGCGGCTGAAGTTGTCTTCCACCGCAAAGGCGTCTCGGCATCATCATTAAACGACATCGCCAAAGAAGCGGGTGTGACACGCGGAGCCGTCTACTGGCATTTCAAAAACAAACACGACATTTTCCAGGCCATCGTCGATCGCCTTTTAGCGCCTCTTGATGCCTTACATGATCAGATTGAAGACCCCTCAGAGCCTGACCCGCTCAGCCGTTTCCGCGAATTGCTTGAATACCTGACTCTCGAAATCGCCCGTGATCCACGGCGCCGTCGCGGGTTCGAAATTGCGTTTCTGAAATGCGAGCAGACAGAGGCCAATGCGGTGCTGAACGAGCGTCACCGTCAGAACTACCTGGATGGGTCAGAACGAATAAGGAAAGCTCTGGAAGCAGCCATCAGCAAAGGACAGCTTCCGGAAGATCTGGATATCGAGCGCGGCATTGCACACCTGCATATTCAGCTGACGGGGATCATCTACCTCTGGCTGATATTGCCAGACGTGATCGATTTCGAGAAAGAAGCTCGCCATATGATCGAAAGCTTTTTCATCACGATAAAACAAAATTTTGGCCCTGACTCTGGCTCCAAATATTAGAACCAGAATCAGCTCTGGATTCAGGCTTTAGCGGCTGAAGCGCTCTTCACATATACCCAGGCAAAAAACACCATAAACACGGCGTCGTTCAAGCCGTAGATGCTGTAGAAAATACCCGCGAAGAGATCTTGCTCATACACTGCCTGCAAATTCTCCCGACTGAACCAAGTCAGCCAGCAAACAACATACACAAGCTTCTCCACGGCAAATGCACCTGCAATCCAGCGCAGGTTACCCGGCGTAAAAGCAGCCCCCAGGTACGCCAACCCCCAGACCATGATCATGATCAGACCGAAAGACGACATCACCACCGGATCGGCTTCCATCAGTGCTGTATTGGTCAGCCCTTTCGAGAAAATCAGAACACCACTGATATTCGCGATAGCAGCGGCGATAAAGCCTTGTTTAACCAGCGTAGGATTCAGCATGAATTATTCCTGACGCTCTTTCAGTTTAGCTTGTGCGCGTTGCATCAATTTCATGCCCCACTCCTGGCCCACCATCATAGATTCCTGCATGATCAGCGGCTGTACTTTGATCATTTTCTGGCCGGCATCTGATTGCAGAAACTTCAGCTGTGCATTTACATCTGCCTGAGTGAGGTGCTTCTGATAGATTGGAATGACCATGTCTTCCAGCTCACCGCCATCGACCTGACTGGCAAACTCGTCCCAGAAAGCTTCTGGGGCATCCGGCACCATGCGCTTCATCGAAGGAATCATCTGTTCCATCATCTGCACTGCCATGTTACCAGCGCCAGTGACCTGAAGGAGCTCTTTGACGCTCTCACGACTGGGAGCCTCCGCCCAAGATGCCGCAGAAAAGACAACCAAGAGGCTCGTGAGAAGCGTCGACGTAAATGGTTTCATACAATATTCCTTCAACAAATGAAGGCCTATGCTAATCCCATTCTGGAGCAAAGTCAGGGTCAATTTTGCGGTCACCCCGATCAAGTTTGCCGATAGCGATCATGTCTTCAGCATCCAGCTGTAAACCGCGACTACTAAAGTTGTCTTTCAGGTGCTCTTTATTGGTCGATGCAGGAATGGTGATCAAACCGTTCTGTAACTGCCATGAAATAGCAACGTTTGCAGGGCTGACACTGTGTTTATCAGCAATACGAATGATCTCTGGGTCAGAAAGCACTTCGCCGACATAAAATGGATTGTAGCCCGTGACTTTAATATCATTTGAGGCACAGAACGCTCGCAGATCGTGATTCTGCAGATACGGTTGTACTTCGACCTGATTCAGATACAGCTCGCCCGCTGGCAGAATACGCAGCGCATCTTTCAGCTGACCAATCGTAAAATTAGACACACCGATATGTTTTGTCAGGCCCTGCTGTTTCGCCTTCAGGAGTTCGCCGAGATATTCATCCATTGGCGTATTGTCTTCAGGCGATGGCCAGTGAATCAGTAAAAGATCCACGTAATCGACAGACAGCTTTTCAAGGCTTTCTTTTACGCTGGGGATAAAACCGGTGCGATTAAGATGACTATTCCAGACCTTAGTCGTCAAAAAGAACTCGTCACGCTCTAATTCAAAATCAGCGAGCGCGGAGCCCACTTCAGATTCGTTATCATAAATCTGCGCGGTATCAATATGACGAAAACCTACATCAAGCGCGTCAGTGACTGCCTGATATGCGGTTTCGCCTTTGAGACGAAAAGTGCCCATGCCGAGTGCCGGAATGTCTTTCATAAGAAAATATCCTCGAAAATTAAAAGAGTCTGTCAGATGGCCTGAACCGCTTACTCAGAAGCGTGAAGCGGCAGAAGAAACAGCGTCGGACATTGAGCTCCAGGCACTCTCTGCTCCGTCTTTTACATCCTCCCAGGCATCTTCGCTGGCAGACTTAAGCTCTTCGAGCTTGTCATTCATATCACCACGACGACTTTCGAGCTTATCGATTTCCTTCTCGTAATCCGCTTCAGCATCAGCACTGGCTTTTTTTGCTTTTGCCTTCAGCTTATCGATGTCGGCATTCCACTCATCAATTTGAGCTTCCAGTTTTTTCTCATACGCCTGTTTATCACTCATAATAAGTATCTCCTGAGTTTCTCTACTTAAAAATTGTTGCCTGTTTTGTGACGTGTATGCGCCAAACAAGTTCGCTTTTTTATAAAAATCAGGCATAAAAAAACCGGCCCTCGTGAGGCCGGTTTTAATTGCTCCCCGGTAAGGTCGCAACGTTCTTAAATGCATAGAGAACAGCGTAAGCTTCGACAGCTTGAGTAAATTGACTACTAAGGGCAGTTCAGTCGTGGCGCTGGTTTCGATGGTCTGCAATCTGTTCGATGGATGAACGAGGCGTGGGCTTCGACGTGTAGTTCACCTACACGAGAAGCCCACAACAAAGAATGAACAACCTCAGGCAGCAATGAAATCGACGACTGAGGCAGGCTGATCAAGGCGTATTGAGCGACGCTTAGTTCACCTAAGCGAGCGAGATACAACAAAGAGCAGCCAACTTCAGTGGACGATTTTTACATCATGCCGCCCATACCGCCCATTCCACCCATACCACCCATGTCAGGTGCTGCTGGCGCATCCTGTGGCAGCTCAGCAACCATGGCTTCGGTAGTAATCATCAGGCCAGCCACTGACGCTGCTGCCTGCAGAGATGAACGCGTCACTTTCGCTGGGTCTAGAATACCCATTTCGATCATGTCGCCGTATTCACCTGTGGATGCATTGAAGCCGAACGAACCTTCGCCCGCTTTCACTTTATCAACAACGACTGAACCTTCGGCACCGGCGTTACCAGCGATCTGACGAATCGGTGCTTCCATAGCGCGCAGCGCCAGAGCAATACCGACATTCTGGTCTTCGTTATCGCCTTCTACGGTGATACCGGTCAGGGCGCGAACCAGCGCGACACCGCCACCTGCAACAACGCCTTCTTCAACAGCGGCGCGGGTCGCGTGCAGAGCATCGTCTACGCGGTCTTTCTTTTCTTTCATTTCAACTTCAGAACCCGCACCAACCTTGATGACGGCAACGCCGCCAGCCAGTTTGGCAACACGTTCCTGCAGTTTTTCTTTGTCGTAGTCAGAAGTAGACGCTTCGATTTCAGCACGGATCTGTTCAACACGCGCAGTCACGTCCTGCTGAGAACCAGCGCCATCTACGACAACAGTGTTTTCTTTGCTGATCACAACGCGCTTGGCAGTACCCAGCATATCGAGAGTCGTTGTCTCGAGTGACATGCCGACTTCTTCAGAGATCACCTGACCACCGGTCAGCACAGCGATGTCCTGCAGCATGGCTTTACGACGGTCACCGAAGCCTGGTGCTTTAACAGCTGCCACTTTGAAGGTACCGCGCAGGTTGTTTACAACCAGTGTTGCCAGCGCCTGACCTTCTACGTCTTCAGCAATAATCAGCAGCGGGCGGCCAGATTTCGCGACATTTTCGAGTACCGGAATCAGTTCCTGCAGGTTGTCGATTTTCTTGTCGACCAACAGCAGCAGTGGGTTTTCCAGTTCAGCAACCATTTTTTCCTGGTTGTTAATGAAGTAAGGAGACAGGTAACCGCGATCGAACTGCATACCTTCAACAACGTCCAGTTCGTCAGACAGGCCCTTGCCTTCTTCAACGGTGATGACACCCTCTTTGCCTACTTTCTCCATCGCTTCAGCGATGATACGGCCAACGGTCTCATCAGAGTTTGCTGAGATAGTACCGACCTGAGCAATGGCTTTGCTGTCTTCACATGGCTTAGCCTGAGCTTTCAGCGCTTCAACAACCGCTGCGGTTGCTTTGTCGATACCGCGCTTCAGATCCATTGGGTTCATGCCCGCAGCCACTGCTTTCAGACCTTCATTCACGATCGCTTGTGCCAGAACAGTCGCTGTTGTGGTGCCGTCACCCGCCTGATCATTGGCTTGAGAAGCAACTTCTTTCACCATCTGAGCACCCATGTTTTCGAACTTATCTTCCAGTTCGATCTCGCGCGCAACAGATACGCCATCTTTGGTGATGGTTGGGCCACCGAAGGCTTTGTCCAGAACAACGTTGCGGCCTTTAGGGCCCAGAGTCACTTTTACTGCATCTGCGAGAATGTTAACGCCGTCGAGCATTTTTGAACGCGCGTCATTACCAAACTTAACTTCTTTTGCTGCCATGGTAGTTTCCTTAAAATTCGTTGATTTGACGTATCAGAAGACAGATAACAATTAGTCTTCAATCACACCGTAGATTTCGCTTTCATTCAGAATCAGCAGTTCTTCGCCGTCTACAGTAATGGTGTTTGAACCTGAGTACTTACCGAACACAACGATATCCCCTACGTTGACAGCCAGAGCCTGCACATCACCGTTATCCAGAACTCGGCCATTACCGACGGCAACCACTTCACCCTGATTCGGCTTTTCAGCCGCAGCGCCTGGCAGCAGAATCCCGCCAGCTGTGGTTTGCTCTTCTTCCTTGCGACGAACAACGACGCGATCGTGTAAAGGACGGATTTTCATTTGAAGTTCTCTCCAATGTATATGCAATAAGTTGCGTGTTATGAAACCCCGCTGTCAGCGCATTCGCTGATCAGGCGGCCCCAAAATCTGTGTGGTTTTGTTTATTGGGGTAGTGTTCTGCTTTTCAACACCCCGGAATAAAATTTTTCATTCTTCCCGTTTATAGTCGCCTTCAATCACATCACCTCGGCCATTACGCGGACGTTGTGACTCATGACGCTGCTGAAACGGGTCCTGAGCGCCCTGCTGATCAAACGGATTCATAACCTGAGGCTTATAGCGCTTCATAATCGACTGCGCCATAATGCCGCGTATACCGGGCAGCAGAAGGCTGAAGCCAAACGCATCGGTGAGGAAACCCGGCGTCAGCAATAATGCACCCGCCAGAGCCAGCAGAAAACCTTCAGCCAACTCCTGTGCAGGCAGGTTGCCCTGCTGCATCCGCTCGCTGGCACGCATCAAAGTCGCCATTCCCTGAGCACGAAGCAGGGTGACGCCGACCAGGGCAGTCAGAAGAATCAGAGCAAAGGTCCACAGAATGCCAATGGCGCTACCGACTTTGATCAGTACAGCCAGCTCAGCCATAGGAACCAGGATAAATATAAAGAGTAAAGGCACGTATAACTCCCGTAAGCTTTGATGTGTGAAATGGGGGTCAATCCTGCAAATACAACCCCATGATAAGGATTCTGCCACCTGAGACATGGCCCATGCTTGTCATGTTCATCCTTATTTTGTCCCTTTTTGCCCTACTATTTACCGCTTACAAAACGGATAGTGCCCGCGTCAGATAATAATTGGAGTAAAAAATGGCAACTGAACATTTCGACGTATTGATTGCAGGCGCAGGACTCTCCGGTATCGGTGTAGCCTGTCACCTGAGTGAAAAGTGCCCGGACAAATCGGTTGCCATTCTGGAAGCTCGCGACGCCATTGGCGGTACCTGGGACCTATTCCGCTATCCCGGCATCCGCTCCGATTCCGATATGTTCACCCTGGGCTACCGCTTTAAGCCATGGACCAGCGACAAAGGCATCGCCGACGGCGGTGATATCCGCAACTATATTCAGGCCGCAGCTAAAGAACACGGCATCGATAAGAAGATCCGTTTTGGTCACAAAGTGACCAATGCCAACTGGAGCACCAAAGATAAGCTCTGGACACTCACCGCTCAGGTGGGCGATGAGACCCGTGTATATACTGCAAAATATATCGTTGGTTGTACTGGCTATTACGATTATGACGAAGGTTTTACACCAGAGTTCGAAGGACGCGACGATTTTAACGGCCAGATCATTCATCCTCAGTTCTGGCCAGAAGACCTCGACTACACCGGTAAGAAAGTGGTTGTGATCGGCTCTGGTGCAACGGCGGTGACACTCATCCCGTCTATGTCGCGTGAAGTAGAAAAAATCACCATGCTTCAGCGTTCACCGACCTACATCGTACCGGTGCCTAGCAAAGATAAGCTGGCGATCAAGCTGCGTAAGTTCCTGCCTGAGAGCTTCGTTTACACCATTATCCGCAGCCGTAACATCATGCTGACCATGGCGTTTTATAATTACTGTAAACGCTTCCCGCAGAAGGCGCGTGAGTTTATCTTCAACTTCAACAAGAAGATTCTGCCGAAAGATTTCGACATGTCGCACTTCACACCGAAGTACAACCCGTGGGATGAGCGTCTGTGCGCGGTGCCCGGAGGCGACCTGTACAAAGCCATTTATAAAGGTAAGGCAGATGTGGTTACCGATCACATCGACCGCTTCGTCGATAATGGCATTTTGCTCAAGTCAGGTAAAACCCTGGAAGCCGATATTGTGATCACCGCGACCGGCCTCAAAGTCGTCGTTCTTGGTAAGATCAATGTCACAATGGACGGCCAACCGTTCGATGTCACCGACAAAATGAGCTACCGAGGTGTCATGTTTGAAGGCGTTCCGAATGCGGCGATGGTATTTGGTTACACCAACTCCTCATGGACTCTGAAAGCAGACCTGATTGCCGACTACTTCTGTCGTCTTGTCCAGCATATGGATAAGAAAGGGTATGACGAGGTAGTGCCCGTCAACAGCGACCCATCCATGGCGAAGAAGTCCTTCATTGATCTGAGCTCTGGCTATATTGCCCGCGTAAAAGACCAGCTGCCAAAACAAGGCACCAAGGGTGCCTGGAAACTGCATCAGAACTACTTCCGTGACTTCCTTTCACTGCGTCTGAGCAGTATTTCTGCGAAAGAACTGCAGTACGGTAAAAAGTAAGTCTCTGCTGTTGCATTTGTCCGGGGTCTGCCCGGGCAAAGCGGACAGAGCTGTCAGTGCCTGCAAGGCCTGACAGCGAACCGCTATACTCTCTGGGCATTCACCCGCCTCAGGAGCTTTCCATGAATATTCACGGACATACCATCGCGATCACTGGCGCAGGTCAGGGCCTCGGACGCACGATGGCTGTAGAACTCGCA
This sequence comes from Thalassolituus sp. UBA3500, assembly GCF_002377545.1. Classification (NCBI taxonomy): domain Bacteria; kingdom Pseudomonadati; phylum Pseudomonadota; class Gammaproteobacteria; order Oceanospirillales; family Oceanospirillaceae; genus Thalassolituus; species Thalassolituus sp. UBA3500. The sequence continues at coordinate 140,774 of NZ_DFQB01000032.1, read as the reverse complement.
AAGAAAGGCGCTCGCCTTGCCATCATTGATCTCAACCCGGAGCCTATGCAGGAAACCCAGCGGCTGATCAGTGCTTTGGGTGGAGAAGCACGCCTGTACGAGTGTAATGTTGCCGACGAAGAGTCTGTTGTCGCAACGTTCAACGCGATCAACGAAGATTTCGGTGGCATTCATGGCCTTATTAATAACGCCGGAATCTTAAGAGACGGACTCTTCGTAAAATCAAAGAACGACGAAATCACCACGATGAACCTGGCCAACTGGCAGATGGTGATTGATGTAAACCTGACCGGCGTCTTTCTGTGTGGACGAGAAGCCGCCAGCCACATGGTGCGTAACAAAGAGCCCGGCTGCCTCATTAATATCTCAAGCATCAGTCGTGCAGGTAACGTCGGGCAAACGAATTATTCTGCTGCGAAGGCTGGTGTGGCAGCGATGGCGGTCACCTGGGCTAAAGAGCTGGCACGCTATAATATCCGTGCGAACGCCATCGCACCTGGCTTTATCTCCACTGAAATGACGTCGGGCATGCGCCCTGAAACGCTGGAGATGATCTGCTCTGGCATTCCGGCATCGCGCATGGGAACCCCGGAAGAAATAGCTCACGCCGTCGTTTTTCTACTCGAAAATGAGTACGTATCAGGCCGGGTCATTGAGGTCGACGGCGCGCTCCGTATCTGACACATGCAGAGAGACGCCACTACGCCTTCTGATGAAGAAAAGTTATACCTCGCGCTGAGCGGCATTCCTGCCGGAAGAGTCATAGCTTACGGTGAACTGGCCCGGCGCGCTGGACTTCCGGGACGAGCACGATGGGTAGGACGTACGCTGTCTCAATTACCCGAAGGGTCAGGTTTGCCGTGGCACCGCGTTATCAACGCGAACCGACGAATAAGCCTGCCCAGTGGCTCTCCAGGCCACCTCGAACAGAGGCAGAGGCTGCTCTCAGAAGGTGTTCAGTTCTCCTCCGCAGGTACAATCGACAGGAAATACCTGTTGACCTGAAAGCACAAACTACCGGGCATGACGTTAAAGCACCCTACCAGAACCGGAGCGGTAACCTGAAATCCGCCGGAAAAGGTTGAACGTTCCAGCCGTCTTATTCAAAGACCCCGACTATAAATAATAAAAAATCAATTACTTTTAGCTATCAATGGCGAAACGGTAACCTGAGCCACTCAACGATAGTAAGTACATACCAACAAACAGTAGCGGACACCGATATAACAATCGCGGCCAAGGCCTTAAAACCAGTAATGACGGGGCTTTTAGAGCCAGAGCACGTCGTATTCTGCAGCAACTGCCAGAAGAGTTTCCCGACATGTGTCAATTAAGTACAGATTTGTGTCGGTCAATCACCTTTCCCCCTTGCTTTATTTCAGACAAATTACACACCATCAGCCGCAAGGCACCCTTGAACAACGAGGGCCTGCTACCTTTGATCCCCGGATAGCAAGCCGACTCAAACGATAACAACAGGTGTGACTATGTCTCAGACAAACGAATATTTTGACCTTCTTATCATCGGCGCAGGCCTGTCAGGCATTGGTGCTGGCTGCCACATGAAAAAAGAATGCCCGGGCAAAAGCTTCGCCATTCTGGAAGGCCGTCAGGCTATTGGTGGCACCTGGGACCTGTTCCGCTACCCTGGTATCCGCTCGGACTCTGACATGTACACTCTGGGTTACGAATTCAAACCTTGGGTAAACAAGAAAGGCATCGCTGACGGTGACGACATCCGTAACTACATCCGCGAAGCTGCTCAGGAAAACAAAGTCGAAGAGCACATCCGTTTTGGTCACAAAGTGCTCGGAGCAGACTACTCAAGCAGTGAATCTCTGTGGACAGTGACCGTCGAAGTTGATGGTGAGACACGTACTTATCGCTCTCAATTCCTGCTGAGCTGTACTGGCTACTACAACTACAACGAAGGTTTCACCCCTGACTTCGAAGGCCGTGATGACTTCAAGGGTCAGATACTGCACCCGCAATTCTGGCCTGAAGATCTGGATTACGAAAACAAGAACGTACTCGTAATCGGCTCTGGTGCCACCGCTGTCACCCTGGTGCCAGCAATGACGGACAAAGCTAAGAGCGTCACCATGCTGCAGCGCTCACCATCTTACGTGATCTCTGTGCCGCAGATGGACCCTATGATCAACTTCATGCGTAAAATTATGCCTGAAAAGTGGGTCTACAAAATCACGCGTGGCCGCAATGTGACAATCACTCTGGCGATCTACAATTTCTGTAAGAAATTCCCGGGTCTGGCCCGTAAGCTTCTGCAGAAGCAGGTGTCCAGCCAACTGCCTAAAGACTTCGATATGTCGCACTTCACGCCTAAGTACAACCCTTGGGATGAGCGTCTGTGTGCTGTGCCAAATGGCGATATGTTCAAAGCAATCAAAGCAGGTAAAGCCCACGTGGTTACCGATCATATCGATCGCTTTGTTGAAAACGGTATTCTCCTGAAATCAGGTAAAGTGCAGGAAGCAGACATCATTGTTACCGCGACTGGCCTGAAGATTCAGTTGCTCGGCAGCATGAACCTGACAATGGATGGTCAGGAAATACCAATGCCAGAAAAAATGAGCTACCGCGGCGTGATGTTCGAAGACATCCCGAACTTCGGTATGATTTTCGGTTACACCAACGCATCATGGACACTGAAAGCGGACATGCTGTCTAAATGGTTCTGCGGTCTGATGAAGCACATGGACCACATCGGTGCTCGTGAAGCTAAGCCAGTTAACCATCACGGTAAAATGGAAACCCGCCCATTTGTTGATATGCAGTCTGGTTACATCGCGCGCATGGCTCACACTCTGCCGCGCCAGGGTATGGAGAAACCATGGAAGCTGTACCAGAACTACTTCGCTGATATGGCCGCTCTTAAAACGGCTGACTACGATGAAGAAACCATCGAATACGGCAACAAAGTTGTGACCACCGAGCCACGTCCCGCCTGACAGCTCAACGTTGGTCATTGAGAAAGCCCGGTTAATGCCGGGCTTTTTTGTGCCTTACTGCTTAAGCCGTGCGGCGATATCCTGAATATCCTGAGCCAAGCGAAGAATGTCCTGCTTCGTCAGTGAATGGCGGTTTTCATAAGAAATATATCGCCCAGGGGATTCCGACAAAGAATGAGCAATAGCATTGAGACGATCACGGCTGAGAGGGTGGGTGGTCACACGGTCGGAAGTCACAAGTGAGGTCGCCAGAAACCATACGACCATGCCGTAGGGAGGCGTCTTCATTCTGGCCATTACTTCGAGAGCGAAGTCGTCGGCCTGCTGCTCCTGCTTTCGGGCCGCTGCATATGAGATATCATGATATGCGCCATGCTTGAAATGCCAGTGAGCTAACTCGTGCAATAGCAGAAAAGCTAACCCTGATTTCAAAATTTTCTGAGAGACATCGTCCACATATTGACTCTGCTCCCAGGCTTTTTCTGGGACATTCAGCGCGGCTAAAGGCGGTAGAAATGGCAGGCCTTTTCTATGCAGATTAACCACATATTCTGCAATGCTTGTTGGATCCTGGCCTGTGTGCTCATACCAGGCAAAGGACAACGCAAGGTCATCGAAAAACTTGATTGCCTGAGCGGGAAACGCCATTTGCCCACTGTTCAGATCAATCGCAAAACCAAAAACATCTACGCTATCCTTGTTGTCAGGAAGGGGAAAGGTCAGAGATACCTTATTCAGCGACTTAAGCTCTTCAGGCGTCAGATAAGCCCGTATGTCGTCAAATAAAACCGCTTCAATATTTACACCATAAACCTCTCTTACCCGCTCCAGTTCAACACGGGGATAGAGCCCGGCTTCTGCCGCCGCTGAGCAAAGCATCAACAGGAGTAAAACAAACCTTCGCTCAAAGCTCACAGTCCATCGACACATAATTCAGTACCTCTTTGAGTTCAGGATCGCTGATCGGTACTTCAATCTCCGTTAGTTGTTCAGGGGCGCCCCACGTTTCACTATGCCAGACGTCGAGCAGATATAATTTCTTAGCATGATAAATAAGGTTCTCGCGACGCAAAGTCATTTGACCCTGTTCTCCCAGCCAGTGAGCCAGACAATTAAGATCTCCGACCGCCTCAAGTGCTGCGTACCTTGTCTGCTCACTCACCTCTGTGGTGTTCTGATCGCTTTCAGGGTCGATAGGTATTGCGCCCACAAAGTGCCTGGCCTCACTGCGGGATGCATCGGCCAGTGAAGTATCAGCAGACACTTGCCCACCGGAGCGGGTCTCTATTCCCTGATGTAGATTGGTAATCAGAATGAACGCACCGAATACGAGAAAAAAGACACCGGGGCCAACGCGGGATAGCACGACTTTCATTCCGGGTAATTCAATTTCACCCTTCTGATCAGTCTGATGCGGTAAATGAAAGAAGAGCTTATATCCGAGATAGATCGACATGCCGCCAAAGCCAACTACGAGCAGTCGCTCAAGCATTCGCAGTCCAATAATAATGAGATCTTCCATGAAGTTACCCAGGCTTTAAAAGCCATGAGTTTACATTTATTGGGGGATAGTAAAGAAGCCCACTCAGAACAAGTGGGCCCGAATCGGCCTACAGAGACGTCAGTTAACTTTAAACTGGCCGACTTTGTTTCCCAGAGATTCAGCAATTGAGCGCGTCTTGGCGACGGCCTGAACCGTGCCTTCGGCGTTGCGCGACGTCTCCTCACCGGTACTACGAATCTCACTCAGGTTAGTACGCAAGCGCGTGGCCGCCTCACGTTGCTGACCCGCCGTGCCGGCGATACGGTCAGTGCGCTGCTGAATATCGCCCATGCTCTGCTGAATTTCGGCCAGAGTATCACTGACCTGAACTGAATTCTTCACGGTGGCGTCCACCATGTCGCGGTTGACGCGCATGGTATCGACTGCTTTGACAATGTTTTCCTGAACATCGCTGATCAGGGTTTCAATCTCCTGAGCGGACCCCTGAGTTCGACTCGCCAGTGTGCGTACTTCATCGGCAACAACGGCAAACCCACGCCCTTGCTCACCTGCCCTTGCGGCTTCGATAGCGGCGTTCAAAGCCAACAGATTGGTTTGCTCGGCAATGCCTTTAATGGTTTCAAGAATAGAGCTGATGCTGGTCGAGTTTTCCGCCAGGCGATTTACCGCCGCCATGGAGTTTTCCATTTCATCAGACAGGCGACCAACCTCACCCATAACGCGCGTAACTACCTTACCTGCCTCATCCGATTTACCCTGTCCGGAACGCGCAGCCTCTTCCGCTTCTTCTGCAAGACGGCTGACATCTGCCGCACTCTCTGCGACTTCTTCAATTGTGGTACTGACTTCGTTCGTCTGGGCCAGCTGAACAGTGACAGCTTCGCGACTGCGATCTGCGATAGATTCAACCTCAGATACATTAACTCCTACCTCTGACGCCGAGTCTTTTACCGCTGTCAGGGTCTGGCGAATATTGTCGATCATCTGATTAAAGGCATCACGTAACTGCCCCATCTCATCACTGCCCACGACTTCAATCTGACGGGTAAAGTCGCCTTCTGCGACCACGCCAGCCGTTCTGGTGAAGCTTTTGATGGTCGCCCGGACTGACATAAAGAACGATAGATAGAGATAAACGATAATAGAGAGGGTTATGAGCAGCACCGCAACCAGCGTGGTAACCCGCGTGGTCTGTCCTGCCAGGCGCTCTTCGAGGCGGGTTTGCAACAACGGAAAGGCATTGCCGCGAAGATTGTCGAATACGGAAGACGCCTCGAGATAATAGTTATGGAAATCCTGCCACGATCGTTCAATGGAGGCAGCCATAATCACTTCTTCATCCAACGTCATTCGTAAATCGTTCATAAACTTGAGGACATTACTTGCATTGTCGGCAAGCGCCGCATCACCGGTCACTTCAGCGTTCGCCATCACCAGTTCTGTGCCCTGCTCTGCGGCCAGAATTTCATCATAAATAAGATTCATCAAATCATAGGTCGATGATTGAAGGTACTGCTCAGCAAAGGCATATATTCCAGCAGAATGTCCGAGACCAGCTGCCCGTTCTATCTGTGGCAAATCAATCAGAAGTGTCGATGTCAGGCGTTGAATAGCATCGTCAGAATCGAGTGTCAGACCGGATGTCTGCGCGTACTGACGCGCTGTCAGATATATTTCGTCGATATTGGTCTGGAAATAATTGAACTGATCAAGAAATGCGGGCTGACGCTGTTCACCCTCAATGCTGAAGCGCCCAAGGTATTGAGAGCGCCATTCTTCGATCGTGGTGATCAGATTGTTATCTTCAAGCTTTTCAATCAGGGTATTTGTTTTCTGCGGGAGGGATGCGATCAGACGTGTTGCTTCCTCTTTCAACGCTTCATCATTCTGAATTACGGCTGCTGAAGAGACATCCCGAACGTTTTCAAGATCTTTCGCGAATACCAACAAGAGTTCCACCGAGCGGACCGCTGTAATTTCCCGCTCAGTTTTTTTCATAGAATCAAAGGCGGCCAGAAAGACCTGACCGCTGAGAATCACGAGAGGCACCAGAAACAGGAAACTGATGAGGCTGAACTTAGAGGCGTAACTTAAACGCCCCATGAATTTGATACCCGGAAGCATCAGTGACCTGAACATATGTACGATCTCCGCTAAATCATTACATCAAGAGCTGCCGCATATCCTCCAGATAACTCACGAGTTTCTGACTGAAGCGTGCTGCTTCTGCCCCGTCGATCACACGGTGATCATACGAAAGCGACAACGGCAACATCAAGCGAGGTATAAATTCAGACCTATTCCATACTGGTTTCATTTCAGACCGTGACAGGCCCAGAATGGCGACCTCTGGCGGATTAACGATTGGGGTAAATGCAGTACCACCTATTCCGCCCAGGCTGGATAGACTGAAGCAACCTCCCTGCATGTCCTTTAAGGATAGTTTACCTTCACGGGCCAAGTTGGCCTTATCGCTCAGTTCTTGTGTAATTTCTGTAACTGATTTCTGATCGACATCACGAATCACAGGCACCAGCAATCCTTTCGGTGTATCTACTGCCACACCAATATGGATATACCCCTTCATGATGAGAGATTCACCGTCCGGTGCCAGCGACGCATTGAAGGTAGGAAACTCCTTCAATAGTTTCGCGATGGCTTTGAGAACAAACGGCACAATAGAGTAGCGCACATCGCTGTTGGCGTTCTGTTCCTTACGGAAAGCTTCCAGACCCGTGATGTCAGCGTGATCAAACTGAGTGACCTGAGGGACATTCAGCCAGGCTGTCGTCATCGAACGCGCAGTCGCACGCTTAATGTTGTTCAGAGCCTCCTTAGTCACAGGACCAAACTGTGAAAAATCGACTTCTGGAACCGCCGGAATTCCCGAGCCTCCGGTTGCCGCCGGACCATTCACACGCTCTTTCACAAAGGCCTGAACGTCTTCCTTCAGGACACGACCTTTCGGCCCAGAGCCTGCAACTAACGCGAGATCGACACCAAACTCCCGCGCAATCTTACGCACCGCTGGGCCAGCATGAATCTGTTTCGAAGGAGATGACGCAACGGCGGATGAGGCTGGCGCAGCCTGGCTCTTGGCAGACGTGGCCTCAGAAGCCGATGGTGCAGCCGCCGAATCAGGCTTATTAGCACTGTTACTACTTTCAGCACTTGCTGGAATAGCCTTGCTGTCTTGTTTGGGAGCAGCAGAGGCAGCGGTTTTTATCACCACCATAGGGTCGCCTTCGCTGACTTTATCCCCCATCTTAACCAGTATCTCTTCGACTTTACCGGCAACGCCAGCGGGGATTTCCATGCTGGCCTTATCTGTTTCGAGCGTGATCACCGACTGCTCTTCATCGACCTCTTCGCCGACACGAACCGACACCTCGATGACCTCGACGTCTTTCGAACCGCCCAGATCAGGCACAGGTATGGTCTTACTCTCACTACCATTGGCAGGAGCACTATTCTGCGCCGGCTCATCAGTATCACCAGCCTCCGGAGCAGCGTCGTCGCCAGGCGCTTCACTGTCTTCGTTCACACTGTCAGAACTGGTATTGCTATCTTCACTCGTGCTCGCAGCCTTCAGCTCAATAAAGTCATCGCCCTGGCTGACTTTATCGCCAACCTTTACAAGCACACCGGTGACAGTACCTTCATCTTCAGCCGGAATTTCCATCGTGGCTTTGTCTGTCTCAAGAACAATCAGAGCCTGCTCTTTCTCGACGCTGTCTCCCTCACTGACCAGCACCTCGATGACTTCGACGTTACTGGAACCACCCAGGTCAGGAATTTTCAATGTTGTCATCGGTTCCTTCCTCAGCTGTACAGCGGATCTGGTTTAGACGCATCAATAGAAAGCTGTTCTCTCCAGCTTTCTAACTCATCGGCAGACAGTGTGCCTTCTTTCATCAACTCATAACCTGCGGCCCAGGCGACATGCTGCCAGTCAACTTCGAAGAATCGACGCAAGGCATCACGCGTATCACTGCGGCCAAAGCCGTCCGTACCTAACACCTGATAGGCCCGACCTTGCGGAATGTAAGGACGAATTTGATCTGAATACGCCTTCATGTGGTCCGTCGCAGAAATCAGCGGCCCCTCACTTTGTTTAAGCTGAGCCGTCACATACGGTTCCGGAGTACGCTGACCCGCCGACAGCAGCGCTTCGCGCTCACAGGCCATACCATCACGTCGCAGCTCGTTGAATGAAGTCACAGACCAGACGCTGGCCGCGATGCCTTTCTCGTTCAGCCACTCAGCGGCTTTTTCGACCTGACGCAGAATTGATCCCGACCCCATCAATTGCACTGGCTTGTCTGTTCCTGCGGATTCGCGCAGGCGGTAAATCCCCCGACGTATACCTTCTTCAACGCCTTCAGGCATTGCAGGGTGTGGATAGTTCTCGTTCAGAGAAGTGATGTAGTAGAAGACTTTTTCTTTCTTCTCGTACATGCGTTTCAGGCCGTCCTGAACAATCACAGCCATCTCATAGGCATAGGTAGGGTCGTACGAAATGCAGTTTGGAATGGTCGATGCCAGCAGGTGGCTATGACCATCCTGATGTTGCAGACCTTCACCGTTCAGCGTTGTCCGGCCAGAGGTTGCGCCGATCAGGAAACCCTGACACTGCATATCCCCCGCCGCCCAGGCAAAGTCACCAATGCGCTGGAAGCCAAACATTGAGTAATAGATGTAGAACGGAATCATGGCGAGGCCGTTGGTGCTGTATGAGCTGCCCGCAGCCATCCAGGCCGAGAAAGCACCCGCTTCATTGATGCCTTCTTCGAGGATACGGCCCTTTTTGTCTTCGCGATAATACATGACCTGTCCCTGATCGACCGGCTCATAGAGCTGACCTTCAGAGGAGTAAATACCCATCTGGCGGAACATACCTTCCATACCAAAGGTGCGCGCCTCATCCGGAACAATAGGGACAACACGTTCGCCCATGTTCTTATCTTTCACTACCTGAGACAGGATGCGAACAAAAGCCATCGTCGTCGATATTTCCCGCTCACCCGTGCCGTCAAGTTGTGCCTGAAAGAAAGAAAGTTCTGGCGCCGTCAGGCCTTGCCAGTTTTCTGTACGTACCGGCAGGCTGCCGCCCAGTTTCTCACGCTGCTTACGCATGTAGGTCATTTCAGGGCTGTCCGCAGGCGGACGATAGAACGGCAGGTGCTCAAGGTCTTCATCACGAATCGGAATACCGAAACGGTCACGGAACGCCTTCAGGCTATCGATATCCAGTTTCTTAACCTGGTGCGCCTGATTCTGCCCTTCAGCCTCTCCGCCCATACCGTAACCTTTAACGGTGTGCGCAAGAATCACGGTCGGCTTACCTTTGTGATTCACCGCTTCGTTATAAGCTGCAAACACTTTGTACGGGTCATGGCCACCACGATTGAGTTTAAAGATGTCTTCGTCGCTAAGGTCTTTAATCAGGTCTTTCAGCTCAGGATACTTTTCAAAGAAATGCTCACGCGTGTACTTACCGCCCTTGGCTTTGTAATTCTGGTATTCACCATCAACAGTTTCATCCATGCGCTTCTGCAGCAGGCCTTTGCGATCTTTTGCCAGTAATGGGTCCCAATGACGTCCCCAGACCACCTTGATGACGTTCCAGCCCGCACCACGGAACTGACTCTCCAGTTCCTGAATGATTTTCCCGTTACCCCTGACCGGCCCGTCGAGGCGCTGCAGATTGCAATTAATAACGAAGATCAGGTTTTCAAGCTTTTCGCGCCCAGCAAGACCGATAGCCCCCAGAGTCTCCGGCTCATCACATTCACCATCACCAAGAAATGCCCAGACCTTACGCCCCTTCCGAGGTACCAGGCCGCGTGCAGAAAGATAACGCATGAAGTGAGCCTGATAGATCGCCTGTAACGGGCCTAAACCCATCGAAACTGTTGGGAACTGCCAATAGTCGGGCATCAGTTTAGGGTGTGGATAAGATGAAAGACCCGGCGCCAGCGCTTCCTGCCGGAAACGTTCCAGGTCTTTCTCTTCAAAGCGGCCTTCCAGGTAACTACGGGCATAAATACCCGGAGCGACATGCCCCTGATAATAAATCAGATCGCCGAGTGGAGACTGTTCGCTGTCGGCATTAGGCGCGCGGAAAAAGTGGTTAAAGCCAACATCATAAAGCGTTGCGCTGGAGGCAAAACTGGAAATATGTCCGCCCAGGTCACCCGCGCCTTCTTTGTTCGCACGCAATACCATCGCCAGCGCATTCCAGCGAACCAATGAACGGATACGTCGCTCCATAAAGAGATCGCCGGGCATGGGCGCTTCTTTCTCAGGAGGGATCGTATTGCGATAAGGGGTATTCAGGGCGTACGGGAGAGGCATACCATCACGGGTGGCCCTCTCGGCAATTCGCTCAATCAGAAAATGGGCTCTGTCTAACCCTTCTGCGCGAATAACGGAGTGGATTGCATCCACCCATTCTTTAGTTTCCTGCGGATCTGCATCGTTCGTGTAGACCTGATCATCCATTAGGTAGGCTCCTGACCTTGGGCATGTGCTGCACTCAGTATAGATAAAGTCTGGAAAAACACTCAGCCGGGGACGCAAACAATTTCGAGGCTGGTCGCAAAACTCTGTCTCAACCATTCACAGTTGCGGTTCCCGTCACAAAAGTGACTATTTTGTCATTTAAGACTTTCCACCTGATGGTGGGACATCGATATGTCCGTTGGGTTTCATCAGGTTTCTCTGTCTCGTTTTGTCCAGATTGATCATTCCACCTTTTCCAGTGTCCCGTGACGACACGCCATCATGCCAATTTCCGCACAGTACCTATGGTTAATTGCATTGAATTAGTCCAAACAGTTCTAAGACAGCCTACGTCAAGATAAGCAAACCCTCGCTATTTAAAGCTGGCGCTGATCTTTTCTTTAACGGTACCGAGCGCGGTGTTGCTGGTTGTGCTTCGTGCCACAGTGGCGACTTTTTCACTGACGAAGGTTTCCATAACATCGCGATGCCGCAAATCGGTGAAGGCAAAGCTAACGGCGACAACGGTCATGAAGACTTTGGCCGAATGCGCGAAACAGGTATAGAGGGCGATAAGTTTGCCTTCCGTACACCGTCATTGCTGAACGTCGAACACACAGGACCTTTCGGTCACGCCGGTGCGTACGACTCCCTTGAAGCGGTCATTCGTCACCACCTGAACCCGACTCAAGCGATTGATGACTACTTCGCTGCGGGTGGTGAATGCTCGGCTCTGGCGCAAAATGAGAGTAACGCGACCTGTGAGGACTACAGCGGTGGTTACGCGGAAGAGAATACCCGCAAGGTGCTCGCAGCACTCGAAGCGGATCAGGCCGAAGGAACGTCTCTGCTGACGAATACCGAGCTCAGCGATCGACAAGTCGGGTACCTGGTGTCCTTTCTTGAAGCGCTGACGGACCCATGCCTGGAAGACAGTGCGTGTCTGAGCCAGTGGATACCGCAAGACCTGGATGAGGAAGACGGCAATCGACTGGAAATCATTGATCAGTTTGAATCCCAACTGCTGGCCAACTAACCTCAGAGCCTCAACTCAATAGTCGCAAGGCCAGAACGTACAACCTACGTTCTGGCCTTTTTTCATTCGAACAGTCGACGTTAGTCAAATAGATCAATTAACGATTAAAATCCTGCTCGTTATTGATCGTTGTTATAGTATTTCTGTAAGAATAAGCCTCTGTTTACAGCCTGTAACAGCAGAGCGTGGCACCTCGAAACAATACTTAATCATTCTGTTGAATTTATGTAGCCAGCCCCCTCAATTACACAGCACATCACCTCTCCAGTTTTTTGACAAAGCCCCCTCTCCGTCTATCGTTTTAACCATGAGTGGCCCGAAAGGCTAATTCATTGTCTCCCAAAGGGACAATCAACTATCCACTGGCCGTGCTGCATCCCCCTCTATCGGGAGGCTAACGCTGCACTCCAATACCCGAAGCAGGATCACGAACATGGCACTTGTGAAGAAACCTCAGAACTCCAGCGCGAAACCATCCGACACAGCGGTCGACCCCAACGTCGCAAAAGAAGCCGAAGCAAAACGACGCCGGGCGCGCACCTTGGCTAAGCAACAACAGGCAGCCGAGCGTATCGCCGCCGCTACTGGGCAACTATCTTCGGGTATTACGGAAGCTGCCGCAGCGAGCCAGCAACTGCAGAGCGCCTCAGACCAAATTGCGGTAACGGCCGAAGAGACCAGTGGAGCAGCGCAGGAATCACTCGCCGCCTTTAACCAGGTAAACGACTCTATTTCTCTGCAATTGAGCAACGCTGAAGGCTCACGGGCTCGCTGTGAGGTACTGACAGGCGTCGTTTCAGAAACCAGTGAGAAAATCGACAGCCTGGTCGCTAACGTCCGTGAAGCTGCCAATCGCCAATCCGCATCGGTTGTAAAAGTCTCTGAGCTTGAGAAGCAGGCAGCGAACATTGGCGATATCGTAAAGGCTGTCGTGCGCATAGCTGACCAGACCAACCTGCTGGCCCTGAACGCCGCGATTGAAGCAGCCCGTGCCGGCAAGCATGGCAAAGGTTTCGCTGTGGTTGCAGATGAAGTACGAACTCTCGCCGAAACGTCAGAAACCAGTGCCAATGAAATCCAGACCCTGGTCAAACAGATTCAGCACGAAGTAAAAGGCATTGCTGAAGGAATCAAAACCTCCTCAGAGCGGGTTGAAGTCGAAGTTGAAAAGGGTCACGTAATCCGCGAACAGCTGACGGGGATTCGCCGCAATATGTCAGACATCATGGATGGCACTCAGGAAATTGCCAGCGGCGCATCACAATCCAGCGTCGCCGCAAAACAGGCGCTCAAAGGCATCGAAGATATCGCCGCCGCCGCGGAAGAGCAGTCAGCTGCGGCTGAAGAGTCCGCCAAAACCGTCAACGAACAGAGCCAGGCTCTGAGCGAGTGTGAGCGGGCTTCGCAAAGCCTCTTCGACCTGGCGGATGATCTGCGTAACTCGACTGACGTCGCTAAAAGCGCCGAAGAAGTCGCATCAAGCGCAGAAGAGCTCTCCTCTGCAGTGCAGGAAATCAGCCGGGCTTCTACGCAGATCATGACCGCGATTGAACAGATTCGCCTCGGCTCACAAACCGCAGCTGCAGCGACGGAAGAATCCTCCGCTGCCATTAATCAGATTGAGCGTGGACTGGAAATCGCACAGGATCGCGCAACACTCAGCCAGAAGCAGATTGCCGAAATCAAAGAATCATTGACGACAAATAAAGCGTCAGTGGATGAATTAGTACACGGCATTGACGCATCGGTCGAAGCGACACAAAACAGCATCAGACAAGTACGCGATCTTGAAACTGTGTCGCGACGCATCGACAAAATTGTAGAAGCGATTGCAATGGTATCTATTCAGACCAACATGCTTGCAGTAAATGGTTCGATTGAAGCCGCACGTGCTGGCGAGTTTGGTAAAGGATTTGTCGTGGTTGCTACTGACATACGCAACCTGGCTCGCGACTCTGCTGAAAATGCAGACCGAATCAAAGATCTGGTTAAATCCGTGCAGGATCAGATTTTTGCCGTCGGTAGCGACCTCGATGAAATCGTTGTAGCGGCAACCGAAGAAACCGAAAAAGCGAAAACGTCGACTTCAAACCTTACGCGCATTGAGAAAGAAATCCTTATTGTCGAAACAGGCGCCGACGAGATACTCAAAGCCTCTAATGATATTTCCGCTGCAATTCTGCAGGTGAAAAACGGTTCAGAACAAATCGCTACTGCCTCAGAAGAAGCTGAAAAGGCCGCAGATGAAGCCGCGAGTGCGGCAGAACAACAATCTCGTGGTGCCGATGAGCTCGCCTCCGCTATTGAAGAAATTGCGTCGCTTGCTGATGAACTCCAGAGCCTCTGAGGTGCAGAATTATGAGCGCAGCCGAAGAAATTAATGAGCTGGATGATCTGGATAACGACGAGCGACAACAGTACGTCACCTTCCGTGTCGGCGATGAACTGTTCGCCGTAGAGATGAACCCAGTTCAGGAAATCATACGGGTTCCTGACGTTGTCCGGGTACCGCTGGCACCGCCCTCGCTGTGTGGTCTGGCAAATCTGCGAGGAAAAGTATTACCGATACTGTCACTACGTTACCTGTTTGGCATTGCAGAGACAGAAAGTGATGAGGCAACACGAGCAGTCGTCATTGATGTCGGGCAACCCCTCGGCTTTGTCGTTGACCGGGTAGCCAGCGTTATTGATTGCGATCCTTCTCAACTGGAAGATGCATCCCAGATAAAGTCATCCGTAGATACGACTCTACTTAAAGGGGTCATCAAAAACAGTACTGCCAGCAGTATGGTGATGGTTGTCGATTTCCAGCAGCTCATCGATAACGAATTTGCGTCCCTTGATCAACTGACCAACGAAAGCAGCATGCTGTCGGATGGTTTAATCGACGACAGTATGAATCAGGAAGAAGCTGAAGAAGAAAGCGATCAGATTCAATTGGTCAGCTTTAGCGTTGATCGACAGGAGTACGCTATTCATATCGATGACGTCAAAGAAATCGTGCAAATGCCTGAAGCGATCACCACGGTACCCAGGTCACCGCATCATATTCTCGGATTGATGAACCTGCGCGACCAGCTACTTCCTCTGGTTGACTTGCGCACTATGTTTGCTCTGGAGGGTAAGCATCCTGACGATAAAAGCCGTGTCATTGTTGTGACATCTCACGGTTACTTTCTGGGCATCGTTGTTGATGGTGTCAGCGAAGTTCTGCGCATAGACAAAGATACTGTTGAAGCGCTCATTCCTGCCCTGGCTAAAGAAGCCGAGCTTTCAGATATCACCGACATCTGCCGCCTGAACAATGGTGAAAGACTCGTTTCAATCCTGTCCATAGAACGCTTCTTCGATAGTGAAAACCTGCAGGAAACAATCAGTGAGTTAGTGGAGGAAAACATGCTTGAACAGGAAAATTCGGATCACGACTACACCGACGATGATATGGAAGATGACAATCAGGTCGTGGTATTCACACTGAACCACGAGGAGTTTGCCGTCCCCATTACCAGCATCCAGGAAATCGTACGGATTCCGGATGAGCTCATCCGCGTACCCAAATCACCGGACTTCCTTGAGGGGGTTATCAATTTACGCGGCATTGTACTGCCGGTCGTCGACCTACGCAGGCGACTGGAGATAGAGGGTTCTGAACGCTCTGAGCGTCAGCGTATCGTTGTCTTCCTGATTCATGGTATCCGCACCGGCTTTATCGTCGATCAGGTCACAGAGGTACTTCGCCTGCCAGACGGTTGTGTTGAGCCTTCGCCAAGAATTTCTGAGGAACACGGTGAGTTATTCTCGGGTATGGCAAATCTTCGCGACAGCAAACGCATGATCCAATTGATTGCACCTGATGCACTGATCGATG
This sequence comes from Thalassolituus sp. UBA3500, assembly GCF_002377545.1. Lineage (NCBI taxonomy): Bacteria > Pseudomonadati > Pseudomonadota > Gammaproteobacteria > Oceanospirillales > Oceanospirillaceae > Thalassolituus > Thalassolituus sp. UBA3500. The sequence goes on along the minus strand of NZ_DFQB01000032.1, from coordinate 124,893 downwards.
AGCAATCAGTCGAACTGCTGGAAAATGCTGCAGGAGGTAACTGACACCATGATAAAACTTCTGATTGTTGATGATTCTGCTCTGATGAGACGCCATTTGACACAATTATTTGAATCAGAGGGCGACTTCACCATCCGTCACGCACGTAATGGTAACGAAGCCGTACAAATGAACCGGGATTTCCAGCCTGACGTAGTGACGCTGGACATTAACATGCCTGAAATGGACGGTATTTCTGCTCTTTCACTGATCATGGCCGAGCGTCCGGTGCCTGTCATTATGCTGTCTTCGCTCACCCAGAAAGGCGCCCTCGCGACCTTTGAAGCCTTGAATCTTGGCGCTGTCGACTTCGTAGCGAAACCCGGCGGTACTATATCCATGTCACTGGATGATGTTGCAGCCGATCTGATAGGTAAAGTCCGGTCTGTTACCAAGGCAAAGCTCAGACCAGGCTCTCAGGCCAAGCAGGCTCCAATACCGCGAGATACTGCCCCCAGAACCAGAGCGGCCCGACCTGCCCCCGCAGCCCAGGGCCGAGCAACAGGGGTCAAAGACAAAGTCATTCTGATCGGTGTAAGCACAGGTGGCCCCCGTACTCTGGAAGATATTCTGCCCGCACTACCCGGTGACCTGGCCGCACCAGTGGTCATCGCCCAGCACATGCCTGCCAGCTTCACCAAGTCGTTGGCAAACAGACTTGACCGCGCCTGCCAGATGAGTGTTGAGGAGGTGGACAAAGCGACACCTCTCAGCCCCGGAACTATCTATATCGGACGAGGCAATGCCGACATCACAATTGCCATCCGTAATAGCCAGCTTTATGCCCTGAGCAAACCCGAAGATAAAGAATTCCTGTGGCATCCATCAGTCGAGCTGTTGGGTAAGTCCGCAATGCGTCACTGCGATCCTAAAAAAGTTATGGCTATTTTACTGACAGGCATGGGTCACGACGGCTCCCGGGCTTTTGCCGAACTGCATAACAAGGGCGCGGAAACCATCGCAGAGAGTTCGGAAACTGCGATTGTATTTGGCATGCCTGCTGAATTGATTGAGCGCAGAGGTGCTGGGAAAGTACTTCCTGCTCATGCCATTGCCAATGAGATTATCAGGTTTGCGTCACATTAACCGGAGAGCATTATGGCCTTAAAAAAATCAAACACGACAGCACCGGATGAGGCGCAATCAAGCCAACGTGACTGCAGTGAAATAAGCCAGGATCTCATTTCAGAAGATCCATCGAAACGCCGTTGGGCGGCACGCGATATTGTTTCATGCGAACACGCTTCGGTCATGTTATTGGATCAACTGGAAGCTGAAAAAGATATCTCTGTTAAGCAGATTATCCTGAGCTCACTCACCCAGATTGGTGACACTGAAGCTGTCAACGGGCTGGTTCGCTGCTTACGCACAGAGGATGTAAGTCTGCGAAATGAAGCCATTGAAGCCATGAAACACCTGCCTCAGGAAGTGGCATCGATTATGGCCAGCTTACTCAATGACCCTGATCCGGATGTTCGCATCTTTGCGGTCAATATCCTCGAATCACTCTGTCATCCTGATGTCGAACAATGGCTGATCGATGTGATCCGTGACGACGAGCATATTAATGTCTGTGCCACGGCGGTTGACCTACTCGGCGAGGTCGGCAGCGAACAGTCTGAGCCTGCTCTGCAGGCCTTAAAAGAGCGATTTACCGATGAGCCTTACATTCAATTTGCAGCAGATCTGGCGATCAAGCGAATTATTGGGAGCTGATACATGAGCGAGCAACTCATCAGCGACCAGGAGTTTGATAAGTTCGCTGAGTTCTTTTACCGAAAGACCGGGATTAAGTTTGATAAAAGCAAACGCTACTTTGTTGATAAACGGGTTGCTGAGAGAGTGAAAGAAACTCAATCCGACTCGTTCAGGCACTATTTTACAACACTGCGTTTTCAGGCAAGTGGCGAAGAGCTTCAGAAGTTAACGAATCTTCTGACCGTCAATGAAACCTATTTCATGCGCGAAGATTATCAGTTCCGCTGTTTAATAGACTCAATGCTGCCCGATGTGATCAGCCGCCACGATCCAAACAAGCCCATCAGAATCTGGTGCATTCCTTCGTCATCTGGCGAAGAGCCCTACTCTATCGCTATGTATCTTCTTGAAGAGTGGGATGGTATCGATAAATGGGATGTTGAGCTGATTGCCTCTGATATTGATACCAGGATTCTGGAAACGGCTAAACGTGGTATTTACTCTGAGCGATCCGTACGAAATGTACCCCCCACCTGGAAGCGACGCTATTTCCGTGATGTTACCGGAGGACAACAGGTTATCGAAGATATTCGTGATGCGGTAGAGTTCACACGTATCAATCTTTCTGAGCCAGCTGATGTCCGTAAGATGCGAAATATCGACATCATTTTCTGCCGCAACCTGCTGATTTATTTTGATGATCTGTCACGCAAGGTCGCCGCTGAATACATGTTTGAAGCCCTGTCTCCTGGTGGCTATATCTGCCTGGGACACACAGAATCAATGGGGCGTATATCTCCACTTTATCGGGTTAAAAAGTTCCCCGCAGCCATCGTGTATCAACGACCACTGGAGGCAAAACAATGAATGTTCTAATCGTAGATGATGCCAGCACAGTGCGTATGTATCACCGAAATGTGCTCGAGGCGGCCGGGTACGTTGTCGATGAAGCGGTCAATGGCCTAGAAGCATTGGAAAAGGCTCTGGAGAATACCTTCGACCTCTACATCGTTGATATTAATATGCCGAAAATGGACGGCTACGAGTTTCTTATGCAACTCCGATCTGAAGATATCGATCAGGCACCCGCCATTATGGTGTCGACAGAAGCGGCCGAACTGGATCACACCAAGGCGTTCACCGCAGGCGCAAATCTTTATATGGTGAAGCCCATTAAACCCCTGCAGATGATGACCTACGTTCGTCTGCTCGTGGGAGAGGAAAGCGTATGAGTCCTTTACTACAACAATTCGTCTCGGAGACCCGCGACCTGCTGCAAAGCATCAGTGAGCAGCTTCTGGAAGTTGAAAAAGCAGACGACAAACAAACGACGCTGAACGAACTGTTCAGAATTGTTCATACGCTTAAAGGTAATACCGGTCTGTTTGAATTTCCGGATCTGACACGTGTATTACACGCCGGTGAAGACGTTATGTCAGAGGCCAGAGAGCGGCCCGAGATATGGGATCAGGCATTAACAGACCTGCTCTTCGAATCCATGGATTACGTCAGTAGCTTCTGCGATAGCCTTGAAGAGAATAACGGTGAGCCGACCTCCGACAGCAAAGCAGCAACACAACTTTCAAAAAATCTGAGAGCCTACCTTGACGGCAACAACTCAGAAGCAAAAGCAGAGGTTATCGATTCAGGCGCTGCTACCGAACCGAAAAAATCTAAAAAAGCAGCGACCAAAACGAAGAAAGCAACCGCGCAGAAAAAATCCGCCGGGGGGTCGTCAAAACGTCGACCTCCGCGTGCTAAAGGTCTGCCACCAGAACACAACCTGTTAAAAGATCTCCCAGCTGATACCTTGATTGAGGCTTGGAAAGCGAGCAACCCTGAAGAACCCGTCTGGCTGGTTAAATACTCTCCTTTGGCAGAGTGCTTCTTTCAGGGTGACGATCCTTTGCATACGGCACGCAGTACGCCTGGCGTACTTTGGGGCAAAGTCGAGAATGACTGTGCGACTCAAGATATCAACGACCTCGACCCTTATCAGTGCGTCAGTACGTTTACACTGCTTAGCAGCGCCACTGAGGACGAGCTTCATGAGCACTATCGCTATGTCGCTGAGCAAACCGATATTGAAGAACTGAACAGCCATCACTTATTACTATTGAATGGCGAAGATCAGAACGATGCGCTTCCCGAAGATTCTGTTGATGCGCTCTGTGAAGCCGTTGAAGCCACGAACCTGAAGGAAGCATCCAGCATTGCTAAAACGGCACTCGAACTGCTCAATAAGGATCTGCAAGCGGCTGCCGCGCTACGATGGGTTATCGCAATCAATAGTGATACAGATGCTCAGGAACATGAGAAAAAAGAAGCACTGATCGTTATCTGTCAGCGACTGCGACACAATCAACACCTGAGCGGTTATCGCTTCTCAGAGCCAGAAGAAAGGGCTGAAGAGCACGCGCCTGAAGGCGACAGCCCTGACGAGGATGCTGTGTCAACTTCTGATGCGTCAGCAGGGCTACCCGATACAGACACTGAAGATTTGCTCGATACGCTTGTTGAAGATGATCGTGAAGCGTTTGAACATATTGTAAGAACTCAGGGTCGTATTCTTGAGCTTGACCCGACCGTCGGCTGGGCCAACGGGCGCTTACGCGCCGCTTGCAATGTTCTGATGAAAACGACCACCAGCCTCAACCTGAGTACACTGATTCCAAGCCTTGAAGAGGCTATCAGTGCTGCTCTGTCTGGCAATACAGAACCACTGGCTGACTGGATAAATGAAGTAATTCCTGGCGCCTGTAATATTGCACTGGTGAACAGCGGGAGTAACGCCTCCAACGAGGCCCCGGATACTCGTGATACCGCAATCACGGAAACAAAGGCCGACTACGAAAATACAGAGAACGCTGACGAAACAACAGACAGTGAACACGAAGAAAGTATCGTTGAAGAAACTACAGAGCAGGATACTCCAGCGCCAACTGAGTCGCCAACGACAGCAACCGCGACAGAAGACAAGCAGGCCTCAGACAAGACACCTGCATTTAAGCCCGAACCTGCAGTAGCACCGTCGAAAAGCGTTAAAGTAGATCAGGAAAAAATCGACCGTCTTATGAACCTGATCGGCGAGATGACCGTCGCTAAGAACGCTCTTCCTTTCCTTGCTAAGCGCGCCGAAGAACAACATGGGCTGCGCGATCTCGCCCGAGAAATCAAAGAGCAGTTTGCTGTCGTAAACCGCATCGCAGAAGAAATGCAGGACTCTATCATGCAGATCCGCATGATGCCGTTTTCGTTTATTTCTATGCGCTTCCCTCGACTGGTCCGCGATATATCCCGACGACTTAATAAAGATGTTCAGTTGGTTATCGAAGGAGAAGACACCGAGGCCGACAAAAACATTATTGAGTCTCTGGCCGAGCCATTGATTCATATTGTCCGCAACAGTCTGGATCATGGCATTGAGGCGCCTGACGTGCGTAAACAGAAAGGAAAACCTGCAACCGGTAATCTGACCATACGGGCATCCCAGGAAGCCGACCGGGTGATGATCGAAATACAGGACGATGGTAAAGGTATTGACCCTGACGTTATCCGTAATAAAGCCTTTGAGAAAGGCCTGATCGACGAGGCCACTCGTCAGCGCCTGAGCGATAAAGAAGCCGTCAACCTGGTATTGATGCCAGGCTTCTCAACCGCAGACGAAGTCTCTGACTTGTCTGGGCGTGGCGTAGGCATGGATGCGGTTCGCAGTGCCGTCGACAAAGTGAACGGCACTATGGCACTCGAAAGTCAGGTTGATAAGGGTACTCGCATCCGCATATCACTGCCTATGTCGATCGCTGTGACCCGGGTCATGATCATCGAGTCAGACAACCAGCTGATGGGCATCCCAATGGATCAGGTACTCGAAACCGTGCGTGTGCCCCGCTCCGAAATACACACGGTTAAACACGTAAAAACAACGGTACTACGGGATCGTATCGTGCCACTGAAATCACTCAATGAACTGCTGGAGCTGCCTGCCGAGCAGATCATTAATGAAGAGGAAGAACACGCGGTACTCGTAGCACGTGTGGGTAACGACGTCATCGGTCTGGTCGTCGATGATTTCCGTGGTTCGGTCGATATTATCCAGAAACCAATGACCGGAGTTCTCTCCGGAATGCAGGCCTATTCTGGCGCAGCTTTAATTGGTGATGGCTCGGTTCTGATGGTTCTGAATCTTAAGGAGGTACTCTGATGGCTATCGACTATAGTGAAGAGAGAGCAGTACTGAAATCTTTGGTAACCATTCAGGAGGTTGATGACTTGCAGGAGTGGCTGATAGCTCATCCGCAGGGCGAGATAGACCTTGGAGAATGCGAGCATATGCACACTGCAGCGCTACAGACCCTGACATCTGCCCGGCGTATGATCAGCGCCTGGCCATCAGATACATCGTTCAGGGGCTGGATTGAACCACTGCTGGTAAAACAGGAAGCACAGTAATGAGTAAACTGATATTTGTTGTTGATGACTCTGCCACTATGCTGATGAGCGTACGTTCATCGCTTGAAATGAACGGCTTTAAAGTCGAAACCGCATCTGATGGCGTCGAAGCTCTGGATCGCCTGAACAGCATGAGCCCTGATCTGATCATCACAGATATGAACATGCCAAGAATGGGAGGTATGGAGCTGATTCAAGCGCTACGGGCTATGTCTAAATTTCGTTTTACCCCGATTCTGACACTCACAACAGAGAGCGAATCGTCAAAACGTGACCAGGCAAAACGTTTAGGAGCCACAGGCTGGTTAGTGAAACCTGTTCCCGCTATGGATCTGGCCAAAATTATTAAACAGGTACTGCCAGGCGCCTGAGCGCGGAGGAGATATGAAACAAGATACTGATCTGATACCGCTACGTATAAGACGGAATCGTTATGCTCTACTGGGCAACACGATTGTTCCCTTTATTCTTCTGATTATCCTGCTCATAGGGCATCGCACCGTGGGAGGTATCTTTTCAGATATTCTGGATGCAAGCCTCATTGGAGGCGCACTGTTTCTGTCTTTTCTGACGTTTACCATCATTCACTTTAACCGCATCTGGGTAAAGTCGTTTGTCGCTCGTATGACAGGTGACGAAGCACCACGGCGCGAAAGTAACTTTGATGAAGCAGAGCCCATGATGGTGCTGTCGGCCGCTGAAAAACAAATGCTGGCTGATCTGCGTAACGTACTGATCAGCTTCAGTCCGATTGCTGCCCTGTTCAATGCACACTTAAGCAAAACGAACGAAGTCACCGAAGAAGCAGCCACCACCATTATGGAACGTCTGATGTCCATTAATGATCGCTCGCAGATGTTTCTCCAGACTCTGAATATGGGTAAATCCGAAGCAGACGACATCAGCGAAAATGCTCATAGCATTATAAAACGCAGCCAGGAGCTGCTCAGTGAAATGACCCGCTACCGTGAAATTCATGAGCAACAGCGAGGGAAAGAAGAACAAGCTATTCGTGACGTGGTCACCCAGGTTGAAAGCTTCAAGCCCCTGATCGGTCTGATCCGGGACGTGACCAAGCAAACGAACCTTCTGGCATTAAACGCCGCCATAGAGGCCGCCCGTGCCGGAGAAGCAGGACGAGGCTTTGCTGTTGTTGCCGACGAGGTGCGTACGCTGTCTATGCAGATTGAAGATGCCGCAGGAAAAATCGAAGACAGTGTTCTTCAGGTCTCGAATACCGTTGAAGGTCAACTGAAAGAAATGGCAGTCAGTAGCGAGAAAACCGCGGATGAAATGAATTGGCTGGCTAATATCACTGACGCAGTTTCCTCTATTTCGAGAGACTTCGAGCAGGCAGTAGGGGCATTAGATCACTTATCCGGAAACACCGAAGAAGCGATTAATCTGGTTCGTAACTCCGTGATGGACGTATTAAGTGAGTCCCAATTTCAGGATGTGTCAAGACAACAGATTGAACACGTCCAGCATGGTCTTGAATTGCTTGAAGAACGCTTTCGTCTTCTCAGTCAGGCAGTGGCTGGTGAAATTGATCATCCACTACTCGACCTCAGTGATGTTACAGAAGCATTGAAGAAAATTTATACCATGCAGGTTCAGGCGGATACTCATCAGTCGGTCGTGACTGGTGAAGCGACTGAAACCAAAGACGAGCGCCCATCCATCGAACTGTTCTGAGAAAGGTAATCACGACATGGCTGTCCGGATCGCGATCTGTAACCGTAAGGGAGGCACAGGAAAGTCGACGGTATCGGTGAATCTGGCAGCGGGGTTGGCAGAGCATGGATTCCGGGTACTGATTATTGACCTCGATTCACAATCTCACTGTGCTGCTGGGCTTGGTATTAAGCCTTCCGCCCCATTTATTCATGACATCTTCGGTGGCAATCCCGAAGCACTTAATGAATCCATCGTGCTGAGTGATTATCCAGGCTTATGGCTATCCCCTGCCAACCCTACATTTGATCACCACTCTGCAGGTGAAAATCAACTTCAGCTGAAAGAAGCACTGCACCAGAGCAATATCGATGAGCGATTTGATGTCGTTCTGTTGGACACGCCCCCATCGCAAGATCAGCTATTAATGAATGCTTTAATGGCAGCCGATTGGGTCGTTGTACCGTTTGTCCCGCACTTTCTCTCGTATCAGGGAATTAAGCAGCTGGTCAGGCTGATGCACTCGGTGAAGCTAAGCAACAACCCAAGGCTCCAGCTGGCTGGCTTTCTGCCTACCATGGCCAGCAAAACTATGAAGCACCATAAAGCGGTGATGGAAGAAGTAAGTCGACACTTTGGCCGCGACCGGATATTACCCGCCATACGAACTGACATACGACTTGCTGACGCATTCAGTAAAGGTCAGCCAGTCATTGGCTTCGCACCAAAATCACGGGCGGCGGAGGATTTCTCGGTACTGAGTCAGTGTATTGGTGAACGGCTATCGGAGCGTGAGCACGCCTGACTGATCCGAAATTGACGTGGCGAAATTAGCCTTGAGCTGTTCGAGCTCCTGAGGACGGTCAAACAGATAGCCCTGCATCAGGTTACAGCCATGGATCTTCAAAAAGTCGCGCTGTGCTTCAGTTTCTACACCCTCAGCGCACAGTTCTATCCCCAGACGCTTGGCCATCTCAATAATGGTCAAAACCAATGCATCATCACGGGCTGTTACGCCGATGTTCTCAACAAACTGCTTATCAATCTTGATCAGATCGATAGGAATACGAGTCAGGTAACTGAGCGACGAATATCCCGTACCGAAGTCATCTAACGCGACGCGACAACCAAGTCCGCTGATGTCATTGAAGAATCGGTTCGCCATCTCAAGATTATCGAGATACGCATGCTCCGTCACTTCGAACTCGATCAATTCAGGACGAACAGCATAAGTATCAAAGGTACTGCGGATAAAATCAGAAAACTGGTAGCGTTTAAGGTCGTAAGCCGACAAGTTAAGAGAGACCAATATAGGAACAGGAAGGTCCTGAAAGTAATCCGCAACGTCGCGGCAAACACGCTCAACAACCCAGTCGGTCAGCGCGGAAATCTTGCCTGAGCGTTCAGCAATAGGAACAAAATCTGATGGCGACACACTACCAAGCGAATGGCTGTTCCAACGCACCAGTGCCTCGACCCCCCGGGGTTCACCATCGCTGCTGACCTTGGGTTGATAACAGATATAAAACTCACCACGCTCCAGGCCCGGCTCAATGGCATTGGCAATGTCAATTTTACGCTGATGCTCAATGAGCATATGTTCCTGGAAGAAGCAGTACTGAGACTTACCCTCTTTTTTGGCAACGTACATAGCGACATCGGCATTGCGTATGGTGTCTTGCGTATCAAACCCACCTTCAGAGGCCCGTGCTATGCCGACGCTGGCGCTGATCCGGACTTCCCAAGAATCAATCAGGAACGTAGCTCTGAGGCCACTGACAATATCCTCAGCCATGCTCTCCGGATGATCCGGAGAAGTACGGCATAAAACGAGGAATTCATCACCTCCATGACGACTGACCACGTCTTCTCTCGGGATGTAAGACTTCAATCTTTTTGCTACCTCAACCAGCAGCTTGTCACCGACTTCGTGGCCCAGTGTATCGTTGACCTCCTTAAAACCATCCAGGTCAACAAACATAACAACAAGGTCGCCTTCACCACTATCGCGCAATTCACGCAGTGCAGCGTCGAGAATGCCCATAAAGCTCTGACGGTTTAGCAGGCGTGTCAGGCTGTCGTAGTTCGCCAGGTATTCCATTTCTTCCCGGCGCTGCTCCAGAAGCTCGACATATTCCTGATTAATATCGGACTCAACCCGGATCGCGTCCATCATATTATTGATATCCTGCGTTAGCGAAGACACCTCGTACTTACCGTACACCGGGATTTTCAAACGATAATCTTTGGTTTCCTGAACTTTTCTCGCAAACTCAGATAGCTGAGTTAAAGGCCACAACCAACGACTGGCCTGAACATAAAACAGCCCGACCATAATGAGAATTACCGCAATGGCGACCGGAAGAATGCGTAATGCCAGGCTGATAGTGCTGGAAAGTAGTGGTCCTTCCAGGTCAACGATCAGAGCCAGGTGCCCCATCACCAACGGGGGTTCACCAATGCGCCGGACCGCAATCAGGCGACCATCATCACGTAAGACCCCGGATTCGAAGAACTTCCAATCCGTGAAATCAACCGGAAAGTCGCCCTGACTCTCAAGCATGGCCTGACCAGCATACAGTTCAAGTACATTCCACTGAGGATCAAAGATGGCAGCCCCGACAACATTTTCATAAGGCTCAAGACTGAGGAGATAGCGTTTCAGATCAAAGAAGTGATCTGACTTACTGAGAATACCGACCAGGTCGCTGGCCATATTGTCAGAGAGTGCGCGCAAGTCGCTTTCAACGTAACGGGTGTAAAGCTCCCTGTGCTCGCGCAGGGCAGAATAAAATACAGACGTAGCTACCAATGCAATCGAGATAAGACTCAATAGCATTACAGCGGTTCTGATGCTTCTAATCAGCATGTAGCTCTCTCTGTTCCCTGACGTCGTAAATTTTTATACCTGTCATCAGATCATAGTTCACTATAAGTTCAATGTCTGGCCGCTAAGGAATGATATTTATCCTTCTCAGCCCACTAGTTATATGACATATTAGGCCAAACTGTCTGAAGTGGGACATCTTGTAAGTCGTACGGGCAAATTTGATTACTATACTCCTGCGAAAGAGCCGATCTTGAGCCCTCTGACGCAACTTGGAGCAACCATATAATGATAAAAATACCAGGTGTTGCTGCCGTCTTATCTGCTCTCTTTCTGAGTGCGGAGGCATGCTATGCAGAAAAATTGACCGAAAATCTGGATATCTCAGGCTTTGCCCGCGTTATTGGCGGCTATCTCAGCCACAGTAGCCGACGTTTTGATGGCTACACAAACGAAGTATCGCTGGATGAACAATCACTGTTTGCAGTACAGCCGTCCTATTCATTCAACGACAAACTGTCCGTGTCGAGCCAGTTCGTCGCGCACACCAGTGATGACCGGGATAGCGGGCTGGAGTGGGCTTACCTGAGCTATCAGCCAAGCAGCGCATGGCATCTCAGGGCAGGAAAACTACGCACACCATTTTTTATCTACAGCGACGGCTACGACGTTGGCTACAGCTACCCATGGGTAACCGCACCCGTACAGGTCTACAACAATTATCTGTTCTCTAACTTTAACGGTGCGAGTGCCAGTTATTATCATTCGGGCAATTCTCTGGCATTTAACCTTGAAGCTTACTATGGGTACTTTAAAGGCGACCTGTTTCTCGCCGGAACAAAATTAGACATCGAGACAGAAGTTGAAAACCTGGCTGGTATCGTCGCAACCATTAACCGCAACAACCTTTCGCTGCGCGTGTCATACCATCAGGCGCACAACAAAACTGAGATTCCGAACGTATCTCAACTACGCTCACAACTTTATGCCCTCGGCTACAACGATAGCGCCAGCAGTCTGAAATCTTCCGGCAATGTATACGCATTACAGACATCTCTCAGCTATGACACGTTAAATTCATTCTATAAAGCCGAGTTAATGAACATCGTTACAGGGTTTGAGATCGCGCCCGAAGTCACCGGTTACTATCTGATGGCGGGCCGGGTAATTAACGACTGGACGTTGCATGCGACTTACAGTCGTAGTGAATATACCTCGGTTAAAGTGTCGAATGAACTGCCCATGCCCCCGACCGGAAATGCGCAGCAGGACATATTATCGACTGCCTACTACCAGGTTTTTGCCAGCACACCCAATGGTAGCCTGGACAGCTATACACTGGGAACACGCTGGGACTTCCGCATAAATATGGCTCTGAAAGCAGAGACAACATTGCTTAAAGAGTCACAAAACCGCAGCGGTTTCTTTATGAACTCATCAAATGAGTCCACAGAAAATGCCTACCTGTACCAGGTGGCATGGGAGTGGATATTCTGATGAAATTCATACTTAGTCCTTTTCTGGCGCTGACCTTATTGTTTGCGCCCGGAGTATTTGCAGCCTTTGCCAGTGAGCGGGTCGTTATCGTGACGCACTCTGACAATGCCGGTATACGATTATCCCGTGAACAGATACGAAACCTGTTTATGGGGGCGTCTGTTGGTCGTGATCTACAACCTGTAGCCCTGCCTCCGGGCAGTCGCACGCGCAGTCTGTTTAACATCAAGATCGTCGGCCTGTCTGACTCCAGAGTGCAGTCTTACTGGGCCCAGATGAAGTTTACCGGCCGTCGCCCGCCGCCTCAGATAGTGAATTCTGAGAAGGCCATGATTCAACACCTTCTGGATCAAACTGACAGTATCGGCTACCTCACAGCGGATGCCGATATACCGGATGATCTGATCATTATTTATACGACTGACTGACCGGTAAACGTACGCCGCGTACGTCGGTTATACAGTAAACTGAACGAAGAAAGGGGCCTGAACGGCCCCTTTCTTCGTTCAATTCTTGTGTCACATGCTCTCTGTTCTGTTCAGCCCTGCTTCCATATGTCCAGCTTTCATGTGTATTTCTCCCATCGGTCTTACTCCAATCTTGAATACTGTTTTTATATACAGTACTGTATATAAAAACACATTCAGGAGAGAGGCATGCCAGCGACACAACCACATTCGTCATCCGGTCTGAGCCACCCTCTCGACCAGGCTCTGAACAAAGGGCTGGTATGGCAAGCTGCTCAGCAGCCCTGTAGCAGTGCCAGAGTCATCTCCTCGGGTTATCAGCAGCTGAACCGTGAACTGCCTCAAGGGGGCTGGCAGGCTGGCCAGGTGTGTGAAATCTACCCTCACAAGTATGGATGCGGTGATATGCATATTCTGCTGCCCGTGCTGGCGACGTTAAGCCATCAACAGCAGTGGATCATGATGGTAGCCCCTCCTGCGATTCCTTACGCGCCAGCCCTGACCATGGCAGGGATCGATACCCGACGGCTGTTGATGGTGCATCCCAAAGATCGTAAGGAGGCACTCTGGTGTGTCGAAGAAGGGCTGCGCTCTGGTCACTGTAGCGCGGTTCTGGGATGGCTCCCCGAATCAGACCCTAACAGCATTCGCAGAATTCAGCTGGCCTGTGAAGCGAACCAGAACTTCTGTTGGTTATGGCCCGATTCCAGATACCAGAACAGCACCTCAGCAGCGCCATTGAGACTTCAGGTCAACCGGATCTCAGCAGAGCTGGCAGGTCTGCGCTTTATCAAACGCCGTGGGCGCTGGCCTGGTGATGCTTTTTCACTGTCACTGAACAGCGCAACCAGCACAGGTTGAGCCAATGAACGCCTGGCTCTACCTCTACTTTCCGGACATGTACCTGCATAGCCTGGTTCATGATAGTCACAGCCCAGTCGTTGTGATTACGCAGGACCAACAGCGGGTAATACAAGTATCTACAGCCGCAAAGCAGCGCGGAATCCGTTCAGACATGCCATTGGCGAGTGCTTTGTTTCTGTGTCCGGAAATTATCTGTCATACCCTGAATCAGGAGTATGCCGAGCAATTACTGCAGCAGAGGGCATTGTGGGCATATCGTTATTCGGCGCAGATATTCCCGGACCCTGCCGAAGGACTATGGCTTGAAGCAGGAAGCATGCTGAAGCTGTTTGGGGGCATCGAAGCCTTCGTTGATACGCTCAGAAACAGCTGCGAACAACATCGTTGGCCAGTGAAATATGGATTGGGCCTGACTCCCGTTTCTGCACGTTGGCAGGCACTGGCCGGAGTGAATACATTGTCTCTGAACCCCGAACAACAAAATCATGCACTTCAGACACTCCCTTTAGATGAATTACACCTCAACGACATGCAGTTACTGGCATTGCAACGACTTGGTATTCAACGCCTCGGCGAATTATTACAACTCCCTCTTGCAGAGACTGGCCGCCGCATCTGCCCGCAGTTAATGCAACAACTACAGCAACTGCACGGACAGCAAAAACCGCCCTCTGGTCTTTTTACTCCGCCGCTGAAATTCTCTGAGAAAGTCATTTTCAGTCATGATGCCGAACACAGAAATGGGCTATTTTTTCCATTGGCTCGTCTGCTCGACAGCCTCTGCGGGTATCTCCATCATCATCAGCTTTCGGTCCGCTGGCTAGCCCTGCGTCTGTTGCATCGGGAACCACCAGAGACCCGTTGGCTATTCAGTTTTGCCAGCCATGAATATCGCTATGAAGAATTACTGCAGCTGTGTCGGTATCAGCTGGATAAACAGTCTCTGCGTGCCCCAGTGACTGAGCTGCAACTCAGCGTCACCCAATTCACATCAAGGCAACAGGAACAAGCATCATGTCTGGCAACCGACGCCCCGAAGGCTCATTCGGCCAGCCTGATTAACCGCTTACAGGCTAAGCTATCAGCCAGTCAGGTGTCTGTGCTGCAAAGCACTGGCGACCCTCGCCCGGAGGCTTCATGGCAAGCACAACCAGCGGATGAACGCTTGCCTGATAGCCTTGCCAGAACTGGCGACTGGCCCATCTGGTTATTACCTGAGCCGATTCCTTATGTGTCTCCCGCGCAGATCATCCATGGCCCAATGCGCATCAGTAGCGGTTGGTGGGACAGCCAGATAACGCGACGCGATTACTATCAGGTCATGCACGATGAGCAATTGCTCTGGGTCTTCAGAGATGACCAGAGACGTTGGTTTCTGCATGGTTATTTTTCATAGACGAATACCCCATGACTACGCCATACGCTGAACTCCACTGTCTGAGTAATTTCACCTTCCTGCGGGGCGCCTCTCATCCCGAAGAGTTAGTGCAGCAGGCCGCTGACCTTGGCTATCGGGCATTGGCTCTGACTGATGAATGCTCCCTGGCAGGTGTCGTATGTGCCCACCGGGCTATCAAAGAAGAAAACCTGCCATTAAAGCTGATTATTGGTAGCGAGTTTCATCATGACAGTGGCCTGTATGTTGTGCTCGTTACCGGGCGTGCGGCGTACGCTGAACTCTCAACATTCATTACTCAATGCCGGCGCCAGGCAGAAAAAGGGCACTACACATTTGATCCTGCAAAGCTCATCAGTTTGCAGCACTGCCTGTTGCTCTGGCTGCCGGCAGAACAGTGTATGCTTCCACAGCTCGCATTATTAATCCGACACTTTCAGCAACGCCTGTGGCTGCTGGGGGAGCGTACTCTGGATGAATTTGATGTCCACCACTACATTGATATCGCTCGCTGGGCAGAGATTTTCGATCTTCCTGTTGTGGCAGCCAGTAACGTACATATGCACCATCCTTCACGTCATAGCCTGCAGGATTGCCTGACCGCCATACGCATGAACCAACCGGTTCATCAGATAAAACATCGACTGTACGCGAACGCCGAACGTCACTTGCGATCACTGAAAAAACTGTCTCACCTCTATCCTGAACATTGGTTACAGGAGAGCATAATAATCGCTGAAAAATGTACCTTTAATCTGGATGAAATCTCTTATCTCTACCCCACAGATTCCGTTCCTGACGGCCTTTGTGCGCGGGAATATCTCAAGGATCTGGTAGAGAAAGGAGAAGCTATACGCTTTCCTGACGGCACTCCTCAAAGTATTCAACAGATCATCGATAAAGAACTTCGCCTGATCGCACAGAAAAAATACGAACATTACTTTGTCACTCTCTACGATATTGTTCAGTTCGCCCGCTCAAAAAATATTATGTGTCAGGGGCGGGGGTCTGCAGCCAACTCGGTGGTTTGCTATTGCTTATTCCTGACTGAAGTAAACCCACAGGAAGTCCAGCTTCTGTTTGAGCGTTTTATTTCAGAAGAGCGCCACGAACCACCGGATATTGATATTGATTTTGAGAGTCAGCGGCGCGAAGAAGTCATTCAGTACATCTATCAGAAATACGGACGTGAACGGGCGGCGCTGGCGGCTACCGTCATTCGTTACCGACCGCGCAGCGCTTTGCGTGATGTCGCCAAAGCACTAGGAGTCAGTACTGCAGAGCAGGATCGTATCGTTGCCCGCTACGCTGGCCGCTATCACGGCAGCGAGTGGATGGATCATGTCTATCCAGACACAGATCAAAGTCCTTTGACGCAACGTCTTCGCTCACTGACACAAGACATTCTCGGTTTCCCACGTCATTTATCGCAGCATGTTGGCGGCTTTGTTATTGCCGAAGGATGTCTGCATGAGTTGGTCCCTGTAGAAAACGCCAGCATGAAAGAACGCACGGTTATTCAATGGGATAAAGACGACCTCGAAACGCTAGGCCTGATGAAAGTGGATATTCTCGGTCTGGGCATGATGACGGCGATACGTCGTAGCCTGAATCACTTAGGTATGCAGATCAGTGACATTCCGCGGGAAGATCCGGCGACGTATAAAATGCTACAGAAAGCAGATTCTGTCGGTGTTTTTCAGGTCGAAAGCCGTGCCCAGATGAATATGCTACCGCGCTTGAAACCGGCCTGTTATTACGATCTTGTGGTACAGGTTTCCATTGTCCGCCCCGGCCCTATCCACGGTGATATGGTGCACCCATATCTGAAAAGACGAAACGGACAGGAGGCCGCAGACTATCCACTGCCAGAGCTACGACCTATTCTTGAACGTACCCATGGTGTGCCATTATTTCAGGAACAAGTCATTGCTTTTGCCATGGTCGCCGCAGATTTTACGGCCTCTGAAGCTGACCAGTTACGACGCTCCATGGCCAGCTGGCGAAAAAAAGGCCACATGCACCGGCTGCAAAATCGTCTTCGGGAGAACATGCTCAAAAATGGATTTTCAGAAGCCTACATTGAGAGAATTCAACGTCAGCTTGAAGGCTTCGGTGAATATGGATTTCCGGAATCTCATGCCGCCAGTTTTGCTCTGTTGGTTTATCTGACGGCCTGGTTGAAGTGCCACCATCCCGGAGTGTTCCTTGCCGCATTGCTCAACAGCCAGCCTATGGGGTTTTATAGCCCGGCGCAGCTGATCAATGATGCGCGACATCATCAGGTGGTCGTTCATCCGGTCGATGTGAATCACAGTCACTGGGACCACGAAGCACTGCCAGATGGGTCCGTCAGGCTTGGCCTGCGCCTGGTCAAAGGCATGAATCAGGATGCGGCATTACGACTAATCAACGCCCGGCCGGATACAGGATATAAAACCATTTCTGACTGCACCCAGGCCAGCCTGCTCAACCGTAAAGAACGAGAAGCACTGGCCTCTTCAGGTGCGTTTGGCGCCCTCAGTGAGCATCGCTACCATGCACGCTGGCAGGCGGCCGAACCTCAGAATATTTCTTACCAACCTGATTTACTGGCTCCTCTGGCGATGCCCGATGAATGGACACTCGACGCCCCCAACGAAGTGGACAACCTGCTGGAAGATTATCAGAGTCTGGGGGTAACTCTTGGGCGCCATCCAATGGAAGTCCTGCGTGAACAGGGCCTCTTGGGCAACAGCGTGACAGCAGAAGGTTTAAAACAACTGAAACACGGTGACGAGAGCTATATCAGCGGTATTGTCACCTGCCGCCAACGCCCCGGAACCTCAGCAGGCGTTACCTTTATTACGCTCGAGGATGAAACCGGTTGCTCAAATATTGTGGTCTGGCTGGCTACAGCAAAACGCCAGCTGGATACATTAATTCACGCACGACTGTTACAGGTATACGGCAAAGTTGAGCAAGACCCCGAAAGCGGCATTACCCACATGATTGCATACCGGCTGCTCGACCTGAGTGGTTCACTGGAGCGACTGAAAGTTCAGTCGCATGATTTCCACTGATCCACACTCCTGTCAGTCACGGGATATGAAATTGCGTTCCTGCAACAGGCGTATCAGCCACCAGAGAATCACCAGACTCGGCAGCACCATCAGGGTGGTCAATACAAAGAAAGTCGCCCAATCACCGTTAAGATAATCGACAACATAACCGCTGGCACCAGACACTGTTGTCCTGCCAAAATTCGCGATCGAGGCCAGAAGAGCATACTGAGTCGCCGAGAACACCCGATCAGTCAGCAGGGTAACAAAGCTTACCAGCACCACTGTCGCAAAAGCACTGGTAAACCCATCGGCAATCACAGCAAACAGGTAGAGGCTTTCCAGAGGTCCGGAAACAGCAATCCAGGCGAACAGAAGATTGGTCCCCGCCATCGCCAGACCACCAATCAAGAGCCCCCTGAAAATCCCCAGTTTCTGGTTAAAATACGCGCCGATTAAGCTGAAAACGATGGTCACCCACCAGGTCACCATTTTTGAATAGGTAGCAATCTGAGCATCGGTAAAGCCAATTTCCTTGTAAAAGGTAATCGACATACGCCCAAGAAACGCCTCGCCCATTTTGAACGTAAACAGAAAAGACAGAAGCAGGAGAACTATCGTACTGCCATAGCGGCTGAGTAAGGCTCTGAAAGGTTCGATCAGAGTAAACCGAAGCTGCGCCCGCAGACTCAGACCTGCGACGCGGCTCTCCAGCTTTTCCCGGCGTCGGCTATCGCGCTCGACTAATATCGCCACCATAGCGGTGATAAAAAGACAGAACAGGGCCAGATAGAAAAACACATCGGCCCAGGCCATCGACGACAGACCTTTCATATAAAAAGCCGCAGCTCCCAGCAGGCTGTAACCCGTCCACCAGCCACTGGTAGCAAACGCCGCGGCATAAGGAATCAGCTCGGCTTCAGCTTCGGGGTCGAAGCTATCCACCCGAAAACCATCAATCGCGATATCGCAGGTCGCAGACGCTAAAGCAATGGTCATTGCCAGCATGCTCAGCCACACCATACTCGCCTGCGGAGAAATCTGACTGATGCCCCAGCACGCCAGAGTCATCACCAGCAACAGGAAAACAATCCAGGATTTACGATCACCTAAACGGCGAAAAACAGGCAGGCGAAAACCGTCAACAACAGGCGCCCAAAGGAAATTAATGGCGTAAACAAAGAAGATAGAACCGAACAGCCCGATGCTCGTGCGTGACAAGCCAGCATCCGTCAGCCAGCCTGTCATAGCAGAGCCAATCAGAACCCATGGAAAGCCGCTGCAGATGCCTAATAAAAAGATCATCCGCAGGCGCGGTTCACGTAACAGCTGCGTTAGCGGCATCCCGCTCATAAATATCAGTCTTTGAAGTTTTTGAATGCCAGCGGCATATCGATAGATTCTTCACCCCGGAGCATCGCCATCACCTGTTGCAGGTCATCGCGCTTTTTGCCCTGAACCCGCACGGTATCGCCCTGAATACTGGCCTGAACCTTGATCTTGCTGTCTTTGATCAGCTTGGCAATTTTGCGGCCCAGATCTTTATCGATACCCTGACGCATAGTCGCCAGAATTTTTACCTGCTTACCCGTTCCCTGAGGTTCTGCGAACTCGAGACAATTCGCTTTGATCGAACGCTTAATCATGGCGCTGATCAGCATAGACTTCATCTGGTCGAGCTGGGTTTTGTTATCAGCGATCATAGTGACGACAAAGTCTTTCAGCTCAAAGCTGGCGCTGACCCCGCGAAAATCGAAACGAGTGCTCAATTCACGATTCGCCTGATCAACGGCGTTCTGTGCTTCGTGCTTATCTACTTCTGATACAACGTCAAAGGATGGCATATCGGGTCTCCTGTAAATGTCGCCATATATACCGCGCCATCTGCGATATTGCAAAGAAACGGCCTTTCTGAAGACTGGCGAAAGTCCGTAAACGCACTAGTCTTAGAGCATATCTGCATCGCTATTCAAGGCATTGAATAGCCCAGGTCGCTGAACAGGCATATTGAGAGCAACGCATGGATAATCGTCAGAAAACACTGCATGGCCCGGGAATCTATTACTTCCGGATGACCGGAGCCCGACAGCAGGCAATATTCCGCTCAGTCTTTGAGTACGATTATGCCGCGCACCTGCTCAGTCATATTGATGGCTCAACGCTCCTTGCCTATGTGTTTTTTGACCACGAAATCCATTGTGTCCTGGATTGCCAGCGTGACTGGCCCGGCATCATCGACGACATCCGCGATAGATTCACCGATCAACATGAGCGCCTCTGGGATGCACACAAAGCCGTTATTTCAGAAGAAATCAGCCCGGTATTGGTTGATGAACAGGCCTGTCTCGCGGACCTAATCATCACCCTGCATCAACTGCCTGTCAGCAGAAACCTGGTGCCTGACGCCAGCATGTATTCATGGAGCAGTGATCACCACTACCGCTCGCTGAACCCGCCGGGCTGGATCGACTGTGGGCGAATGCTCAATCAGGTCTGTCAGACCCGTCACAATCGCTCACTGCGTTACGAGTCATTGATGAATACGACACACGCTACGCGAATGAACCTGAACGAGAGCGATCACCCTGAATTTCTTCTGTTTGGCCGCCCGGCATTAGCCGAGAAGCAACAGGCACGCGCTGAAATGAATCAGCCGGGCCGCAGCGCCAATGAACTGAGACGATTACGGGACGATGCCCTGCAACTCATCGCTGGCCGTTTTGGTATCACCCTCGAGTCGTTGAAAGATTCGTCATTCAGGCGTCAGTACCAACGCCTGATGCCACTGGTTGCCTGGCTGCTGGAAAAGCGCCAGCTAAGTTATGAAACCATCGCCGACCTGCTGGATGAAGATGAAGATACGATTCCCCTCTGGCTCAGGGGAATACCCGCCGACCATCCTCAGTCACTCCTCGACAAACTGAGCGCGCTCTGGTCGCCGGCGGAGTATTCTACCGAGTCACCCGCTGAGTCGTCCGCTGAGCGCTCATCGGGCACAACCTCTCCTGACGATGAAGCAGAAGCGACAGCAGACCAGGAAGGCGAACCTACAGACGATGCCGTTAACCCGGATGCTGACGCCGAAAAACCAGAAAACAAGGACGTCGTGAATCAGTAGTCATATAATCGGGTTATGACGCAGATTGATATTCATACTCCCCAGAGTTCCACCGGACGCCAACGCATCGTCGTCGCAGGCGTCGGTGCTTTGGGCACCCTGATGGCCTGGCATTGCCGATCTCAGACCCTGTTCACCCATAATCGCCGGCAGCAGACCCGTTTCTCTTTACAGACCTCCGCCAGTGCCTCTGATGTCACCACCACAGTCGACACCTTTTCTGCAAAACCCTGGCAGGGCGAAGTGGTCGACTGGCTGATTGTCACGACCAAAGCAGCAGCCACAATAGATATTTTGAGTGACCTTAAAGATCGGCTGAATAACACGTCGCGGATTCTTCTTCTGCAAAACGGGATGGGTCAGCAGGCCGAAGCGTCGGCATGGCTTACGCAAAATAAAATAAACGCCGAACTCTGGGTCGGTTCATCCACCGAAGGAGCGTACCGGGCGGATAACGGAACCGTTATATACGCTGGTAAAGGGCAGACACTGGCAGGGCGCTGGCAGCACTCTACGGAAGATAGAGAAGCTCAACTTCCTCCTGCCATGCAGCTAACCACTGATATAAAACAGGTGCTGCACGAAAAACTCGCCATCAACGCCATTATTAACCCACTCACCGCGCATCATGGTTGCCGCAATGGTGAGCTGCTGGCCAGTGAAGAGAAGCGCCGGGACTTTAAAGCATTGAGCGCCGAAGTCGCGAGCCTGTTTCATAATCTGAACTGGAAAACCGGTTTTGATATAACACAACAGGCAACAAAGGTTGCTGAGGCAACCGCACAGAATCAATCGTCAACTCTTCAGGATGTATTGCATCAGCGCCCAACTGAGTTACCTTATATCTGTGGGTACCTGCTGAAACATGCACAGCAGCATGGATTAAGTGCACCACTGACAGAACAACTCTATCAGTCAATTTCTGCCCGGGAGGCAGCATGGTAATGCACATAAAAGGAAGCCAGTTCATATGATGTTGGCGCGACAGAAATCGATGCTCGCCATGGTAATGGTTTGTTCAGGCATCATCCTTGTCGCAACCCTCGCATACGTTATTGCCGCTGAACGCATTGGCCGCGAACATCTGGCGCCTGATCTGTCACGCACCATGGGTCATATTATTGAAGCCCAGATGGCTGCCTCTCCCGGTAAGCTGCAAGCCGTACAGACCACCCTGTATCATATGTCACAGCATTATCAGATTCAGGAAGCGGCACTGTACAACCAGCGCGGAGAACGCCTGGCTCACAGTCATTCGGGCGAAGGCGCGACGCTCTTAGCCCCCAACCTCCATGCACAACCTTTCCCTGATGATTATTTTGAATACCGCTTTGCCATTCTCGATGACGAATTCGATTTGGTGGTCAGGAACGATGTGTCACTCCCCGGCTTTTTTTACATGGACACCCTGAGCACCAGCCTGGTGATCGTCACGCTATCGGCGATGCTCGTATTTATGCTCTACCTGATGACCCGCCAATGGCAGCAAACGCCGTACATGCACTTGCTGGAAGACATTCGCGAAGCCAACACCCGCGATGACGATGGCCGGATTACTCTGAAACTCCGAGACCCTGACCTTCACCCACTTATTGAAGCCCTGAATGACCTTTTCTGGCGCCGCAACCAGCGCACACAACACCTGAAAACGGCCCATCAACAAGCAGAACATGCCCGTCTACGTGCAACACGTCTGTCGACAGAAACCCGCCAGATGAACGAAAATCTGGCGAAAGAAGTGTCCGTCCGTCGTAGCGTCGAAGTACAGCTGAAAAATACCCAGACCCTGCTCGACGGTATTCTGAATGCCATGCCGACCGCTCTGTTCGCACTTGATTCACGCAACCGCATCGTTCAGTGCAATGAGCAGGCGGGTGACTGGTTGAACATGGAATACTCCCAACTCAACGGCTTGCCTCTGACGCAGCTGATACCAGAATTAGGCGAGCTCAACCTGATGCCGTCGACCCCTGGAGAAACACCAAAAATGGTGAAGTCCGAGCGGGTAAAGATCCGCTTCAATGACAAAGTACTGGTCACCGATGTACTTGCTTACCCATTGCCGAGCGGCCAGCAAGCGCGCCTGGTCATCCGTATCGACGATGTGTCCCAGCGTCAGCGTATGGAGGAAGTCATGGTGCAGACCGAGAAAATGATGACGGTCGGTGGTCTGGCTGCTGGGATGGCCCATGAAATTAACAATCCTCTGGGCGCTATTCTCCAGAACTTACAGAACACACGTCGGCGGCTGGACCCCAATCTCGCGGCCAATCAACGCCTTGCAGACGAGCTTGGCTTAAGTATGGATCTGCTGAACGAATACCTCACGGGCAGAGGAATTGACCAGTTTTTTGATCACATCCAGAGTGCCGGTGAGCGTGCTGCACGAATCGTCGCGAATATGCTGCAGTTTTCGCGCAACGACCATCTGCAAAAGCGCGACATCGGCATCACCGAGCTCATTAATACGACCCTGAATATTGCCCACAACGATCTTTCGTTGAAACATATCGATCTGGACATCGATAAAGCCGCAGGCGATGCCCAGATTCACTGTGTGCCGAGTGAGATTGAACAGGTATTACTGAACCTGCTGCGCAATGCTCAACAAGCCCTGGAAGAACACGATGGCGGCGAAGGCTGGCACCCTAAGGTAAGAATCAAAGCAAGCCGCCAGAGCAATATGACCTGTCTCGAAATTGAAGATAACGGCCCCGGCATTCCGGCAGATATTGCACCTCATATTTTCGAACCCTTCTACACCACCAAAGAAGTCGGCGACGGTACCGGGCTCGGGCTGTCGGTGTCGTACTTCATCGTTACATCACACCACCAGGGACGCCTGAGGTATCAGCGCAGCGCCCTGGGTGGCGCCTGCTTCGTTCTCTGCCTTCCCGCCGAAAAGAACGGATGACTTAACAGCGTCCAACTTGACCCAACTCACTCCCACGAGTACTCTCCCCTGCAATTCAGGTGCCTCTGTCGGCAAGACAGAGGTTAAACGGGAAGACTGGTGCGTGTAACAACAAACCCAGCGCTGCCCCCGCAACGGTGATCGACCAGGTATTGATACAACGCCACTGTGCTATGCATGGGAAGGCATCAACACCGGAAGCCCTCAGAATGTCAGGGTTTCAGTCGTCAGCCCGGATACCGGCCTGTGAAGATTAACCGATGTTGCGGTGGGCGACAGGTCGGTGGTAAACGCGTGGCGACAATCCGCTACGCGCCTCCATTGGCTGATCCCAGCTGCAGCATCTGCGGATGTTGTTGTGACTTTTACATTCCGAACTGCGTTTCTGATCTCTGCTCTCAGCCCAGCAATTGCTTTGGCAAACGGTGAAACTGTGCCCGACGCACTCACCCTGCCAACGGTCGTCGAAACAGCTCAGCGGGTGACCACCGCTGGACTGACAAGTATTGATGGAGAGGAACTGCAGTCACGTTATGGCAGTCTGCAAAATTACCTCAAAAGCCTGACCGGTATGCAAGTGCAGCACAGCGGTGGGCTCGGTGATCCGGTATTGCTCTCTGTTCGCGGCGCCAGCGGCCGTCAAACCACCGTGCTCGTCAATGGTATCCGCATAAACGATGCTCAGGGTGGCGGTTACGACCTCAGCCAGATCCCCGTTGATATGATTGAACGGGTCGAAATATCCAGCAGCGGCAGTCATGGTGGCCTCTACGACAGCGCAATCGGCGGCACTGTTAATATTATTACCCGTGAGCAGGAGTATCAGAATCAACTGGCGGCCGCCGTAGGTAATCATGGTTATAAGAGTGCTTCAGCACGCGGCAATATCAATAATTATCTTTCGGTATACGCGGGTAGCGAATACAGCGAAAATAGCTTTGATTACCCAGTCCCAGCGCCTTGGAATGGCGATGCACGCAATTCAGAAGAAGCGCTGAACAATGCGGAGTTCTTCCGCCATACCGCGCAACTTGCAGCGACAACAGGCACCGTCGTCAGCCAGCTGAGCTGGCAGCATCAGCGTAAAAACATCCCGGATTATTTTCGGAATTCACCAGAAAATAAAGCCCACTACAGCACCCGGGAAATTCGATTTACGACGTCTAACTCGAACGCCTCAGCCTCTGAAGGATTTCATCTACCCTGGTCATTTGCAGTGTCACGCAAAAACGAAAGCTATCGTGATCCAGAGAGTAATATAGGCTTGGGTGAAGACGATAACCGCTACCGACTCCGCCATGCCGAAATCGCGACATCACCACAATTGCACTCAGGCAAACTGGTACTCAGAAGTGGCATCCGGGCCGAATTTGATGAGTATCAAAGCCGCTATGTAAATGATACCGACAGCCGCGATTGCACAACTCCGCAAGGCAGTTGTGATCAGAGCGCAAAGCAGCAGGTCATCAATCTGACTGCAGGTGCTGACTACCGAATCAGCCCGCCATGGAAGACCAGTGCAAGTATCTATCACCGTGGTTACCGCACAAGTAATGAACGAACTCATGCCGATGACGCGGCACGCACTGAGAGTAAAGACAGTTTCACCGGTGCCAGCGCGTCATTTACTCATGTGTCGTTGTTCAGCGAAACTGCGCTCAGCGCCCGCCGAAGCGTTCGTATACCCAGCCTGTATGAGCGTTATGGTGACAGAGGTTTAATGCTCGGTAATGACGACCTTTCGGCAGAAACGTCGGATAACCTGAGCATCGACGTACGTCTGTTTAGTCAGCAATCAGAAGCCACTCTGTCTGTATTTTCCCGTAAAACCAAAGACACCATTGTGCCCATCTATGACAGTCGCGGTATCGGCCGTTATATCAATGTGTCTGACTCGATCATGCAAGGCGTTGAGGTTGAGCTGATACACACTGAAAAGCTCAAGGGAATCACACTAGAGCCGACGATATCGGCAGCAAGCTACACCAGTGAACTGATCAGCGATGTACGAGCATTTGAAGGAAAACAAGTGCCAGGCATCTATCACGACCGCTATCTGTTCGGCCTGACTACGTCTTACCAACAGCATTCACTGTCGTTGGATTACGAATTGGCGGGCAACCTCTATCTGGACTCAGGCAATAATATCGAAGGCGACATACGGCGTTCACTCGATCTGACTTATCAGCTCGAACAGAACCGTTGGGGTCTCAGAGTAGCAGCAAACAATTTAACCAATAATCAGTTCCGGGATTATTCGAACCGACCCGTTGCAGGACGGCAGATTTATCTTTCGGGACACTTAAATTTTTAAAGTAAACGAATTCAATAACGAGGTGGCATGATGAAAAAACTCGCATTAACTGCGCTCTCTACAGCCCTGTTGACCGGCTGTTTTGGTGACGACTCTTCCAACAGCAGCAGTGTTAGTGGGCATACCTTTATTGCTCAAATGCGAGCCGCTGATTATTCCAGTAGTGAAATCGCGGTCGGCACCGTAGGCGAAACCGAAATTGTTGAAAACTATGCAAACAAGGATGCCTCGGACTATACCATCGATGTTTACGAGCAATACCTCTACCACATTGGTAAATTTAATATTGATACGCTGACACGTTATGACGCCGCTGCTGAATTCCTTCAGGCCGATTACACCTACAGCCTCACTGAACCAGAAAGCTCATCAAGTAATACTTACCAATTTGTACAAGTTGCAGAAGATAAGGCGTACGTAATCCGCTACGGAAAATCCAGCATTCTGGTTGTTGACCCATCTGCAGATGAAGAGAATTTTGTCCTTGGAGAAATTGGTCTGGCTGCTTATGTCGCAGAGGGCGCAACCTATCCACGTATGTCTGCCGCCGTCGTCGCGGATGATAAATTATTCGTTGGTCTGCAGCGCCTGGACGCCGACTACCAACCGACACAGTCTTACGTTGCTGTCATTGATATCGAAAGTGATAACGAGATCGACACTAATACCAACGAGACCGGACTGAAAGGTATTCCTGTTAATGCCGATAACTTGTTTAAATTAGTCGCTGATGACGATTACGTGTACGTCTCAGGTCGTGGAGACTACAGTAATAATTCGGGTGCACTCGACCGGATAAGCCTTGATGACTATGCAGTGACTAACTTAGTTAACGGAACCACATTCTCTGACTTAAACGATATTTCAGATGATGAAGATACAAGTAACGACACTTACTACCATGTGATGAGTATTGCTCTGGTAGACGATACAGGTTTTATAAAGCTGAACCTGGAACAGGGTTATACCAACCTTCGCAGTATTCTTTATAGCTTTCCACTGGACGACGTGGCCAGTTTTACGGCTGTGAACCCTGACGTACTAAAAGACGAGAAGATCGGCATTCTTAAATCAGGCCCTGACAACACCTTGTGGGTTGGTATTGATAACGCAGAAGCGCCTGATATCGTTGTCCTCAACGAAGAGGGCGAAGTGCAGGGCGAAGCTCTCAAATTTTCAATGCCGGTTATTGATCTTGAATTTATGGAAATTCGAGACTGATCGAAGGCAGTCATATACAAAAAAGCCCGCACTAAGCGGGCTTTTCTGATTTACGGGTACCGAAGCAGCTGTCCGACCCCACAAGCGGTGTTTACTCAGCTGGCGCTGCTTCTTCAAGCAGAGTCTTCAGCTCACCTTTTTCGTACATTTCGGTGACGATGTCACACCCACCTACCAGCTCACCTTTCACCCACAACTGCGGGAAGGTCGGCCAGTTACCGTACTTAGGCAGATTCGCGCGAATGTCCTGATTAGACAGTACATCAACGTACGCAAACTTCTGACCGCAATCCATGACTGCTTGCACGGTGCGTGCAGAGAAGCCACACAGTGGCTGGTTCGGTGAACCTTTCATGTACAGAAGGATGTCGTTGTTTTCGATCTGATCTTTAATGACCTGCATGATATCCATAGCGTCTGTCTCTCACTGTTCGTATTAACTGAAACTGGCGGCAGTTTACCATATTCCCGACCATGATGCTCAGGTATGGAGCCAGAGATAAGTGACACGCACTGACGGGGACGTAAGTCAGTTGCGAGCCGGTACCACTGATTCCACCTGAGAGAGCTGCTGTGCAAACACGCGCTCATCAGGGTCAAGTACTGCCGTCACTTCTTTGCCCTTCAGGCTGCTGAAAATAACACGATAAGCGAGCACTGCTTTGACGTAATCGCGGGTCTCACGATACGGGATACTTTCGATAAACTGATCATAAGCAACCGGTGCGTCCTTGAGCCAGCGATCCACTTTATGGGGGCCCGCGTTGTAGCCGGCCAGGGCAGCAATCAGATTTCCCTGGTAACGCTCAAGCAAAGAGCGCACATAGTAGCTGCCCAGAGGAATGTTAGTGCGGTAGTCCATCAGGTCGTCGTTGACGTCGTTTAGAACCAGGTTCTTTTCTCTGGCCACCTGCTTCGCCGTTGCCGGCATAATCTGCATCAGGCCACGAGCCCCGACCGGAGAGCGTGCGTGCGGATTAAACGCACTCTCACGACGCGCAATCGACATCAGTAATGATGGATCAAGGTCGTATTCTTCAGCCCAGCGGCTGAACTCATCCTGATACGCCAGTGGGAAGCGGTGCTCCAGCAAGTTCCAGTGGCGCCCGGAAATCGTCGCTTGAACGGCGAGTGCTGGCCAACCATTCTGCTTCGCCAGCTCGGCATACACCGGCGTATCTGACGGGTTGCGCAGCAGCGTGAAATTCCACTCATCAGCTGCCAGCCCTTCTTCGCCGATCGCCCAAAGAGCGCGAATACGGGCAACGGCGGGCGTCTCGGCAACGGTCTCTAACTGTCCTTCCTGCAAGCTCGTTGTCGACTGCTTCAGCTCATATGGCAAGGCGAGTTTTTCTGCCGCCAGAAAGCCATAAAACTCACGGGCAGAGGCAGCTTTCGTGTAGGCGTGATGAGCAGCTTCAGATTGCCCCAGCGCTTCAAGCGCACGGCCGCGCCAGTACATGTGGTATCCCGAGTCTTTATCGCTACCCTGCACTTTATCGGTCCAGGCGAGCACGGCATCCCAGTCTGACTGAGCAATAGCTTCACGCAGTACAGGGCCAATCAGGTTGCCATCGCCCAGGTCAGTCAGGAGCTGATCAATAATGTCGGGGCGCTCACCGGCATCAAATTTATAACTGCGTGCTGCAAGCATGTTACCAATACGCTCGAGTTGAGCATCACTCAACACACCTGCCTCTGACAGTTTTGGATATAACTCAGCGACAGTTTCGGGCTTCCGGCGCACAAGATACGCCAGAACCGCGTATCCCATGTCGCTGCGCTCAACGCCAGCAGGAAATGTTTTATCCAGGGTAAGAAGTTTTTCTGGCGACGAACGAAGCTGACGGAAGGTACTTGAAGCAACTCTCCACTCCGCTGGTAATTTTCGCAACAAATAGTCAGATAGGCTGCGGTTACCCGCTTGCAGTGCCATCACAGCACGCTGCCAGATTGCCTGTTCGTTAATTTCACCCCGGCTAAGCATCGCTTTAAACAGATCATCACATTGCTCTGGGCGCGAGCTGCCGCTCAGCCATAACTGCCGTCCACCATCAAAGGCTGCCGTCTGGTCTTTAATCAGTTTTGCACGGTAATAAATGCAACGCCCTGGCGCATCAGCGGGTGCGTACTCATTTAACGACAGTACTTCATCCCACTTTCGGGCTGCACCGTAGGTCAGAGTCGCATGACGGACAATCCAGCGCGAAAGAGGCGAATCGGAGTTCTCTGTCGCATAAGACCTGACGTCAGAGGCAGACACATCCGGCAGATTACGTTTGATACGGTGATATTCAATATAGGGAGCAAGAACATGCTCCGAGACAGCGTCATCAACCTGGCTCCACTTACCGCTGCGGGCAGCGTCCAGAGACGTTTTAAACTCTGCATCTGACAGCGCAAAAGTGCTGAGGCTGGCCAGCCCGACGATCAGGCCTGTAAGTACTTGCAGATACGATTTACTCATCGGCTTCGAAAAGACCCCGAATAAGAGATTGTCTGTACAGGTTAGTTCTTATATTCCAGAAAGACACAACAACAACCGCTATGTGGCACAACCGACACGGCTGGTTACTTTCTGTTACTGACACTACCCGAGTTTGGCTCAAAATAACATCAATTTACACTTCCCTTCACCGTATAGTGCTGGCTGTTTCTCATATTGGTCACCACAGGAGCCACCAATGAACGCCAGCCAGATTCTCGGACAGACACTCACGCTTCCAAACGGAAGCATTGTGCCTAACCGCTTTGCGAAGTCGGCACTCAGTGAAACTCTGGGCAGTGTCGATCTGCGCGTCACTAAAGCGCTGCCGAAACTCTATCAGCGCTGGGCTGAAGGTGGTACCGGGCTCAGCTTTACCGGTAACGTGATGATTGACCGCCGCCATCTGGGCGAACCCAACAATGTGGTGCTCGAAGACGATCGTGATATGGAGATGCTCAAAGCCTGGGCAACCGCAGCTAAATCGCAGGGCGGCCTGGTCTGGATGCAGCTTAACCATCCGGGCAAGCAGACCCCAAAGATGCTGAATAATGATCCGATGGCACCCAGCGCCATTCCTTTCCGGAAAGAAATGCAGGCCTTCTTCGGTACGCCGCGGGCCATGACAGAAGACGATATACAGGATTGCATCAAACGCTTCGCGACCGCTGCGGCACTGGCCAAACAAGCGGGGTTCGACGGTGTTCAGATTCACGGCGCACATGGCTATCTGGTCAGCCAGTTTCTGTCCCCTCACCACAATCAGCGGGACGACCGCTGGGGCGGCGAGATAGAAAACCGTATGCGCTTCGTTGTCGAAGTCTATAAAGCCATGCGTGAAGCCACAGGAACAGACTTCAGTATTGGCATTAAGATGAATTCTGCAGACTTTCAGCGGGGCGGCTTTGATGAAAATGACGCAGCCACCGTCGCAACCACACTGGCTGGGCTGGGCATTGATCTGATCGAAATTTCAGGCGGCACCTACGAAACCCCCGCGATGGCTCAGGGCAGCGAGCATCACAATAGAAAACTCGGTAAAGATGAGCCGGTAAAAGAGTCGACCAAGCTGCGTGAAGCCTACTTCCTTGAGTTCGCTGAAATGCTGCGCAGCAAAGTGGATGTCCCGCTCATGGTCACTGGTGGTTTCCGTACCTCCGAAGGAATGGCTGCAGCTGTCGAATCCGGAGCCTGCGATCTGGTTGGCCTCGGCCGTCCACTGTGTGTCGAGCCTGACCTGGTAAAACGCATTCTCAGCGGTGAAGACTTCACCAGCGTTGTTCGCCCGATCAAAACTGGCGTAAAAATGATCGATAAAATGGCATTGATGGAAGTCTCCTGGTACGAACGCCAACTGCACCGTATGGGCAAAGGCAAAGCACCACGCCGCCAGGATCAGGGCTTCTGGTCACTGCTCGACGTACTCTGGTTGATGACATATCGTGGGTTATTCAACCGTGTCGGTCGTTTAAGAGCCTGATAAAGGAAAAATACTGATGAAAGGACTGGTTAACCGCCTGAAAGCCGCCTACGTGTCTGCCTACCTCACGGTTGCCTCGCTGATTTCCGCGTATGCCGTGTGGCAACTGGCAGAAGGTAGTAATGCCCTGACCTGGTCTGGCGTGCTGTTATCGGCCGCGCCCATGGCTCTCGTCATTGGCTTTCTGATGGTCAAGCCAGTGATGGCCCGCACCAGCGCAGATTTGCCTGAGGCACATGTGCCGATTGCTGTCGGCGTCGCATTGACCGCGTGGGGCTCGTCGGGTGACAGCTGGCTGCCATTAAGCCTCGCCCTGATCAGCTACGCTGGTTTTCTGTTATACGTGTACTGGTATTCACGCTACGGGCGCATTAAGAGCGAAGCACTCTCGGTTGGCAAGCCCCTACCGGCATTCACACTCACAGACGTTAACGGCGATATCATTCAAAGCAGCGAGCTGGCCGGTAAACCTGCTGTCATTCTGTTTTATCGCGGCAACTGGTGCCCGCTATGCATGGCACAGATCAAAGAGATTGCTAAGCAGTATCAGGAGCTTGAAGCCTTGGGCGCTGAAGTGATCATGGTATCGCCACAACCCCACAAATACACACGCGAACTCGCTGAGAAATTCAGTGTGAATTTCCGCTTTATGACCGACAAAGATAATCAGGCTGCCAGAGTACTGGGAATTGCGTCTGAATTTGGCATCCCTACCGGCCTGGAGGCCATGGGCTACGATACCGAAGCACCCATGCCGACGGTGATTATCATCGATAAGCAAGGGACGGTTGTCTGGACGCATGAGACGGATAATTATCGGGTTCGCCCAGAACCAGAGACCTTTCTTGAAGTCATCCGGGCGATCTGATGTCGCTCCAAATACCCTTCAACGCAAGGCGCGTCAGAGGGGTGTGCTCTCTACAGATCAGCTAATTACTGTATAGTAGAGAGCATATTTCAAGTCGATACGGACCCGTTATGCCACGTCAGGTTGTGACCACCCCACTACTTATCACTATAGCAATCAGCGCACTGCTTTCGGGATGCGTCACCGTTTCTCCAGAACGTAAAAACGAAGTTGCTGAAAAACTCGGCTGGGTCACTGGCAGCTGTCTGGCGATACACAATGAAAACCTGAAAATCGGTGATGAATTAACACTGCACCAGGTATCTGATCAGGAGCACAGTAAGACGCTTACGGTCATTTCACGCGCATCCTCCTCTGAGCAATGTGTCCCCTTGCAGAAAGATCGACGCTTCGTAAACCAGCTCACCGATGCAACCTTCTACTATGTGAACGCCGACGAACTGCCGGAGCTGGCGGTGGCCAGTATCAAGGGGTACTCGACCCGAGGAATAAAATTCCGCGCCTGTTACAGCAATCAGGCCGTCCAGTTTTTCGCCTTTAAAGGCGAGCAACAGATCTGGCAGGGCTATTATTTTGTCGCAGCACAGGTTCCGGAAACCTGTCGCGGGTCTCGTTAAGACCCGCTATCACCATTCCAGCCTCCGCCTCCGGGCGTGTGTATGCAAAAGGTGTCACCGGATGCAATATCAGTGGCTGCACAGCCCTGTAACCACTCGATCTTCCCAGACTGTCGCAGAACAAAGTTCACCCCTGTTTTACCCTCTCCGGCACCATTCAATGAGAACGTAGGCACTGATCGGTGACCACTGATAATGTTGGCAGTCATCGGCTCAAGAAAACGAATATGCCTTTCTACACCATCTCCACCGCGGTGCTCTCCTGCACCGCCGCTGAACTGGCGAACATGAAATAGATCAAGTACCACTGGGTAACGCTGCTCCAGAATTTCAGGATCGGTCAGACGGGAATTGGTCATGTGAGTATGGACTGCACTCGCGCCCGCGGCCTTTTCTGTTGCTCCCGCGCCACCACACAGTGTTTCGTAATATTGATAACGCTCATTACCAAAGGTGAAATTATTATTCGTTCCCTGACCACCAGCCATGAGGCCAAGCGCCCCCATTAAGCAATCAACCAGGTACTGGGCTGTCTCGACGTTGCCAGAAACAACAGCCGCGGGATATTGCGGCGCAATAATCGATGCGTCAGGTACCCGGATTTCTAACGGCCGGAAGAAGCCTGCATTCAAGGGCATCTGCTTATTCACAAGCACCCGGAAGCTATAGAGAACTGCCGCCTTTACGACCGACGTTGGCGCATTAAAGTTACCCGGATGCATTGGCTGACCTTTGCGATAGCCGGTACCTTTAAAATCGATCACAGCAGTACGGGAATTATGATCAACATCAATGATCACTTTAAATCGCGTACCATCATCCATGGCATAACTGAAACTTCCGGATGGCAGTTGCGCCAGACAATCACGCAGTGTCTGTTCAGCATTATCCTGCACGTACTTCATGTACGCGTGCACTGTGTCTGAACCATACTGCTGACACAGCCGCTTCAATTCTTCAGCGCCTTTTTCGCAGGCTGCTAACTGAGCCATCAGGTCGGCAATATTCTGATCCGGATTACGGGCCGGATACTTTGCAGACAGGAGCACCTCACGAAGTGAGGACTCCTGAAACTCGCCAGCACGCATCAGGACCAGATTGTCTAACAACACCCCTTCTTCTTCGATGTGCTGACTGTAGGCTGGCATGGAGCCTGGAGTGATCCCACCGATATCCGCATGATGCCCACGCGCCGCGACGAAAAAATCGGCGCGTTGACTATCACTGATAAAGACAGGTTTAACCACTGTGACATCAGGGAGATGCGTTCCACCGTTATAAGGGGTGTTTAATACAAACGCGTCACCCGGCTGCATATCGCTATGCTCACGCATGACAACGTGAATGCTTTCACTCATTGACCCCAGATGAACGGGAATATGCGGCGCATTTGCAACCAACTCACCCTCGCAATCAAAAACAGCGCACGAGA